>JBKPHJ010000376.1:0-3968 GCA_046729835.1 Thermoproteota archaeon
ATGTATAAGGGTATTGTATTTGGGACTCGATCTTCCCATAGCTCTAGGAGTAAATCTTTTAATCTTTGTACCTTTGTGTACTACTGCGCTGATGATCTTCAGAGCATCTAGATCCATTCCTTTATATTCAGCATTTGCCTCCAGATTGTCCAACAATTTCAAAACCTCTTTTGCCGTCTTTTCAGGATAACGGCCAGAACAAAAACCGTCACGAATGTTGGACCTATGTGCCACCTCATTGTTGTATCTTCTATATGGGACTGCTTTTTTTCGTGCGGCGACTTCTTCGAGAAATAAACGCGCTTTCTCGATCGACATCCCTTTAATAGCTACTGCCACTTCCCTGGCGTGCTTGTGAGAAGCCGACTTATCTCTTATCGCTGCCCTCACCTGTCTTGACTTATCGAAATTACTTAAGGCATATTTGTATTCTGGCACGATAAGCTCACTTCAATGGAACGTACAGACTAGACCTTGATGAACCCACCCCAGGGGCTCCGTGCTGTACGCGTTTGTTTGTAATCGAGTACTCTCCAATGTAATGTCCAATCATCTCCGGTTTAATATTAACTGGAAAAAATTCCTTGCCGTTATGTACCTTGATAGTGACACCAATCATATCTGGAAGTATGATCATATCTCTTAGATGGGTTTTGATCTCCACATTTAGTTTACCTTCTCGATTTAGCTTTATTTCCTCTCGCAATTTTCTCTTTTCATCCGTCATAAATTTCCCCACTCTCTTATCCAATGATCTTCGCTGCCTAGCATTTAAAAGAGGAAGAAGCGATTCGATGGGTAATGCCTGCAACTGTTCAGGAAGATAACCTTTAAACTTAAACTCTCTAACCAACTACACCATCGTCTCCAGCATTTATTCCTCTTTTAAACGTACTGGGAAGAGGAGTAGTGGTACCTGACTTCAATTCTACACCAGCCCCAACGATGTGGCCAGTTCCCTTGCTCCATTTGGATCGAGGAGTCTTATCGCCGCTTTTTTACCTCTGATGGTTCGCACTGTGTTAATATCTCCTACGTCTGCGTCATAAAGAACAGTCATTGCCTCCTTTATCTCATTCTTTGTACTTTTCTCCTTAACTATAAAAACCAATTTGTTTTCCCTTTCGATCAAATTAAAAGTTTTTTCGGTAATGTATGGTTGAATGATAACTGATCTTGCATCTTCTATGGACAATCGTTTCTCTCCCTTGCTTTGCATACTCATCTAATTTTCATCTCCATGATTTCGTGTACTGATTCACGTAGCAGCTGAAGACGATCAATCGCATTTTGAGAATAAAGCGTGAGCCGTATTGGTTTTGACCCTGGCGCAAGATCCAAGACATTTAGATTTCTCGCGGTAGTTACATCAACTCCTGCTATCGACCTCGATAGTTTGGTAACGTTGCTCATTCCACCCACAACAATAAGTACACTCACTCCCGAAGTTCTACCATGCTTTCTTAAGGATCCATAAGCCTTCCGTCTTCCGGCACGAGCTCGCTTAAGATCCTCTTGCATGCCTAATTTTATCAATACGTTGTGCAATTCCTTTGCTTTCTCAATCGATTCAATTTCATTCGAAACGATTAAAGGAAGCTCGGATATGCCCCCAAGATCATGCCCTCGTCGTTGGACGATATCACGTCTGACAGTTGCTGCGATAGCCGAACAGAGTCCTAATCGTCTTTCTCTCGCGTTAATCCTCTTGAGAATTCTCCTCCATGAAACAGGTGGATGTGCTACTCTCCCATGCCTTACCCCAGCGACCCCAGCAGCTTGACCTGCTCGGGGAAATCCTTGACCCCTGGCTCTCGCAATTCTGGCTATCCCTAAGCCAGTATTCCGTGATTCGGCGCTGACAATCTGTCCTGCAACGGGTAAACGTCCCTGAGCTTGAAAAGAATGTGAGAGCAAACTAACATATGTCTTGTGAATAACCGTTGGCAAATACGGAGTTAGAAACACATCCGGCAAATCCATCGAACCCACCTCGCTGCGATCTAGACCCAGTATTTTCGCTTTCATATTAGCTAAACCACCACTTCTACTATTTTAGGCTCAAGGATCTTCTTAGTCTTATATCTAATCGGGTTCCTTAACTTTATCAATCTCTTTGGAACTCCAGGAATAGACCCTCGAACAACTATATAATCACCATTCAAAGACCCATAGTGTTTGTATCCTCCTTTGCGGTTGAACTCAAACCCTTCATCTGAGGTATTTCCAATTAGCAGTATCCTCTTGTTATATTCGATCCTCTGATGAAAGCCTCTTTGACCCTGCCTTGCAACAGTGTACATTACGACTGCTGGCGAAATGGGGCCTAAAGTACCCACCGCTCGAACACTTTTTCTTGATTTGTGTTGTTTCCTCTTAACTCCAAATCGAGTTATGGGTCCTTCTACTCCTTTGCCGCGAGTAATGGCAGCTACATCAACTGCTTGGCCAACCCGAAAAATATCATTCACCTTTAGTTTCTTGCCCAAGATCGACTTTGCGTATTCATATTGTTGAGGTACATCGCCCCCTGAAATCTGAACTTCAAAAACATAAGGTTTTTTTTGTGACAAACCTACTTCGTTAGGTGACACGGATACAACAGCGTTTATAGTCCTTACGCTCTTCAATTGTTCATCTGCTTTCTTAATTGATTCCTCTGAGAAGATCACTCGCGCCTTTTTGTGTTGATCCTTTGATCCGTCTCTAGAAATAAGGTCAAACAGGGAATGCCTTCCGCTATTGCCCGCGCCGTAACCGCGTAGACCTATAACTGTAAGAGGTGGAGTAGCCACCAAGGTAGATGGATTCGCTAGTTGTTTACCAAAATTTGGCGTTCTCTCCCTATCATCTACAGTCACTACATTTAACATCCCCACTTTAAACCCTGCAAATGCTCCTATGGAAGGTTTATCTTCTACGCTTTGGGCCCAATTTCGGACTCTTGGTTCCAGACTCTTTGCTCTAGCTCTAGGTCGAAACGCGACACTACCTCTTCGCGGTGAGCTGTATTTTCTATGGCCCATGGATAGACCATCCCTCTACCTGCCCCTTTAATAAATTTATGTACAAATATTCAGTTGAAATTTCTAAATTCGTGAGCAATTTTATCACCCAATGAAACACAAATGCTATTTATGATGGCAAGGGATCCCATGATAGCTTCCTCTAAGCGAACTGTATCTGTGCCTTGCAATGGAAACATGTTAATGATCAGAGGAGAACTGAACTTCATTACATCGTTTTTGCTCACGGTCTCTAATACTCCTTTGCGGGGCGAGCCGAATACGATTACCAGTTCCGCAGTATTGCTCAAACTTTCAATCAGAGACTTACGGATAATAGAAATTGATCTGCCATTCCTGGAGGTTATCACGAATTTGACTGTCGTAGATCTTTTTGCGAGTTCCGATAATGAGTAAAGTTGGATGATATTATAACCCCAATACCCCGGACCCAAATTCGCGTCTTTGATTTCTTCAGCAACCAGTTTTCCTTCCGACATTGACAGCCTAAAATTAGATTTACGACTGTCTTGATTCGAACCCAGAAAAGGTATGGCCTGGTCTAAACCGACATCAACTACCCATGAACCTTTGTGTCTTAGTAATACCCCCATTCTTGTTTCACCTGCCCTGACGTGAGCGGTTTTCAGAAATTTCTTGTGATGCGGAGATTTTATAGGCGGAAGCATGCCTGCATACTGGAGCTGCTTCATCTTGGGATACAATACCCGCCTTAGATACTGAGGTGTATTCAAGTATTCTAACAAGGTTGTGATTAACTTAACATCATCATGTTTAGCATTGTAGGAAATATCGTGGTATAGATAGACTTGCTTCACTCGGAAAATGGAAAATGCACGTGCAAACTGGGCTACTCGCAAGCTCTTTTCCAAAAGTGTTTTCGAATCGATTAGCGACGAATCAGGGATCGCTACTGACAACGAAGGAGGAGAAGCTACCATC
>JBKPHJ010000377.1:0-2817 GCA_046729835.1 Thermoproteota archaeon
CCCAGCCCATCCGCTTTTGGTACGCCGCCAGCTTGCTGTATGGCGCCCGAGAAACAGCGATCATGGTCACATCTCTTTGGTTCAAATGCACAATTATTCCATTGAAATTGTCTGCCACAAAGGAACAAAGTGAACATCCTGCCTTCCAGCTCGGATCAAACATAAAGTGATAGACTAATAGTTGGTTTCTTCCGTCAAAAAGTTCTGACAAGGTTTGTTTCCCATTCTGTCCCTCAAAGACATACTCCTTATTAACGGCTACCCACGGCAGATCCCGTCGTTGCTGGCTAAGTTGATCGCGCAAAGTTGTGAACTCCTTTTCCTTCTTGAGCAGCTTCTTGCGAGCTTCGACAACTCATGATGAGGAACTTGGAATACTAGAGATTTTCAAATGAAGTAATAAAAGATATCCTCACTTAAGGCCAGTCAACATCACTTAAGGAAAAACGCTCCCTGTAACTTGATTACAGAGGGGTGTATGCGCAAAAATCATAGTATCCAGATTCGAAGTATTTTCTTTATCCACTCTTATCTACTTGGTCTACCTTTTCTCTTATTCTATCTACCAGGTTTCTCATATTTGTAAGGTTCTCTTCTAGAAATACAATGATTTCCTTATCCATAGGAGTGTTATAATCGGGAGGCGAAAGAAGATAATTCTTAACCGTAGACGGTGTGGCTCCGACATTTACCTTCGCTTGTTTACTTAGTATACTAAGATGAATGGATTTATTCCTAAGTTTCCTTAATATCCAATACCAGGAACTCTTGTCACAGTTGAGTTTGTTCAAATCAAAGACTATGGCCTGGTTATTTCTCTTTTCGAGTTCTTTGTTAATTGTCTTCGATGTCACTTTGTCTTCCGGGATGTTTAATTTAAGTCTCTCATTGATCAACATCAGTAAAGAGTCCTTAGCACCGATTATTTGTGCAATGTAACAATCCAATTCATCCTCTGCATAAATCCTGTTTTTTCCCATTATCCCGCCATAAAATTTTTCTATCTTTTCCAGTTTATCAAGGTGTCGATGTGCAGCCCATAACTTGAACTCTATTCTATCATCTAGTAATTTCTTTTCTTCCTCCGACTCTATTTCCAGATAGTGGGAGCACACAATTGTGTTAGTGTTTCAACCTCTTATTACTTTTATATATATATAGAAATATTTTTATTTCTAACAACTAGGAGCAAATGTTACATCTGAGAAAGGGAATTAGATACAGAAAGTAACATCCAGTAAAATCATTAATTAATCTCGTGCACACAAATAATATGAGATACACAAGAGCGTTGGCGTGATACTGCTGGTATTGAACATATCAAACATTTCTATCGTCTAGCAATTGTAGACTTAAGCAATTCAGATGATGCTGGCGTTCCATTAGCAATCGGTAGTACGCAAACTATGGATGATTTAGAGAAACGACTGACTAGTCTAAGTCGAAAATAGAATTGGAATCCAACATTCAACTGAATCTTTGATCACATAGGCGGTTAGACCAATGGCTACACCAAATATAGGTTTAAACACAGATAAAAGCATTTGCGACGGCTACGGCTGCTTTAGCGAAGCGACAAACAGTATAGAAGAGGAAGTAGAGGGTATTGGCACGATCAAATTGCTAGCTATGTAACGATTGTGTCGTTAAGTTCCGTGAGCAGTAACGGTGAAAGTTATGACCAATTATGAAGATCAATCCCATTGGAGAGCATCTCAAAATGGCAGCGATTTCTGCCACTTCAAAGATTTGCAAGAGTCCAGTAGATCACAGCTTCAGCAAGAAAATAAATTTACAACAGTAATAGATAATCATCGGTACACAGTCAAAGAATATGATGGAAAGTGGCTTGTGTTTCGACGAGATCTCGGAGACATTGCCAGAATTCCAAAAAGATCTTATGACAGAAACTATACGACTCCTAGGTCCAACATTGAAATCAAACTCTTCACATTAGATGAAGCAAACGAACATCTAAGCGACAGTCAGAATTCATTTGAACTCTTCGGCTCTGATCCCGTGAAGATTGTGAATGACGAAATCAAAGTTGTAATGGTAAAGACTCTATGATGATGAGACTTAGAGAAACTTGCCCCGATTGCGGGTTCTCTTCGACTTTAGCTGATATGCATTACATTTGGAAGCCAGACGCCGAATAATACACCATCAAGAAATAAAAACTGGTCAGCAAGTTATCCGAAAAGTGTTTATCAATTAAAAAATAAAAAAAGTTGCGGTTCAGCTAATGCGATTGTCGCTTAGCTGTTGTTTAACTACGGTGTTCTTGGTTTATTAGTCGGAGCCTTGTTCAGCTTCAAGAACTGGAGTATTGTCGTCACCCTGTATCTGTGATGCTAGATTCTGGCAGAACACATCGATTGGGGTGTCGCCATTGCCACACTCATTGGTTTGGGCGACTGCTTGGCTCTTCTCGTAACTCTTTCTCTTCTTGTCTGCAAATGCACTGTCTGTTGCAAGTGCTGTTGCTGCAACTAACATTGCTGTCATTACTGCAACAACTATTAGATATTTGGTATTCATATCTGTTAACTAACTAACTGAGCATTATGTTAATCTGCGTTAAGCTAATTCAGACACCCAGATATATCTGATATTTATTCTATTAGAAATAATGAAAATGAGCTAGCGTAATTAGTTGTCACTGAAATGGCTTAAATAATCACTTAGATGGATGTTCCGCCCACCACTTTACAAGTCCATTGCATTTACCGCATCGTAACTCTATTCTTGAACCGTTGATCTTAAAATATTCCATCCGCTTGTGCCATACACCATCAATTTTACAGACACAATCTT
>JBKPHJ010000378.1:0-2571 GCA_046729835.1 Thermoproteota archaeon
AAGAATTAGAAGCCGGAAATTACATAAGAAAATTCGTAAAAAAACCAATTGGTATGGACCAGTTGAATCAGCTAGTGGCCGAGGTAATACTTTAGAAAAATTATTGTTTAGTTTAAGATCGGGATGTAGTCTGCATATATAACTTAATTATGCAATTATGTACCATACTGTCGTGCAATAGTTGCGAGATCCAACAGCGTGTGTTTAGTATGAACAAGTTCGCTCTAAATTATCAAAGAAATACTGTAATGATCGGGCTAAGATATTGAGATCATAAGATAATGCCATGGCCTGAAGATTGCAGCTGTAATACGGGGATGACGAATTCTAAGATAGAATTTTTTATTATGAATAATTCCAGAGTAGAGCTTCGATGCAGAAGATGCAAAGGTCTCGTAAGTTGGTGGGATATTTCTGCACGTACAAGAAAAATATTGCCATTCAAGCGAGCATGGAGTGAAGAAGAATGTCTAGTTATGAGATAGTTATCTTTCGCGAAAAATGGCGTTAGTAGCTCTTAATGAGTGATGGTCGCCTATATTGTTTTACCATTATCCATTGAATAGATTGCTGCACAGCAACTTATCTTATGTATTCTTCTCTTTGTCTGTTAATAGAAATTCTTGCTGCTTGCCGTGTCTTGGAAGACTTTTGCCGTGTTTACATTTATCATCGAAAGCTCTCTCATGTTTTGTTGAGCTCGTTCGAATGCATTTCCAAATGAATCGATATTTCCAAATACGATGTTATTAGTTATTCTTGCTGAAGCTGCAATGTTGTCTGCAATATTGCTAACAGTTCTCGCGTATATCTCTGCTGGTTTATTTGGAGAGAACCAGTAATTATACATTCTATAATTATTCTCAACGTACGGAATCCATACTGCAGAATTGAAGAATGCATCTATTACTCTCTTTTGAGCTTCAATGTAGTCTACTACCATTTCTCTCGTCGCTTGTAATGCTTGTTCTTGATAGTTTTTAACTACAGCTGTGTATTGTGGAATTTGATTCTTTGCTTCATCTATAGATTTTCTTATATTGTCTTTTGTTTCTTCTAACGATCTATGAACGGATTTTTGAAATTCTTCCGCTGTTGCTCGCCCTTCAATCTCTTGCAGAGTTAAAGTTGCCTCAACTTTGTCTTCTGTCTTCTTCGCTTCTTCAGCAACTTTCTTTGCAGCTTCTACTGCTTTCTCTTCTTCTCTTTTAGACATATTCGTACTTGATTAACATACTATTTAAAAATGGTAAGCGATGGTTTCGATCCCATTTAACCTGAAGTGATGCCGCATTAAGTTGATATTATTCTTATCGACAAATGCTGGCCTTAACTATATTGCTATAAATTTAAATTTATCAAATGAATCTTTAGTAGATTATTGGAATATCTCTGGCAGAATGTCAAAAATCAATATTCTTTTATATCATCTTCTTCAAAATATGGTTCAAAAACTGTTATATATGTATATACTACTGTCGTAATAGGTATTAAGTAATACTGACTTGGACGAAAAAACTGAGCATATTCAAGCTACGTTGGGTAAAAAGAAGTACAAAAACACGGAATACGATGACAATACCGTTGAATGTCTGATGAAATATCTTGAGCTAGATAGTTACGACCAGTTAGAAGATTTCTTAGCACACTGCCATATTCCAAAGTACAATTAGATTCATTTTCAGTAAAAGACCCACAATTTCTTATATCATAAAATCCAATATATAAGATGACTAAAGATACCAAGAATTTTGATTCAGATAAACATTCTAAAGAAAGTAAAGATTTGTTGGATGGGATGAAAAAGTATTTGAAAATACAACACCAAGATGATGATAATGAATCGCTGGATTATCTAAGAAAGCAAGCGGGTTTACATCAAGACTAACTACTGTACAAATATTTCGTAGTTACTTGCTACTCGTCAGCAGATTAATGTCTCGCGTATTTACTCTACGTTAGTGAATAACAAATATCATTTTCTGTTATATGGACCGAAATCATGAGTTGACAATTGGCGAGAGCTAAGAACTGCATAATGTACGAACTAGTTGATATAATCTGAATTCGAGAGTTGACATTTCAATGCTTGATGAGAATAAATCAATCTTCAACCCGATTATTCTTTTTATCTGACTTTAAGCGTCATTTTAACCCGCTTACCCGTCAAAGTGTACATACTAGGCTCGGCGATGCAGTTATTTGACTTCATAAACTTTAAAATATTAAACTGAAACCATTTAACAGATACGATGAAGAATATATAGAATTTTAGTGCCCGCATCATTTTATAGTACGCTCATGGAAGGCGAATCGGCTTATCTACTACGTAATCAGATTATAAGATCTGACGCGTACATTTGGTCGTAGTATTCTTATAGCATTATGAGCAGAATTCGTATAAATTTAGTTTTTAATAATAGATTGGCAAGAGCATGCATTGGACGGAAGACTGCATCTGCAATCGAAGCTTGGCCAAACTTAAGACAATTGAATTCTTCAAGACAAGTAATTCAAGGGTAGAGCTTCGATGCAGCAAATGCAACGGTCTAATGGGTTGGTGGGATGAGC
>JBKPHJ010000379.1:0-4559 GCA_046729835.1 Thermoproteota archaeon
GGAACGAATTCACGCCATATTTGATGATCTGGACAGGTTTCATTCCAGCAAGAGAAATCTCTTCAAGATAAGTCGAGGTTTACAAGGCGACGCTCTAAAAGAAGAGGTGGGTATTCCCTATGCTCTAGGCTCAAAATACAATGGTAAGGAAGGTTGGAACGAACCACTTATCATAAGAAACGGTATTGGAGAGGAATTCGAGATTAGAGCCGTAGTGGACAAGATTGCTGGACATAATCATTGTACCATTGTAAAAAAGCCGGCGTCATCAAATGATAACTTTACGGAGGTTGAGTCACACCTACCCTATAACAATAATGTAATTGATTTAGCCGATATAAAGCTCGTTCTCATAAAATATGCGCTACTCAATACTCATGTTACGTTTCATTTCAATATAGTGACTTCTATTACCGATAATAAGTACTGGAAGGTGACATTACCTGCTACTCAAAAGCTGTCTATTAGCAACACTAACAGTAAACGACTTACAAGTATATATTGGGCTGACCTTTCAACTTTTGAAAATCTAATTTATAGCATCGAAGATAAAACTCTAGTATTATACGATATTCTCACAAGACATTTCAAAGAGGGAAGTCTACTCAAGAAAGAAGATGATCTAATAGTTTCTATTGGTCAACTTTTACAACTGCCAAAAAGACAATGTGAAAAGAAGATACGTGATATATTTCTAAGATTGCGTCGTACGATGGGCCCACCAACAGACCCATCCATATTAAAAAGAGATCTGCTACCGTTTAATGTTAGGAATAGGGAACAAGCTCTACACGCAAGAGCTAATCAGCTCGGCTATCATCCTAAGCATATAAAATACAAGACTAAGATTGGTCATTATTACTCTGATAACCATGATTACAATTCAGATATATCTAAGAGCACCGCTAATACTTGTGTTCCATACATAATCGAGACTGCTGTTATACACACATACAGTCTACCATACTATCTGTTGTACTGTGAAGGAATTAATGCCGCTACAAACCATTACCACTCATTCACCGATGGATACAGTCTTGAATGGTCTACCAAAAGCGGTGCTAAGAAGCAAGCATATGGTGCAAACGGTTTATTGAAAGAGTGTGGTTATTCCTACGGAGATGGTAAACCAGAAAAGGAAAGAAGCATAATTTTAGTTAATTTATGGTGTCCAAAACTGCAATATACTGATTATGGGAAATCGGATATTGATCTCAATCCATTCTATTACGATCTAGTTGATTTACTTTCTAAGATGTGTTCTGGTGGCAATAAGAGACGTGATGATGAAGGCAATAAACTAGAAGCAAAAGCTCTCTTTACAGAGTACCTCATCGAAGAACGATATAAAAAAGTTTTAAAGGAGCCATATATCAAGAATGCAGATAGTTGGAACACCAGCACCCCAGTATACCGATACAGACCAGAGCTAGAACGTCGTGGAATACATGTAGAAAGAAAGTATCTGCAGAGTCTAGTTAAGACCATCTGTGATGAAATGCCCGAATTAAAACTAGTAAATGGTCACTTTGTAAAAACAGGCAAGATAGGAGTAAAACGAGAAGCACTCGGAATATACGAAGCACCACGTGCTCACATATACTTTAGGGGACAGATTTATGATGTATCCTTCAAGCAACTAGAACGGATAAAGAAGATAGCCACGTTTATTCTAATAATAGAGAAGGAAGGTGTTGTTGAGCTTCTTACATATTGGGCAGATAAATACGGTTTTGCTTTGTGTTATACCAAGGGTTTCTTGACAGACAACGCAAAGGAGTTCTCTGAACTAGCAACTAAGGAAGGAGCTAGGATGGCGATACTTACAGATGATGATTTTTCAGGGTGGGCTATGGCGAGAGAAGTGCCTAATATAACTAGGATAGGAATAAGAATTCAAACCTTAGAAAGGTTAAATGTTCCAATTGATGAAGTTGTAGAAGATTTACCGAAACCCAAGGGTAGTGAGAAGAAAGTAAATGTTGATTACCATGCCAATAAGCATGCTACAACTGCAGAGCTAATGTACGATGATGGATTGATACCTGAAGAGGACTGGGAGCTTCTAACTGGTGGGAAATATGGCAGACGCATAGAAATAGATAATGTAATAGCGTATGTTGGAGCAGAAGGGTTTTGGAATGAATTCATTCTCGCAAGCTTCCAAAGGCTATTCAATAAAGTGAACTATAACCTAAGTCTTAAGAAAGTAGTATACGTTGCTCTACCGAACCTAAATCTACTAAATAAGTTAGCTGAAGAGGCTGGAATAATAGCGGCAGCAGACGAGGTAGACAAGATAGAGTCAGAGCATGGTGATTATGACATTTCAACCAAGGGATTTATTAAAGATATTGATGCATTTGAAAAAGAAAATACAAAGAGAATTGAGAACAAGGAATTAGTGAACAAACATATTCGATGGTTAGAAGAGCAATTAGCACCATTAACGGAAGAATTGAGCAGAAGGACAGGGTACTCAATACCATCCCAAGATACAGATTTTAAGAATATTTAGAGAGGAGTGTATGCACGCAACGATAATTACGATAATTATGATGATAATGAGATAGATTCTCATAGTGAACTAAACTTACATGACGAAGATCAAGATGATTATGATATAGCAGCTGAAGACAGGAAATCAAATTGAGGGGCGTAAGAGGACAGGGTCTGGTATTTTATCGCAAAGAAGACATGATTATTAACTTCTAATATTGGCGTACCCCCTTGTTTGTGATAGTAGGAGCTCAAATCGATGATACCTTGACTTATTAGTCTCTTGACCCATAGAATTAATACAGTATTTACGTAGTCTAATGCCATTACTACTCCGTAATAGTATATAAAAACTCATTCTGACAGTATCATGACATGCAAGTACCTATAGAAGAATAAATAAAATGAAGAAACCGATTTATATTCATAGGACTTGCCGATATTTTGTGAACTACCGTATGAACTTACACTATATGACGAATTTTAAATGGAATCGGAGCAAATACAAGGGATATATAGATACAACCATCCGGAAGAAAATTTCTTTGATTCTTGAGCATGCGAAGACCCATTAAATTATGATGGTATAAAAGTGATTAGCTAGTACATTTTTTGCGTTCTATCTACAATGACCTTCTTTTTGTGCCAAGGAAATAGTAATGATGCAGAAGACTCATACGAATCGGTTTCTGACTACCAATATAACACTGATCTATCTGATCCCACTGTTTCCAAATTACCAAGCAGTAAGAGTGTTGTTCCTTAGACTGCTAGTCCGTTATTTGAAGTATTATCATCTCATTAACCTGAAGAGAATGGTCATTATACTTTGATTAGCCGATACTTAATGCCTATCTCTTTTCCGTTTTTTGTCAAAGTTATGTAATGAATCGTGCTCTCCTCTAGGTCTTCAGCAAATTCTTCTGGGACGACAAACTGTGAATACCCAATATGATTTTCCTTCGAATTTGCAAATTGCATTGGTTGGGTATGAACATATACCAGCTTGCAGAGACTTTGGGGTTTTATGCTTTCTCCCCAAGGTTGTATGTGCCTTCCATCAGGGTCTTCCATTAGGCTGAATTCGGTCATATTTTTGAGAGGTATGTCTTTGACAGAGACACCCTTGTAGAATGGATCTTCTGTATGCATTTCTTGGGTAGACATATCTACACTGCCACCATCATATATCTTGGGTTTGTCCCAACTCCATATCTTGTTATCTTTAACAATGTATGCTTCCTTTTCAGACTCTTCTCAAAAAACTGTGCGAGTGCCTTTGGACGATTCAGCGATCTGAAGGTTCGATGTACATATATCAGTTTTTTTATTTTGCTTGCTCTTAAATCAACCAGTTGCATGTCTATGATATTAGAGCTATAGATATTTAAATACTACTGTCTATCACCTGACCTAAGAAGATGTGACCTTAGAAGATATGTTGTTTTACGAAATGAATGTTATATCCCCAAGTAACGATCCTAATGCAGATCGATCGTATCCTAATTATTACTATTACAAGTGGTATCTTGATGGAATTGAAGAAGTAAGAAGAAAAGGCTGGGAAATATTCAACAGGATGGCGAATGAATCTTCAAGAGACAGACTTTATCTCTAAAACTAATTGTGGAATGTAATGAGACAAAGTTTGCGTTCTTCAAGGAGGACTGCGATTTTGAAGGTGAAATAGATGGAGGGAAATGTAAGTTGGTGTTAATAGAATCGCCTTTATCTTACTGATCTTGATCTTAAAGAAAAGTTCAAAATAGTGAAATCAAGAAATTTTCAGAATCTTGAGTACAAAAATGGATATCCTAATTGCAGTATGAAAACACCTAGGGAGTATGAATGGATCGAAAATACTCTTTTAAAAACTCCAGTTGCAGATCATAGAAAATATTCAATATATCTCTTACTTGCTCCTTTTTCTTGTTAGTATTAAGAAATGTAATCACTATGAATCCCAGACATAATGGAGTAAAATGGGTCAATTTGACCACATTTTCTACTCACACTTGAAACTCAACCATATTTACAGGTCGTATTAAGGATAATTTTGC
>JBKPHJ010000380.1:0-1348 GCA_046729835.1 Thermoproteota archaeon
ATTACCACAGGTAAGAGATGTTCCCTATGCACACTTGCTTAATCAAACATTAAACACATTACATGGAATACCTCAATACGCAGACATAGAAAAAAGACAGGTAGCTAAGAACATAATAGATAGTGATAGCGATTTATACAAAACATATTTTATTATGCCAAATGGAGATATGTATTTTCTTGAGCCTTATTCTACGCAACAGACTCTTACCAAAAACAATTATGCATTTAGAGATTATTTCCAAGGGGCAATTAAAACAAATAACACTTATTTAGCAAATGTTATAATTGCTACAGCTGCCTCTCATCCCAGAGAAGCTGTGATTGCTGTACCGGTATATTCTTTAAGGGATAACTCCACTATTGCTGGAGTATGGGCGGGTAGCATTGATTTTAATGTTTTAAATAAAGAACTTCAATCTCTCAATATTACATCTGTAGATAATAATACACGTGTTGTTTATGTAGACAGTAATGGACAAAAAATAGCAGATTCTGATGTAAATAAGAGCAAGATTCCTGAATCCTTTGGTACTCTAAATAGTTTTAAGAGCGCCATAAATGGACAATCCGGTTCAGCGATAGATACAGTGGATAATACAAAGATGTTAGTAACTTATCGTCCAGTTGAAGCATTTCATAATACTTGGGTAGTTCTTTTGATGTAACCACAACTCCACCAATAATCAATAAACACACATTTTTTCTTCACTACCAATCACATACATTACAAATATAGTGCCAAGTATTGCACCAAGGATTTCGGCCAGAAAGTAGTATACCAGCTGTTTCTTTGTCACGTGTTTGGTAATCAGAAAACCTACTGTTACTGCGGGTTTAAAATGTGCCATAGATATCTTTCCAAATAAGTATACTCCTGCCGCTACTCCTATGAATGGAAGAAATGCTACGAACGGTATACCCATTACTCCGTTATATTTGGCATCGATTACTACTGCCTCTGTAGCCAAGACAGCTACTATGAACGTGCCTATTACTTCTACGATGAACTTTTTATGATTTAATGTTAGTTTATCTATTATTACTCTTTTCAGTAACAGAAATGTCTGCTGCAATTTCCATGATTCTCCTTTCTATCTCATCTCTAATCTCTCTTACTTTTTCGATTGGTTTGCCTTTCGGATCTTCTATCCCCCACTCGATTATTTTTGGGATAAACAATGTAGGGCAGAAGTCTTTATCCATGCATCCCATATTGATAATCTTATCTTAATTGGAATCTGAATTTCTAATCATGTCTTCAGTGAGGTCTTTAGACTTTTGATTGGATATGTCTATTCCAATTTCATTCATTACCTGTATTGCAAGTGGATTAATCTGCGATATCG
>JBKPHJ010000381.1:0-36849 GCA_046729835.1 Thermoproteota archaeon
ATGTATAATAGTACTAAGAATTTGTAATGATACTCTAACGTCATATTAAGACCGGTCTCTTTAACGAGTACATTCATTATCTCTTCATAATCGCTTTTTGTCGCATCATTTTTCTTCAGAAAGACTGCATCCGTATCTGCATATACCAGTTGGAAGCCAGCTTTCTGCACGATATCTTTGGTCTTTAAAAGAATCTCTCGGGAGAGCTTGTTTATCGCTTCAAAGACTTGGACATTGCTAAATCTGTTCCAGATCGAGCCGGACGTACCATAAAGACATACTAGAATTTGCTTTAGTATGTTTAACCGGCTTTCACAGTAAGAGTAAAGAATATTGTTTGGGTGCTGGCTTATCAGAAGTTGTTTTAAGTAAATCCGTCTTGCAACAAGTTCTTGTACAACAGATGGAAGTATAGCCGCGCGCTTGTTTTCTGCAGAATTGTCGCTCGATAAATTTTCATAGCTAATATTGTTTCTGGTAATTATATTCGCATATTCATCATTGAAATCTAATACAGCAACATTTTCGTGTAAACCAATCTCTGGAGAAATGATCATACCAGCTTTATCCATCTCGACAATATTTTCTAACGTTCTGATTTGTTCATGGCTCTTCGATACCGATTTGTTTGTTGGGATAACAAAATCTCTTTGCAGCAATTCACATGTAATTCTGCTTTCAATTAATCTTATCATTCCGTACTTTGAAGCAAGCCTCAGCGGGAGATAGCTGAATCTTGCTTTTTCAACTAATTCAACAAGATGGGTATTATCTATCGTATAACGAGAATGTGTGGCCACAGTGCGGCCAGAAAGTCTGGTAAAAACATTGTCTGCAGAACTGAGCATGTTATAATGTCTATGGTAATCTCCAGCAAAGACAACTATGTCGGGCCTATTCTCACTAATATAAGAAGCAAAGCTCGGGTCAGTCAGTCCGTCAAATTCAACCGATGTTTGACTCTCGAGCGTTACGGCCAGTTTTATTGATTTGTTCTCGTTACCATCATTATTCATCTCAATACACATTATCTTAAACGGGGGTGATGCGATCTCTTGGCTATCGTCTATTCTCGATATAGATAGCAGTCTCTCTGCTTCATATTCGATTTCCACTTTGCTAGTCGGCGGGATTTTTAGCTGATTGTAAATAAACCGGCTTGTCTCAGATAGTTCTGTGTTATCGGCTTGTATGTGAGATCTGCCAGCAGCTCTATGGTTACGCACCAAAATTCCCTATTAGCCTAGACGATTATGCAGATCACTGGTTTGATTGCCATAAAGAATCTGGCTATTCCATCTATGCCACAGATGAAGACCTGGCCAAAGCTACCAAGATACAGCGGGTTTCATATACCCAGAAGCTAAAGGCCCATTATAAGAACAACTTAACGTCTGCGGAAGCTCATCCTCTTGTTCATCATATGCAGAACCCAATCAGTCGTTATACTGTGCAAGGTTTTCAACCACTACCTCCTGACTATCGGATCAAAGGTTTTAAACGAGCTAGCACCGATCTAGTCAAAACACAAGCACAAGCACAAGAATTTTAAAAGATGCATTCCTAATATACGGTAGTTCTCTTAGTTCAGGAGAGGACACACAGCGCCTTTTTTGTGCAGAGTGCTGGAAACATTGGACATTTGGCTAGGGCGGAGAAACTGATACTCTGCCTAGTTTAATTTTATCCTTGTTCAACTAAACTAGTTCTAAGTCTAGCCCGATCAGAAGGTCTAACACCATGACGCCTCATTTCGTCTGCCCATTTCAAAGTCTCTATGAATTCTTCATGCTTCTTACGATCATACTCTTCTCTTTCAGCCAACCGAGTCTTCAATTGAGCAATCTCTTCTGCCTGCTGCCCCTCTAGTTTTTCTATATGCTTGTGCAATCTCTGAAGTGAATCCACAGTAAGCAGGTCGATTGCTTTGGAATAATCTTCTAAGACTTCTGAATCTGTAGGTCGATAATAGCGTCCTGATACTCCAATATTATGACCCATTAGTAATTCAATATTTATTGAACGCATACTACTAGAACGTTCACATTGACTCTTGAAAAACTTGCGGAAACCATGACTCATGTGAATCTCCCTAGGTTTTCTGATACCTGATCTCTTCAACGCACGAATTATCATATACTCTATCCCTCTCTGCGATACAAATCTAGGCGAATTAATTGTGAAGGGATTATCTGCGTTAAACTGTTCTCTGATTAATGGAGACTTGTCCTTTAGTTCCTCTCCATAGCGTCTCCTACAACTAAGATAATCCTGGATAACATTATAACATTCAGGAGTACAGAATGTGAAATATTTATCCCTGGTTCGAGCGTAAACTTGTATCTTGTATAATTTTATATCATTTCCACCAGCAGTCTGTCCCCCTAGATCCCCTATCTGAAGGGATCTCAAAGCACCTATTCTCATACCTGAACTGCAGAGTAGGAGTATAGCTACCTTGGTTCTAAGGTCACAATCTTTGAGGACTTGTCCTATCTCCTCTGTAGTATATGGCCTGTCCTCATTCACCGTCTCGTCGGGTGGTAGGTCACGTTTAAACTTCTTCATATCTAATGGGAAGTCGTCAATATTAATCTCGAAAAAATGTAAGATAGCTGCAATCTGTGTCTTTATCGAATCTCGTTTAACCCCATTATCACGCAGACTGATAATATAATCTGCTATTATTTGCTTGATAACTTTAGGACTAAAATCTAATAGCACTTGAAGGTCATGAATCTTGATATGATTCAGAAAGCGATCAAAGTATCGTTGATATACAACCCGAGTTTGAGCGGAGTCAATCCCGTCAGTAACTAGATATATTCGGGTCTTTGAGTCTATGATATCATACTTTTGTTGGATTTCTGCTGTTATATTGGCGCTATTCAATGTTCAGCTTAAGCTCTGGGTATTTATAATCATAGTATAAACTAGCGAATAGTATTATATTCGCGTAATGATTTCTCTAAAGATGAATTGTCTCGGAGCAAGATTATATCTGGCAAGTTCAAATTATCTTCGAATAGTTTTCCTCCTCGCGGAGATCAGCCATCTGCAATATCCAAGCTTTCCCAAGGCGTTTTGGAGAGGAGAGGTTGCCAAACTCTTTTGGGAGTCACTGGTAGTGGCAAGACGTTTACAATAGCAAATGTAATAGCGAATTCTAACAAGAATACCCTCATCATATCACATAACAAGACACTAGCAGCTCAGCTCTATACCGAACTTAAGGAATTCTTTCCCCATAACAATGTAGGTTACTTTGTGAGCTTTTATGATTACTACCAACCTGAGAGCTATATCCCGCAGACAGACACCTACATTGAAAAGGACACCGAGATAAATGAAAGAATAGACAAGATGAGGTTGGAGGCAACAGCAATGCTAATGTCCGGAGAACCCACCATAATAATAGCCACTGTCTCATGTATTTACTCTTTAGGGTCTCCTATCGAATGGGATGAGAGTTCAATCTTACTTGATAAAAGTACTCAGACAGATAGAAAACAGATAATTAGTAAGCTTACGGAGGCTCGTTACGAAAGGAACGATCTTTCTTTAAGCCCTGGTCGATTTAGAGTCAGAGGAGATACAATAGATATTATTCCCGCATATTCTCAGGATGTTTTAAGGATTTCTTTATTTGGACACGATATTGAAATGATTTCCATCCATGATCCTATCACAATGGAACAGATAAGGGAGATGCAAAGAATAAAGATATTCCCAGCCAAGCATTATGTCATCGGAGACGATAGGAGGCAATCAGCTATTGTAACTATTCAGCAAGAGCTAAAAGAATGGTTACCAAATCTGCCATCAGAACTTGAACGACAGAGACTTACTTCCAGAACTAATTATGATACAGAGATGATCCAAGAGTTGGGTTATTGCCAAGGGATAGAAAATTACTCAAGACACTTCGATGGAAGGAAACCAGGTGAACCCCCGTATTGTCTTTTAGATTTTTTTGGTGAAGATTTTATTCTGGTTATAGACGAATCTCATGTTACCGTACCGCAGTTACATGCTATGTTTAATGGTGATTATGGAAGGAAGAAAACGCTAATTGAATATGGATTCAGACTACCCAGTGCAGCAGATAATCGGCCATTAAAATTTAAAGAATTTGAAGAGTACATGAAAAATGTGATTTTCATATCTGCTACACCAGCGGAATATGAGTTAGAAAAGAGTTGGCAAGTAGTCGAACAATTAGTAAGGCCTACAGGTTTAGTGGATCCGGCTATCGATATAAGAGAAGCGCGGGATCAAATGAAAGATCTTATTGAAGAAATTAGGCGGCAGGTCAAACGAAATCAGAGGACGCTAGTTACTACATTGACAAAGAGAATGTCAGAAGACCTCGCCGATTTTCTGACCAAAAAGAATGTTCGTGTGAGGTATATCCACTCCGAGATAAAAGGTCTGGACAGAACAGAGCTCCTCCGTCAACTAAGAGTCGGAGAATTCGACGTACTGGTTGGCGTTAACCTGCTTAGAGAAGGTCTTGATCTTCCTGAAGTATCATTAGTGGCAATTCTTGATGCAGATAAAGAAGGATTCCTGAGAAATGCTACAAGTCTGGTGCAGACTTTTGGGAGGGCTGCGAGAAACATTGACGGGAGAGTTATCCTGTATGCTGATAGCGTTACTGATTCGATGAAACGAGCTGTTACTGAAAGTGATCGACGACGTGAAAGGCAAGTTCAATACAATCTGAAAAACAATATCGTCCCCAAGTCTATAGTGAAGCCCATATCAAAGGGAGAAAATGATTCTATAGATGTGAATATTAAATCAATGAGCCGGTCTGACCTTACTAAACTTGCCCTCGATACAGAAGCTCAAATGATACGATACGCAGAAGATCTTGATTTTGAGCGTGCAATTGATTTAAGAAGTAAGTTGTATAAAATAAAAAGGGCATTAGGTGAACCTGTAACTACATGGACTTAGTGACGCTTTATGCTTGATAACATCATCATCAAAGGAGCACGCGAACATAATTTAAAAAATATAACCGTCACTATTCCAAAGAATAAATTGGTAGTGTTTACCGGTCTATCAGGCTCAGGTAAATCTACACTAGCATTTGATACGATCTATGCTGAGGGTCAACGTCGATATGTAGAATCATTGTCTGCCTATGCCAGACAGTTCTTGGAGCTGATGGATAAACCTGACATTGATTCAATAGATGGACTTTCGCCGGCTATTTCAATTCAGCAGAAGACTACAAACAAGAATCCACGTTCTACTGTTGGAACAGTTACAGAGATTTACGACTATCTCCGATTGTTGTATGCTCGAATTGGGATCCCGCATTGTCCTAACTGTGAAAGAATAATTAGCAGGCAATCTACAGAGTCCATTAGTGATTCTATACTTGCATCCTTCGCTTCAAGAAAGGCTATACTGCTTGCTCCTGTGATACAGCAAAAGAAGGGATCTTTTAGAAAGCTTTTCGAAGATTTAAGGAGGGATGGATATTCTAGAGTTAGACTTGATGGCGAATTTGTAAATCTCGATTCGCATAACAGCATCAATGATGATGTAGAAGGCTCAAATTTACGCGCCATAGACAAACAGAAAAAGCACTCTATTGAGGTGGTTATCGATAGACTCGAAGTTTCTGCAGAAGAACGAAGTCGATTAGTTGAGTCAGTCCAATTGGCATTGAAGATAGGCAACGGATTGGCTGCCGTGCTAGTAGATAATGAAGTATACTTGTACTCTCAACAGAATGCGTGTCCTATATGCAGATTAAGTATCGGTGAGCTAGAACCTCGCTCATTTTCATTTAATTCGCCATTTGGTGCATGCAAGGGTTGTAATGGATTAGGTTTTAAACTGAAGTTCGACCCTGAACTGATAATACCTGACAAGTCAAAAAGCATCCTAGAAGGGGCTATCAAGCCATGGTTGGGACGGTTCGCTTCATTTAGGTCATCGAAGCTCAGGGATGTAGGCAAACATTATGGGTTTGATTTGAATTTGCCTATCTACAAATTCACAGAGGATCAACTTGGAGTAATCCTATATGGAACCGAAAAGCGTATCCGGTATAGTTACAGGTCCAGGTACTCGGAGAGTAAATGGGAATACGTAGGAACATTTGAAGGGGTCATTCCTAATCTGGAGAGGCTCTTTCATCAGACCGAATCTGAATCAAAGCGTGAGGAGATAGCCAAGTACATGCGCGAACATCTATGCGAATTCTGTAAGGGAAAGCGGCTTAGAAAGGAAGCGCTTTCAGTCAAAATCAATGGGAGATCGATAATGGACTTGTGTAATCTTTCCATTGTAGATTGCCTCGAATTTTTTAATGAGATTTCGTTATCGACAAATGATCTGATCATTTCAAGGAATATAGTGAAAGAGATTAAAGCTCGCTTGAATTTTCTTCTAGATGTAGGACTGGATTACTTACAGCTAAATCGAACGATTGCCACATTATCAGGTGGCGAATCGCAGCGGATTAGGTTAGCTACTCAAATCGGCTCGAATTTGTCCGGAGTATTATATGTTCTCGACGAGCCAACTATCGGTCTACATCAGCGGGACAATGCTAAACTCATTGCTACCTTGAAAAAACTTAGGGAACTAGGAAATTCACTCATCATAGTTGAACATGATGAGGAGGTAATAAGAAGTTCAGATTGGATAATAGATATAGGGCCAGGAGCAGGTCATCATGGAGGCAGGATAGTCGCAAGCGGCACAGCAGACGTTGTATCTAGATCGGCTGAATCGATTACCGGCCAGTATCTAACTAGATCTTTACTAGTAACTGAACCAAAGGCTAAGAGAAGGACTTCTGATAAACACATCACAGTTTACCGAGCAGAAGAGAATAATCTAAAGAATATTGATGTTTCTTTCCCGCTAGGTTGCCTCACGGTAATTACAGGAGTCTCTGGTTCCGGAAAGTCCACCCTAGTAAATGACATACTGTTTAAAGGATTATCTACTCATTTCTATCATTCTCGAGAAAGGGTGGGAAAACACAAAAGTATTGCTGGATTGGAATTAATAGACAAGGTTATAGGAATCGACCAATCTCCAATTGGCCGCACCCCTCGATCGAATGCCGCAACCTATGTAAATGCCTTCACTCCGATAAGAGAACTATTTTCAAAAACAACAATGGCAAAGGAGAGAGGGTTCAAGCCAGGAAGATTTTCTTTTAATGTTCCTGATGGTAGATGCGAGGAATGTGAGGGTGTATGAGTAAATCGTATTGAGATGCAGTTTATGCCTGACGTATATATTACGTGTGATACTTGCAAGGGTAAAAGATACAACTCTGAAACATTAAGCATAACGTACAAGAAAAAGACTGTAGCAGACATCCTGAGTATGACTGTAGAAGAGGCACTTGAGTTCTTTTCAAATATACCAGGTATCCGTCGGAAACTAATTTTCCTTAGTGATGTCGGTTTAGGGTATCTACGTTTAGGACAACCTGCTACCACGCTTTCTGGAGGCGAATCTCAAAGAATTAAACTCGCGGCAGAACTATCAAAAAAAGCGACTGGCAATACTGTGTATATCCTTGATGAACCTACTACTGGACTTCATTTCGCAGACGTTAGCAAGTTACTTTACGTACTGGAAAAACTAGTTGAGCTTGGCAATACTGTCATCATCATAGAGCATAACCTAGATGTAATTGCCTCTGCTGACTGGATAATCGATCTCGGACCAGAAGGAGGTCAAGGGGGAGGAGACGTAGTTGCATTTGGTACGCCAGAGGAGCTTTCACGAAACCTTAATAGCTATACAGGCAAATACCTTCGATCAAAACTGTTTTCTAATCAAGTAATCAAGACTCTGATAAGAGAACAGGATTCAAGAAAATGAGTCTAGAACAGAAGATATCCCGCATTCCCGAAGACCCTGGTGTTTACCTCATGAAGGACCACATTGGCAAGGTGCTATATATTGGCAAAGCAAAGAATCTCAAAAAGAGACTCAAAAGCTATGCTGTCACCAAAATTGATGATAGTTACCAGAATATCAAAACAGCACGGCTGATCTCGAGGGTTGAAGACATTGATTTTGTTGCAACCCAGAATGAAACTGAAGCATTTCTTCTTGAATCTAACTTGATAAAACAGTACAGACCAACATTCAACATAGAGTTAAAGTACCAGCAAAGATACACATACCTAAAGATA
This sequence comes from Thermoproteota archaeon, assembly GCA_046729835.1. Taxonomy (GTDB): domain Archaea; phylum Thermoproteota; class Nitrososphaeria; order Nitrososphaerales; family Nitrososphaeraceae; genus TH5896. The sequence continues at coordinate 8,187 of JBKPHJ010000381.1, forward strand.
ACTGACGAGAAATTCCCCCGCCTTATTGTTGCACGAAGAAACCGAAATGGGGATTTTATTGGGCCTAAGGGAAAGGTCTACGGTCCTTTTGTTTATGGTAGCTCTAAGATTTTGTCTACAGGATCACTGAGAAGATTATTTAAAATAAGAATCTGCAAGGAACTACCCAAGAAGCCGTGTCTGGAATTTTTTATTGGGAATTGTGAAGCCCCTTGTACTAATAATGTTACTAGAAAACATTATATGGGCAAGGTAAATACGTTGCATGAAGTCCTTACAAGAAAGCACAGTATGAGAGAACTAAAAGATAAGTTAAAAAACGATATGTTAGCTGCGTCGAAGTATCAGAAGTACGAACAAGCTAAAGATCTTCGTGACACCATAGAAAGACTTGAGAGTATATCTGTTAGGCAAAAAATTGAAACCAATGCAAATCTAATTGATGATGAAGAATTTTTTGGTATCATGAAGAATTCAGAAATGGGAGTTGCGCATGTTCTTACCCTTAAACGTCGAAGGGGAGTCATCATGGACAAGTATCATGTTTGCTTTGATCTCGTAGGAGAGAACTCCCTAACGACTTTCATATCACAATACTATAGTTCTGATAGTATGGTTCCTAGATATATATACACGAGTGAAGAGATTGACGAAGTTCATTCACTTGAAGGATATCTTGAATCCATCTCTGGGCATAAGGTAACGATACTGCCAGTACAAGAACGATCTCACAAAAGCGATAGAAATAAGATCATGGACCTGATCTTGACAAACCTCACGTTGTATATCGAAAAGGAATATCACCCTTCTCTTTTGAATCTAAGAGATACGTTACACTTAAACATGGTACCATACATAATCGACTGTTTTGACATATCTAATTTGGGCGCAAGCATAGCTGTCGGTGCATGTGTACGGTTTGTGAACGGTGAATCTTCTAAATCCGGATATCGAAGATTTAAAGTAAGAGATAATGGATTCCAGAATGATTTTGCCATGATAGAAGAAATAGTTAGTAGAAGGTATCGTCCAGCTTCTGATGAAAAGGATGTAAGCAAAGGTTTGCCAATGCCTAATTTGATACTAGTGGATGGGGGCAGGGGACAACTGAATTATGCTATTAAAGCTTTAAGATCTCTGAACTTGGATATCCCATGTATTTCGATTGCAAAGGGCAACGAGGAAATTTATACCACCGATAGGAAATACCCGTTAATACTTCCCGGTAACGATGAACGACTTAAGCTGCTTCAGCGTATAAGAGACGAATCTCATAGGTTCAGCCTTCAATATAATATCAATGTTCGGAGATATCTTGTTAGGAATTAGATTATGATGATAATTGTCTCATATAAATGGTTATGAAATGCAATAAAGCAAATTTTCCAAATAACCTTGTTTATAAGGTGAAGAGATAGATGTCGCACAAACCAGCTGTCGTTATTGCTGGCACAACCAGCGGAGTAGGAAAAACATCAGTTTCAATGGGAATAATGTACAAGCTTAATGAAAGCGGATTCACTGTGCAGCCGTATAAGATAGGCCCTGACTTTATTGATCCTTGTTATCATACCTTCATCACGGGCCGCCAATCGCGAAACCTCGATGTTTGGCTTATGGGAAAAAAAGGAATAATGGAGTGTTTTGAGAACAACTCTTGCGATGCAGATTTATCTGTGATAGAGGGGGTGATGGGGCTATTTGATGGAATCCCTGGAAAGATGAGTCTTGGAAGTACAGCACATGTTTCCAAGATACTCGATGCTCCGATCGTATTGGTCGTCGATGCCGCAAGAACCTCACAATCAATAGCAGCTATGATTCTGGGTTATACGAGATTTGATCCTTCGCTAAAAGTAGCAGGATTTATCATAAATAATGTTGGCAGCGAAAAGCATTCACACATGATACTTGATTCATTGGATAGTAAAGTGAAGAGTAAAGTGATTGGGATTATTTACCGAAATGAACAGATACGGTCTGTCGAAAGGCACTTGGGGCTGATACCACCTACAGAATTAAAAAGCAGCGGGAGAAAAATCATACTCAATTGTGCCCGATATGTTGCTGATCAAATTAAGCTAGATGGTATTTTGCCGTCTCAGAAGACCAGAGGAGAAGACAGACCCACAGGAAGATCGATCTTTAAAAAAGAAAGACAAGCTAGATGCAAAATCGCTATTGCGTTGGATGAGTCATTCAACTTTTATTACACTGATAACCTGTCTTCGCTTAGAAGAAATGGTGCTTCTCTACTATTCTTTAGTCCTCTCAGAGAAAAAGGGTTGCCAGATGATATCGATGGACTCTTTATCGGTGGTGGTTTTCCTGAAGTTTTGGCAAAGAGACTGGAAACAAATGATTCCATGAAGAAGTCCATACATAAATCGATCGTAAATGGAATACCTACGTTTGCAGAATGTGGGGGCTTGATGTATCTGACAAAAACAATAAATGACAATAGGAAAAAGAAACAAGGAAAATATACTATGGTAGGTGTTTTCGATGTAGAAACTTTGATTACTAATAAAGTAACGATTGGATACACAGAAGCACTAGCCGAAGGAGAAATACTGGGTCAAATCCCTCATGTCCGAGGCCACGAGTTTCACTATTCTGAAATAGAGAACATCCCTTCAGATTCACGATTCTCATTTAGCATGAAAAGGGGCCGAGGGATCACCGGACGACATGATGGTTTGACATATAACGGATGCATTGCATCATACATGCATCTACACTTTGCGGACACTAGGGTGCCTCGGAGGATCCTAGAGAAGTGTCTGCTCTACAAAAGAAGGTAGCCAGAATTCGATGCAAGACCCGACCAGCAGATTTGGTTAATCTATGCTTTCTGCTTTTGTCTTTAGACTAGAATTCATCATCTGAAAGCCCTTCCGGATATCGTCAAACGTCTTGTTACCTCCCAAGTATATTCCTATTCCCTTGAATATTTCTTTTTGAGTAAAAGTTGAAACATTTTCTTGATTCTCTTGTATCGTAAAGACATGTTCCCCGTCTAATATCATGGGGATTAAAGCCCTACCGAACCACCTTAACTCGGTGGGCCGCTGAACTTTAGTTATTAGTGGCCTGTAAACACGAGTCTTATCTGCGGCTGTTCTTAATTTTATTTGAATTTTCTGTCCTTGTACGGGAGACCCTGAAATACTAATTATGAATGGGTTCCAATAGGTATAATGTTCAAAGTCAGTCAATATTTTCCAAATGTTCTCAGGTTTTGACTTAATTTCTATACTTGTGACCAGTTCTTTCAAAGGTCAGCTGTCTCCTCCTTATTTCATTCGGACCGTCGATGGATTAAGTGAATTAGCAATTTGCAAAATAGAAGAGAAGTTTCGACTATATATCCCTCTTTTTGCGTTCATAGCGTCTTTTCTTGCTCTAAGAGAGATTCAAGTATAGCAGCATTAACTTCATCTAGATCTATGTTCTGTCGCAGATAAGTACTGAGGTCGCTTGTTGTCAGAATGCCTATTGGTATTTCGGCATCCTTTACCAATAGATGCTGAATTTTGTTGTCGATCATCATTCTTGCCGCTTCCTCCAGGGTTGCTTTAGAGTCAGTGTATACCAACGGGGAGGACATTAGCCCACTTACGAGTATCTCATTGCTCCTTTTATTTTGAAGACATATTTTTGAGACGAGGTCTCTTTCCGTGACTATGCCAATATGCTCACCTGATTCATCAATAACTAGCAATGAACCTATATCCTTGTGCTTCATTTTCTTTGCTGCCTCCTGACCAGTTTCGTATTCATATACTACCTCTAATTTGTGGGTCATAAACTTCTTAATTGATTCGAGTGTCGACAACGAATTATTGATGATCGATCTACTATATTATAGATACGATGAATCGATAACCGTAGGGAATATGATGGATATAGCAAGATGCCGATGTGTAGAATGATAGCAGCACGTTTGGTCAAAAGTGAAGTCAGGGCTAAGCACATAACAAATCTTAGTTATTCCTAAAGAATCAGAGCAGTCAAAATCAGGCCACTAGTTCTGCTGAATCTTGCTTTTATAAGCTAGCATTAATGCATTCATTATGGAAGAAGCAGCCGCGCTGCCTCCTTTTCGTCCAATATTAGTGATAAAGGGAATACAAGTACGTAGCAATTCTTTCTTTGATTCAAGTGCAGAAACGAAGCCCACAGGAATTCCCACAACAAGGGAGGGTCTGGCCTTGTCTTCCCTAATCATCGAAATTACCTGGAGAAGAGCAGTAGGGGCGTTACCTATAATGACTATCCCATTTTCAATCTCTGCCGCTGAAGACTCCATCGCCACCTGAGATCTGGTCAAGTTGTTCTCCCGCGAATATTTGCTAACTGAAATGTCTGAGATCTTACATAAGGGTTTTAGATTTAGTTCTTTTACTAATTGCTTATTTAGTCCAGAAAATACCATGTCTACATCTGAGACGATATGACATGCAGATTGGATCGCTTTAAATGCTGCCGTGAACACATCACCATGGAATACAATCTTTTCTTTCCTTGCGAAATCAAAATCAGCTGTGGCATGGATCACTCTCCTCACAATCGCCCATTCAAGATCGTTATAGGAATGTGGGCCTACTTCCTTATCGATTATCGTGAAGCTTTCATTTTCGATTCCAAATGCCTTGTCTGACATGTTACGCAAGCCAGGTCCTGCGTTGTAGTATCTAGATCTCGGTGATGTTTCCTCGTTCAACTTCTGTTGCCCTCTCCAAGAGTATATCGACCAATTGTTCATCAGCTCCTAAATGCTCTGTTATATACATGTTAGAGGAACCCAATCCTTTAATTGACTTTTTGATTTCCCGACCTATGTCATATTTTATGTGAGCACCCTTGTGTAGAAAATATGGAACAACCAACAGACACTTAGGTTTATTGGCCAAAGCGTATGTAAGACCTTCTATGATATTTGGCTCATCAAGCTCAAGAAAACAGAAGCTTACATTTTTAAATAGAGGTCTAAGCTTCTCGACTATATTAGAGAACGCCTCCCTAGCCCCTCTATCACTACTCCCATGACCAATGAGGGTCACGTCGCACTCCAAGTCCGATAGCATGATGGAATTCTGTTCTTTTGCCTTGTGAACTCTTTTCTTGATTACTTCGATCATTTTAGCGTTGTTGCTAAGCGGTCGAGCAATAGCCACACGTACATTCTTGGTCCTACAAATCGCTGCTGCTCTTTTCACCGAATCCTTTAATTTCATACCTGGATAGAGAAAATAAGGGACGATGGTAATGAAGTCTGCCCCGTTAGCAATGCAACTAGAGATTCCTTCTTCTATGTATGGCGGGATTACCTCCAGAAAACAATACGTCGTATAGACATATTTGTAAGGATAGGCCTTGCAAATGATTGAGCATATCCGTTCTAGTTCCTCTCTGACTTCAGGTTCCCGACTGCCTCTATCTATGATCAAGATGGCGCTCATCTATTATGCGTATCCCACCCTAGCTATAGATAAAGTCAGATCGGGAGGAAATTTAATCTTGGGTATTACGAGTTTGCCCTTAGAACTCAAAAGCGAAGCAGCTTCAGAGACACTTGTTGTGCCTTCAAATTGGCCTACCACTTTTGATGGATTAGGAACGTGTATTCTGGAAAGAAGTTCATTACTGTAGGTCTCTACTGGGATCTTATATTTGGCAGAAAAATCCAGTAACCCTTTTGCCTGCCCTTTGTTATCAATAGTAGCTAGATTTCTTATACTCTTGGTGCTTAAATAATTTTCACCGAATACCTGATTAATTGCAGATTCAATTGTTTCTTCTTTAGTGTTCCAATGGATTCCGATTCCCACGACAAGGCTTTTCGGTCTGTAAATAACCGATTTAGATGAAATTTCGTTATCGCGTAGAATCCTGTCTGTAATAATTAACCCAGCATGTAGCTGAGCGGATTTCAAATCGCTCAATTCAATTACACTTTTGACGTTTTTAGGTAGTTCTTTCTTTGCCCACCAATTTTTCTCTCCTGTATCCTGATAAACACCGACGGGCTCTTCGTTAACCATGCAGGCACTCACTTGGGTAACCCTATCGTAATTATCTATGACCCACCCTAGTTCTCTCCCTAGAATATCTACAGCGATAGTTTGGTTAACGTCTGCGGCGGTAGTTATCACAGCAGTACTACCTTCAAGGAATGAAGATAATTCCGCAGCTAAAGAATTTGCCCCTCCCAGGTGACCAGATAACGCGCTGATGACGAAATTAGCTTTATCATCGATCACAATGACCGCCGGGTCATATTTCTTATTGGTTACGTGTGGTGCTACGAGTCTGATTACAGCCCCCAGCGAAAAAATGCACACTAAGGCTCCGCTGGCCTTGAACAGGTTTTCCATGACTTGAGAGGTTGGCTCGTCAAACCACTGAATATCTGCAGATGAATCATAATGCTTGCTTGGGACATATACCTTTGCTTCAGGCCATTTGCTTTTTATATTTCTAGCTAATCTAATTCCATTCCTTGTTATTGCAACGATACTGATAACTTGAGGTTTAGTGGGATTCAGATTAGATCTTATCAGGGATAAGCCTTGAAACCCTCTTTTATTCCTATTCATGAAGACGGATGTAATAGATAGATAGCCTAGAGTAGGCATTAGCAAATATCTCTTTTTCAGCTGCTTTTTTATAGGAGTAATATCATGGGTGGCGATGTACACTAAAGAAAAGTATTTCTCTCCTCCTCAAGCGAGATCTTGAATTTTAGTCGCGTTTAGTTTACAGTTTATAGAGTTTTGAGACTGGTTCATGAAAGAAAAAACCTGTAAACTAAAACCCAGGGGGAATCAGTCACCTTCCCCAAATTGGTGGCTAGATAGGGTACTGGGCCTAATGGCAGCTTGTACATAAAGACGCTACAAATGCCCGCCTGATGGATAGGTGCCACAAACCTTTCCGTCAAAGTCGAACATTACGATTTCGAGACTCAACGACTCTCCAGCGATCTCTATCAATTTTTCGTGAACGCGCTGACATATGAGGTCAAAATATCCAGTTACCCTATGTTCATTTATTATCTCCTGTACGTGCCGAGCCGTATTGGCCAACAGTATTTGAGATACCACCTCCGCCGAACAAGCGCAATCCGATGCTAGGCTTGCCATAAACTCCATGTCTACATGCGATCCCTTGACGTGGGTTTGTTTCACTCCAGTTGCTATCTTGGTAAGCTTACCTATGAATCCTGCAACAATAGCCTTCTTGACCTTCTTGGCGTGACATTGCTTTATTGCGTACCCCACGAAATCTCCCATCTGAATAAGAGAATGATCCGGGAGAGCGTTTCCATACAATCTTTTTATAAACTCTTCGCTCCGACCTCCCGTCGTCAACGCCACAGTGTCAACACCCATTGCTATCGCTACATCCAAGCTTTGTCTTATAGACGCTGCAAAGGAAGCAGTAGAATATGGTATAACGATTCCTGTGGTTCCTAGGATCGATATGCCGCCTAGTATCCCTAGCCTTGGATTGTCAGTTTTATTCGCAATAGTTTCTCCCTGTGGTACCGAAATAATCACCGTAATTCCTTTAGTCTTTAACATTCCACTAGCCACGTCAAGCACAGCGGTTTTGATCATAGTGGTCGGTACCGGATTTATCGCAGCTGCTCCGATACGAAGTCCCAAGCCAGGCTTTGTAACACGGCCAACACCTTTTCCGCCTTCGATTCTTATATCCCCTATATTACTATCTAGAGAAACAGTCGACAGAATCTCTGCCCCATGGGTCACGTCAGGATCATCTCCTCCATCCTTTGTCACAGCGGAGGTCACAGTTCCTTTCTCAATTTGCGTCCATTTGATCTTTATACGTATCTTTCCGCCCTTAGGCAAGTTAACTTCGACACAATCAGCATTTTTTCCTTCTATAAGTCTCAAAAGGGCGGCTTTGGTAGCAGCAGCTGCCGAGGTCCCGGTAGTAAATCCCTTTCTAAGAGTGGTACGCTTCCTTTCGCTTTTCTTTGCAGCACCGAGAGTAAATTGATCCCCTGTAATATCTCGGGAATCATCAACTGATCGAATATCATTAAGTGAAGAATTGTTATTCCGCATTCCAGAAGTCGATAGTATGTTTAAGTACTTTGCCGCCGTCGATTATGATAGTATTACCTGTAGCAAACGAAAAGCTTTCACTTGCTAGACATGCTCCTACTCTGGCAACCTCTGCTGGCGAACCCCATCGCTTCATCACCGGTTCCCTAGCAGCTTTGTTCCTGTCTTGCTTAGTCATAGAATAAAAAATGGCATCAGTAGCAATATTTCCTAAAGCAAGAGTATACGCCCTGATGTTTCTGCTCCCATTTTCTATAGCAATATGCCTTGTTGTAGCTACAATGGCGGTTTTGGCTATTGTGTACGGGGCTCCTTCCATGTGACCTGAAAATACTGGTGTTGACGAGATATTAATGATTACTCCTGAACTTCGCCTGACATGATGGGAAGGAACTCTCTGGTCATACGAATTGTTCCTTTGAGATCAACCTCAAGATAGCATCTAAATCCTGATCTTTGCACTTTGATTTTCTGCGAACTCTTTGGAGATAGCGAATCCAATCCCTCTACCAGTGACCAACGCGACCTTCCCAGCCAAGGCCAATTTTGTCTCTAATTCGTAATCATTTGGTATTTGGCCATTGTTTTCACCACTTCGCACTCTTTTAGCAATGTTTCCAACTTGTGCGCGTGATTAAACATTATCTCAACTATTTATAATATTAACTTAAAAATTAGCTATTGCCGGTTCCCCTAGCCAGATCTCTTGCCTTGTCAGTCCTTTCCCAGGTGAATTCTGGCTCATTCCTGCCAAAATGACCATATACAGCCGTCTTCCTGTAGATAGGCCTTTTCAGATCTAGAATTTGTATTATGTCGGCAGGCTTCATCTTAAACAGATTCTTGACTCGCTGCTCGATCAGGTCTTCTTCGACACTGGATGTACCAAAAGTATTTACCATTACAGATACAGGATCAGCTACACCAATCGCGTAAGCGAGCTGCACTTCGCATTTATCTGCTAAATCAGCTGCGACTATGTTTTTTGCAATATACCTTGCCATATAACAGGCAGATCTATCTACCTTAGAGGGATCCTTTCCAGAAAACGCGCCTCCACCATGTCGTCCTACCCCCCCATAGGTATCTGCGATCACTTTTCTTCCGGTCAAGCCAGTGTCGGCCTGAGGCCCTCCTATTACAAATCTTCCCGTCGGATTCACCAAGAATTTAGAATCTGATGTGATCCAATCCACGCAGATTTCCTTTATCACCTTCCCAACAATTTCTTCCCTCAACTGACTCAAGCTTATATCTGGAGCGTGTTGAGTTGAAATTACTACCGTATCTATTCTAACTGGCTTTGTTCCTTCGTATACTACCGAAACTTGGGATTTACCATCTGGTCGGATCCAACTTAATTTTTTTTGCTTTCTTAATGTAGATAATTTCATAGAGAGCTTATGGGCCATGAGGATAGGCAAAGGCATGAGTTCCTCAGTCTCATTAGTTGCGAAGCCGAACATTAAGCCCTGATCGCCTGCGCCCTGTTCCCTATTGCTATTGGGTGTGACACCTAATGAAATATCGGGACTTTGTTCGTGTAAGGATTCCAGGACCGAACATGACTCGCAATCAAATCCGTATTCAGGTCTGTCGTATCCGATCTCACGTAATACTCTCCTTACGACTTTTTGTATGTCAACTCTGCGCCTTGATGTCACCTCCCCTGCAACTAAGACTATTCCAGTAGAAGCTAACGATTCTACAGCAACTCTAGAGTCAGAGTCATTTGTGAGAAACTCATCTAATATCGAGTCTGACACCTGGTCGCAAATCTTATCAGGATGTCCCTCCGTTACGCTTTCCGAAGTGAAAATATACCTTCGGACCATTACTCCCCATATACCCTGATTCTGACAAGAGCATAGAATCTCATTAAAGATCTTTTTCCAATTTTATGAATAGGACATTATTGCCTCGAATGACTACTTTTCCAAAATTAGCTTGCAAATCCTGTCGATTGAATTCTTCCGCATCAACTAAAATTAGATTCATATATGTATCCACGTTGCTCATTCTTCCGCGATATTCTATTTCACTTTTTAGTCTCACTGCGACTCGCCTGTTTACCGAGCGCTGAAGTGTAGTCAACGGTCTCTTGGGCTGTTGTGACGCCGGCGATGATGACAATTCAATTAATCACTTTGGAATTGAAAGCATACAGGCTACAATAAAAAGGTTCCCTTGTAAGTATGTGGCTGGTAGTTAACGACACTGGAATGTTTCTTACATGAAGCTTGAAATTGAACTGCAATGTTCTGAATCGTGAATCGACTATCTGAATTTACCTCGGAGCTAAAATTACGTTGATGATTTCCGTGTTTGAAAATTTTCTTATATGTAAGTACTAAAAATTAGGAGTGGTATGAGTCACCGTGAAGATATGCTTCAAAAAATCTTTGATTTACAGAAAGAACTAGTCGACTTCCTGGTAGCAGATAGATATCCAAGAAAGCAAGATGAGAGAATATCAGTTCTTATGACAGCACTTATGCATGAAGCCATCGAGCTCCAAAGCCTGACCAGCTGGAAATGGTGGAAAAGACCCAGTGAATTTGAAATCGAGAAGGCTCAAAAGGAATTGGTCGATATTCTTCATTTTGTTATCCAAACTGCCATCGAATTGAACATGACGCCTGAAAAGTTATTGCAAGAATATATGAACAAGAACTACATAAACAGAAAACGAAAGCAACAAGGTTACTAAAATGACTGTTACTTTCCACCTGTTAGATCAACAGAACTATCCATCTACTTTCTTATCTGGTCACTAGTAAAATCAGAATTTTCCTTGATCGTACTCTTGATCGATGAAAAATAAAAGAATCTTAGTTGAAGGACGAGTCATAATTTTCCTATACTAGTCTGGGTGCCCTTTTTATTGAAAGTATGTTTTGAGTATCTCAATTGATAGATACAGGTCTCGATCTGGCTGCTGAAATACTTTCATTCTCGGATAAAACTGGAAGGCTGAAAATTCATAAAATAGAAAAGTTTCTTTATCGTTATCAATCACGTATACCAGAGTGTCTATTGGATCTAGAATACTACAACCTTATCTCGTATGACCAATCTCTTGTAGAGTTCATTATGACTATCAAGGGCACAGAATTTTTGAATCTGTATAATGAGCTCAAAGAACTAGTATGCCTAGATAATAATCTGAATTTATGAGTGGAATATACGCATTATGTCATATTCCTGTGAGCTCGAGTAAACAGGTCCCAAATGGGACTGATCATGGCCAGAGAACAGGGAGGACCTTTACAGATCTCTCCAAACTGCACGCGCTCTAGCTAAGACCAAAAAACCTATCAGATATGCGGTTTGTATGGTCAAGCCCAAATATATGGACCAGTTTTCTGGCACGGCCAGCCCCAGACTATCCTGGATCATCAAAGAAGCATGGGTGGTGGGAATAGCATAGGCCAAGTATTGAAGACCTAACGGAAGACGTTCAATGGAATAATAGACAGGAGGAATCACTGCAAGTATTACGTTGACAAAGGAGATGATTTGCGTGGCATTTCTCATGTGTAGCATATGGGAAGAAAGAAAAAAACCCATTGCAGACATGGCTCCCCAGGTTAAGAGAATACTGAAGATCAGCAACGGCAAAGTGGATAGGCCATCTCCTAACAAGACGGCTAATATAGTGAGTGCAGTTAGTGCAGGAAGGCCAAATAAGAGTTCTGATAGTGCGAGTCCAGTCATGTACGTGAGAGAGGAAACCGGTGAGGCAACAAATATGTCTTGGATCTTGTACTCTGTCTTGTAAAATGATATGTCTTGTCCAAGAGCCAAGCCGTAACCCACAGTCGCCATGACAAGACTTCCTGCAATTGCGATATCTGTGTACTGACCGTTGCTGACTACAAAAAGGACAAAAAGAATAGAAAACGGACTTATTGCAGAAAATAACATCGAAAGTGGGTTTCTCCTTAGCCATAAGATTCCTGTCATATAGGCAATAAAGACAATCTGTGTGAGTGCTATGTTCAAATCACTTCCCGTTATGATGATTCATACTAATTGCTTCAAATGTATTTGTTGTGTGCAAGATTTAGAGTTCAGATAGCAATATTGAAATGGGATCAAGCTTTCTCATCAGTTATTAGAGGACACCGAACTATGAAATACGATTTTATATGTTTGATATTTTCTGGCGCATTATTACTAACGATAATGCATGCTTTGGACGTAGGCCAAGAATTTTCAGCCGCAGCTGTGGTTTTTTTTGACTTTGATGATAATTCAAGCATTGTAAACTATCTGGTATACGACGATATGGGTTCTGGCGTGCGCATCAAGTATCCTTCAAATTGGAATATGCTTGACAAGCTTGGAAATATTTCAGGCAACAATATACTGGTGGACTTCTACCATACGGGTATAAATAATACGCTTGGATATTCAGAGAACGCAAACGTTATTGTAACAAGTATTGACGCTATGCAGGGAAAATCATTGAACGCGTTCACAAACTCTACTATTACGAATCTTATGAATACTCTAAGCAACTTTACATTGCAGGAATCTGCTCCTACGGTAGTTTCAGGGCTACCAGCCCATAAAATTACATATACTGTTGCTGGAAATCAATCCGAAGTAAAGCAGACACAGGTATGGACTCTGAAAGGTAACAGATTATTCGTAGTTTCGTATTCTGCGGAACCTTCAGCATATTTCAATCCGCGTACTTCCCAAAATATACTAGATTCCCTTCTAATAAGAAGATAAGAAGATAAAGATAGCTTTGATGAAGACCAGTCGCCTATATCACGAATTGCCAATATATTTATAATAAATGAAAGAACCCATAGAATATTTAATTTGATTTGCAGCTGCTCATTTTCAAGAATTGCATACCTGCTCTGTCTAATGACACTGTTCGCAAGTCATGTTTCGGCACAAGAGCAGAAGCAACCAGCTATTCAGAATACCAACCAAGACAACACTTCGAAGATAGTAATTACATCCCCAGTGGCTGACCAGCCTGTTTTTGTTTCCTCAAACGATACAACGACCCTAGGCGGCACTAATGATTCTGTGTCAGGTACAAACCCAGTTACCATCGGTGCATTAACTGCGGTGGCTATGAACAAAGTCGTTCTAAACGTTACTCAAAATGTGCTGAATGAAACGTCGAAATTGTTGGAGTTAAAAGAGTTTGTGCTCCGAGTCTCGGCTCAAGAATCCGACAACGCAATGCTGAATCTTACTTTCTCAGCATCAGATTCTGAGTCATCAGCCAATTTGGAAGGAGTTAGTATAGATGGCTGGATATCCAACGGAACAGGAATTTCTGCATATTTCTTTACTGGACTAACCGATAGTAGTGGGCGAGCGACATTCATATTACCTACGCAAGCCCACGCACTTGACAATACCACGCTCACTGTAGAAGCATTTCACAGAGGTTACTCATCCCAAAAACAATCGGCAGCATTTGCATTACCCGGCTAGCATTTGATGATGCTCAAACATTAGGGCTTCAAATTTTGCAAGATATTTCGCAAGATAACATGCAAGTTGTCGCAAAAAAAGTGCTATTCAAGATGCGTTAGAGTTTTTATGTTTCTATTATTCGTTGAAATAGGACTTGATCCTGTTATATATTCTGATGCCAGTATTAGCGCTACCTTCTCATATAGGAGAAGCGACTTCGTCCCCGAGATCGCTTAGGCATGGGCAAGGGATGAAATTTCACACCTGACTTGCGTTGATATGTACAAGAGGTCCTCCCAAGGAAAGAATATCCGTACTTTCTCATGACACTTTGCTCTTTTACAAGAGACGCTCGATAAGATCACCCTCGATAGGATTCGACTGCTAGGTCTTTCCAAAGATTCGTGAGATCCCACAGTATCGTCTTGTAGTATAGTGAGACAACCTCTTCACCGTTAATTTTTTGATTCGTGAAATTAGCGATAAGAAGAATTTTTCCCCTTAAGTAATGGATTAGACTGCGCCCCGCTACGGTTCTCTGAACTTAATTGGATACTCTCTCATAATAGTATCATTACATTCTACTCAATGGGTCGATACCTAGATAATTCAACAGCGCATTCATTACACTAGAGAAAGCTTTAACTAATGAAAGTCTTGCTGTTACTAATGCTTCATTCTCCCCTTTCAGGATGGGCACTTGCTCGTAAAAAGTGTTAAAATCTGCTGCTAGGTTGTGAGCGTATTTGGCTACAATCTTCGGGTTCATTTGTATAGCGCATTCCTCAATTACCATATCCATTTTCGATAATCTTCGGATCAAATTGACCTCTCTCTCGTGTACAAGATGTCTCGAATTGAAGGATACATATATTGTTGCTTTGCCTTTCTCGAGCAACCTTTGGGCCCTGGCGTACGCATATTGCAAATATGGTCCACTGTCACCGTCCAAGCTCAATGATTCATTCAAGTCAAAAACAATCATTCGATCTATATCTTGCTTGATCAAGTTATAACGAACAGCCGACCTACCTAAGCTCCTAGAAATCTTCTCTAGCTCATCTTTTTCCGTATCCGGGTTCCTAGTTTGAATTTCTTCTTTGGCCTTTTTGCACACTATTTCCATGATTTGGTCTGCTCCAATGTAAATCCCCTTTCTCCCCGACATGTGAGCAGAATTATCTTCTGTGTTGATACCAAGGGATCTTGCTGTCCCAGGACTGAGAATAACCGGTTCATAGCTGAGATGTATATATTGTTCCGTGTCATAGCCGTTGACGGCCGAGAGCGTACTGGAAATTATTTCTTGCAGCCTGGCCTGTCTTGAGTCTATCAAATTAATTATAGTTTCTGCACCACCGAATGGACGCTGCGGGGGAGCACCTATTGATTTGTCAAGGGTGTCTGCCCAGAGAATTGAACCGTCCCACTGTTCTGAAAACGCGTAATAAAGGAATGGATCTGAGAACAGTCCTAGCTTCCATGCAGCATACGGGATGTCTTTGGCAATATATGTCAGGGTCCCATCGCATCGGACCAGCACCTTGTCATCCTCTTTGCCTATTCCTTTAATAATCCAGCAACCTTTGTTTTTTCCCTCATTTTCGTACATAGCGATTCCCTTATGCTTTAGAATTCCAAACATTTTGTCCCATAGCTTGGAAGCTATCATGTCGGATTCGAAATTCAATAGGTCATAGCGTACTTTTAAACTCCAGCATGTTTTTAATTGATCCCTTAGGACTCGGATACTAATTTCTTTGGCGAACCTCGCCAAGTCCGAGGTACCTTCTTCAATGTTCATCATGACAGATCTCCGTTTTTCCTGCAGATCAGGGTTTGAAGCATACATTTCATTTATTTTTACATAGACGTTATCTCCACAATATTGGTCAAATTTCATCGAGGGGTCTGGAGGATCAACGGAAAATCCCGCGTACAGGAATCCTACCAAAAGGTCGGCCACCTGGAGACCCGAATCATCTACATAATAGAGTACACTTGTATCATGATTGGTAGCGGAAAGAATTCTGTACAAGACATCTCCAATTATCATGTTCCTCATGTGTCCAACATGTAATGCTTTGTTCGGATTTACACTAGTATGTTCTATTATAACCCTTTTTTTATTCCCAAAATTGAATTTCCCGTAATCATTGTTTTTCAAAATGTCTTCTATGACCGTTTTTGAAACAACATTCCATTCAGCTCTAAAGTTGATATGTCCTGAAGGATGGGCCTCTATCTTCTGTAGCAAAGAACCGGAATCTCTCTGATTCAGATACTCTGTGAGTGACTCTACCAATTCCTTTGCAACTTCATAGGGTTTACGATGTAATCGTTGAGCCAACAAGAACGCGATGTTGCAAGTTAGCTCTCCGAATTCAGTGCTTGGGGGTTCGGTAAGAGAATAATGTACTTCTCCAATATTCCTTTCTGAAAGTATCTTTTCTACAAGTCCGGCTGCTTCTCTTTTAAGGGCTCTTGAAGTCATGATTCAAAATTGAAAAAAATTTTGGGCCAGAAGCTGTATGGCTTGTACAAGACCTTCGCCGTGCTTAGCATTCACGGCGATGGATGCCTTCTGTTTTACTTTTTCTTCTGCGTGACCTAGAGATATGCTATAACCGCAAGATCTAAATAGTGGAATATCAGTTTCGCTATCCCCAATAGCTACGCTGTTACCTGCATCAAGCCCTAAAATTTGTAATGCCTTAATTAGCCCCGTAGACTTGTTTATTCCCCTCTGGTTAATATGGAATGCATACATACTATCACTCAGATACAAACCGAGCCCGTGTTGGTCGAGAATTCTTTGAGCGTCCACAATATCAAAGTTTCTACACAAAACAACTTCAGACATTCTACTAAACACTTCCTTACACTTGACCCCGTTGATATTATTTTTAAGGACGTTGTAGCCTTCCATGCAAATTTTCTTATCCCCTAAAACCAAATGTTCTTGTGGGCTCTTAGTTATGACTCCACCATTTTCGGCTACGGATATTTTTGTGGTCCCAGCAAATACAGCTAAGGTATAGGCTTCAAATGACGATCTTCCTGTAACATATATTACCCTAAAACCCATTTGTTCAAGAATTCTTAACTCAAGGATAGCTGGGAGATGAAGCATCCCTCCACCGTTCTCTGTAATAGTTCCATCAATATCTATTGCGAACGAGGTAATATGCCCCAAAATGATCTAGATATGAGCAATATTTGTTTATTTAAACATTCTCAAGTCTTATGCAGAAGGGCCGACTAGAAACGTTATGCGCGTTTGTGTTAACCCTTGACTTAGCAGTTGTGATGAGACATCTGCTAGTAGCAACAAAAAGCAGAGCTCAATTTTGAATATAGAGTTACGCTTGGACAGACTGAACTGAAGCTTAAGGCAGGTCTTAAAAATTGTTAAAATATAACTCCATTTACCAATAATTTCAACTGGAGAAAGGATTCAATTGTGGAATGACAGGGTTATTGCCTCTTCTATGTGCTCTTCTATCGCTTAATGACTTCTGCCTCTTTACTTTGACCTTGATCTTGAAGCCGAGATGAACTCCGTTTCTCCATTTCTCCGTCGAAACGACTTCTCCTAAGCCTTGGATTCTGTCTCCTTCCCTTGTGACAACTGTGAACGGTGTCTTCCTGTGGTGTTGTAATACTTCAATTCTCTCATAGAAATGGTCCCAATCTAAGGGGTTCCTAATCACCGCTTCTAAAGATAAAATATCACCTACTCTTACGTCCTCCAAGTGAGTGCCCATTATTTCTAATTGATCTAATTTTACATACACGTTGTATTAAGCACAGAATGACGATATAATACTTTTGGAGTTAAAACTTATGAATTGTAATGAAATAGATTTATTTAGATACGACTATTTCAGTAGAGTATCCCAAATTGTTAAAAATCTCCTATATGGTTTGCAATAAAGATTTTAATACAAAATTGAGCGAAAATATAGTAAGGGTCCGTCGCCTAGTCAGGAGAGGGTGCTGATCATCTTGCACAAGCCTCCGAAGCCAGTTGTTGTGGGATCGAAGCCCACCGGACCCGAGTGGCATTCGAGTTCGTAGCCCCTATAATATATTCACATTTTTAGACATTATGCCGTCGGACGTCTCAAAGTGAGATGGGGAGTCAATAAATACGAAATGAAGCCAACAATAAGCGAATTTAGGGTTTTGTGGGCCTCGCCTCGTAAACTACTGACGTTTGAAGGCTACTGGTAAGGCAGTTGGTTGTAATAATATTGTTTGTAAAGTTCTTCAGTAATGAGGACATTTCAGATGGAGATAGAAGAGGCTGAATTTTTGTATACGACAAAAAAACCATCTAGCAGATGCTTAGAATTAGTTCCAATATAAAAAAGAAGACTACTGTGGAGTAGTCCCGTTCTAGATGAAGCATTATTTTGATTTAGTAGCTAATGTTTCATGGGTAAACAAATGCATTTGAATTCTCATTTTTATATCAGTGTGCGTATGCGAGAATCTTCTCAGTTTGAGCATCCCATATGTAAAATCAACAGTAATCTTTATGTAATTATCGGTGACGGTGGAGCGCATTGAGAATCAATTTTGTGTAGCTCCTGATACCGCCTGCACGTATCGGCTGTGACATTCTTCCTAAGACAGGCTCCGAATTCATGACTGAAACAAGATACATTTTAAATATTGATTCCCGCTAAAGAGAATCATGATGACAAATTTCCCTCTCCACGTTAAACATCATCGCAACAGATACGAAATCGTTAATGAGATCCTGCTTGTGGTATTATCAAGAACCCAATCGGTTTCTTCTTTCTACAAATGTAAGCTGTTGCATATCGCCTATGACGCCGGCTTATCTTACAGTCAATTGCTTTATTATCTAGATCGCTTAGTAGCTGAAAGATTGCTGCTGATGACAAAGCCCACAAAATCCGAACCGCATCCATTGTTCGAAATCACCGATAAAGGTAGACACTATCTGAAGGTATTCGCAGGATTACAGCGAGATATGCACCAATACTCCATTGGCGAGAGTAGGCAATCTGTCGTCAATCTGACCTAATACTTCTCCCTCTCCATTTATCATGTATTTACTATATTCCCTCCTAGTTAATTTGAATACCAAAAATATTTATAGATAATCATAAAGAGAGAAGTCCGTTGTCCCAAGAAGTTGTGAATCTGTCGGATACGGCCAATACGTTGTTAAATAGACGTGAAATAAAGTTGATATTTAAGGAACAGGCTGGCAAGTTAAAGAGAATTGAAGCTGCTGAAATTGTTGCCAAAAAGTTTGGGTTAAACGCGAATTGCGTAATTCCAATATCTATGAAAAATAAGAGAGGCAAAAGAGATTTGGTTGCAATGTTTTATGCATATGATAGCGAGGGCACAACCAAAAAGCAGCTACCGAGATTTCTCCTATTACGAAATCTTTCTAAGGACGACAGAAGAAAATTAGCTAATGAAGAAAAAGCCGCAAAGCTAAAAGCGAAACGAGCAGCTGCTTCTGAGACAAAAGGGACTGGTTGAGAACAATAATCATGTCACCAGGGGAGGACAAGAACGTATCAGTTTACAAGTTTTACAAGATCGAAGGCGATAAGGTCATTCGGACCAAAAAGGATTGCCCAAGATGCGGGAAGGGGGTATTTATGGCTGAACATCAAGATCGACTTAGCTGTGGAAAATGCGGATTTACTGAATTTACCAAGAAGGATTCTGCGAAAAAAAGATCATGATATACATGCCCGAATTTATTCAATTCCTTCTAACGAGATTTATGTTTTAGAGCCTCACTGCACCAAAAAATGCGTCGAAATAGACGTCTTCAGCATAAGAATATTTTAACGACTAAGTTCTTCAATACTATAAGCCGTTACCAATTAGTGATTTCCAACAAGGTTTCATTGCTTCTTGAACACATCAAATGACAACTAGCTTATGGTCTCTGGGCCAATCCTTTGAACCGAAATTAGATTTTCTAGTCCAATGTAATAAATGTCATTATCTCCAAAATTAAATTGTAAGGGCTTGTTGCCTCTCGTGGGAGTTCTTCAGTGTGTGTGAAGAATCATCAAATAAATATTAATTGGGTTTTCCATGGATATATCCTATTACATTAAACACTTTGTCAGTACTAGATGTTGAACTGTTAGAACCTAGAACAATGTCCGAAAAATTCTTAATGCTTTGGAGTCGGCAAAGTATGAACTTGAACAGAATAGGAATTCAACTTGTATAATTCTCGCTACCTTCAAGGAACCATGTTCTGACATAAGATTCGTGAGAATTGAGCTACTAATGGCGTGAATAGATTCGCCGAGTGGGTCTATTATTAGGGAGCCCTGATGATCAAGAAGAACATTGAGAGTCTGTCAGTACTCCCGATAGGAAAAATCAGTGTTGAAGGCGTACGCAATTAATCTGGATAGCGACTTAGTTGAGTTCTAAGCTGATCCCTCATTGTATACCTAGCTCGGAAAAAATGAACGCAAATAAGAACACACTTTATGTTGGTTCCTAGTTCCTATGTTTGAGGGAGATAGGAAAAACACAGCCTCTAAAGAGGTAGCAGACATTCTCCCTGCAAAAAATTAAATCCTACTAGTCACAGCTATCAAACCGGATTCCAAATCGAATTCAATTTCATCCCTTGTTCATTTCTTCTAAGAGAAATCACCGAGAACTCCCTTGGAAAGTCCCTTTTGAAAGATTAATATCAATTACATCAAAGTTAAGACATTCGCATCTATATCCAAGGAGCTTGGAAACATTAGGATCGCAATACTCCTTCCCTCCCACAAACTGTTTAATATGGAGGCCCCCGTCTGCGATAATTTCTAATTCCATGTGGTTACCTTTAACATTCGCTATAGTAGCTTCGTAAACAACCTTAGTAACTGTCTTGCCCTTGTTTTTGAACTTAATTGTACAACCGTTCAGCGAAGCCAAGCTCTCAAGATCTTTTCTATTAATGATCCTTTCCGCAGTAATATAGATTCTAGTCTTCGAAACAAAACTCATGGGGTATTGTGGTAGTCTCTTTGAGGTACCCAATACGAATAACTCTATTGCCTTTTGCCCCAAATTGACTCTATGTTCATCTATTAACCGTCGCTTAGGTTTAGCAATTTCCGCAAAAAAAGGTCTGCCACTACCAAGAACTAGACTCTCCCTATCTTCACTTCCAATCCAAGAGAATTTTACTCTTGCTCCCGAAGTAATTCGTCTAAGGTATTCAGATATAAGTCCTTCAAGACTATTCATCGTTCTGTGTTGAAGTTCTTTATTCGAAACCGAGGGATCTGCTAAATCTAGTCTTTCCTGCTTCTGAGGCAATCCCCGTTCCTTTTTCAAATATTTACAAGCAATTGTAACAGAGGTTGGAACGATATCGAAAAAGAATTCATTATTATCACAGACTGTCAAGTTTATCCGGAGATCAGGAGAAGTGTTGTCCAAGTCCTTTCCTACTGAATCCATGAACATTTCCCTTAGATATCTAACAAGTTGGCTCTTTATGTTGTTCCTTCCCTTCACTCCCAGTCGTGATCTGACGTCATCTTCTCTTTCCACATAAGACGAAGGCAGTGAAACTCCAATCTGGAAAGACTTGAATTCATACCCTTCTTTCACCTTAGTGACAAGAGCATTATTCATTTCGTCCAATTTATCCATCAAATCTTGGCAAATAAAGCATGGACTTGGTCCCTTTTCAAACAACGTTTCGTCAAAACCCTGTCTCATTTTACATATATTACATAGTGATAGATGGTCTTTCAAATTCGTATGTGAAATTGGAGCGGTGCTATCCTATGCCGAATCTTCTGAGCATTCCCTGCATCTGCCTTCCTTTAGCCTGCTTCATCACTGCTTTGGAATTACTATATTGTTTTATGAGATCCTTCACATCATGTTCAGTCAATCCCGAACCTCGAGCAATCCGTTTCCGCCTTGAATCATTCACGATGTCGGGATCAGAACGCTCTGTACTTGTCATAGACTGAATAATCACCCTCCATTTGTCCAGCTTTCCTTGGATTTGGTCGAGCTGATCTTCTCTTACCCTCCCTGATAATCCGGGAAGGTTATCTATTATATTTCTGAAACCCATTTTTCCCACATTTTCCATCTGAGCATAAAAGTCTTCTATCGTCATTTTCCCGCTGAGTACCCTTTTAGCCTGATTTTCGTCGGCCTTTAGCTCTAGCCCTTTGGCCATCTCGAGTAATGCCTTAATATCGCCCATTCCAAGAAGACGCCCTACGAATCGTGTGGGAGAAAATTGTTCAATATCATCTATTCTTTCACCAGTACCTATGAACATGACTTTAGCTCCCGTAGCCACGACAGCAGCAAGTACTCCTCCGCCCTTTGCAGTACCATCCAGTTTTGTAACTGTTATTCCTCCGATTGGCGCTGCATTGTGAAAAGCTTGGGCTTGATTAAAAGCCTGCTGGCCTATCGTACCGTCGATTACTAACAAAACTAGCTCTGGTTTGGCAACATCATACATACTAGTCATTTCCTTTAGTAGACTCGTTTCTTCCTTATGCCTGCCAGCTGTATCGACAATTACTATATCGATATTCTGTTCACTAAAATATTTGATGCCATTTCTGACGATCTCCGTGGCGTCTGATTCTCCTTCTTTGCCATACACCTCCACGTTGATCTTACTACAATTCATTTTTAACTGTGTGAGAGCTCCAGGACGCCAGGTGTCTGCGCCAATGACACCGACTCTATGGCCGTGTTTGGTCAACCACCTTGCGAGTTTTGCTGAAACTGTCGTCTTACCGCTCCCTTGAATCCCAAGCATGAGTACGACGCTAAGCTTCCCTGCATTGAACGAGAATAATTCCTCATCTAGATGAATGGACTTATCTATATTTTTTATGTCATCTCCTGAATAACCAAGAAGCCTTGCTAACTCGCCATACAATATTGTAATGATATGATCCTTTCGAGATAATCCTTTAGGGGGCTGCTCGTTAAAGCACCGCTGTCTAATATTTTGAGTTATAGTGAGTACCAGTTTCACATTAACATCGGACTGCAGTAATGCCCTTTGAATGTCCTTGCAGAGGGATTCTATTAGCTCTTGATTTATGTCAGAAGCGCCGATGATTTTTTTAAGAGCGCTCCTCAAATTGGTGCGAAGACTATCAAGCATTTCTTTTTTGTCCTTTACTTCGATACTAATGCTACTTCCAATATTTCAAACATTCCCCTTTGGCCATCCCACCTCACTTTTGACCCTACAATATCTAATTTGTCTTTGTGGAGCGGACTATCTAGTACTATGGTTTCTGCCTCACCCCCTTCAAAATTCAGGTTGAAACCATTTCTCTCACTTATGCGCATCAACTTTTCCAGTACATCTTCATCTATTATTTTCCCAAGCCAGCATTTATCTAGTCCCATGGCAGATACGCTAGTTATTAGTACTTTGAAGCCGTTTGATATTAGATCCCTCATGTATCCGACCGCAGGTCTTCTCCAGACGGGACTAATTACATGCAGATCACACCGGGAACAAGAAGAGCTAAAGCGAGACTTTTGAAACCTACTTGAAATCCCGCCATGTACAATCCCCTCGATACCATATTCAATCTTCGCTCGTCGTAATAAAACTTCAAGTGCCTCTAACTCGGTGTCCATATCCACTCCATTTACCACAAACACCAAGTGAGGTATTCTCATCGCATCGGCAACCAACGGCGTCAGCTTGACATTGGGATAGTGAAATAAGAGGCTCTCACTACTAGGGGGAATCAATGTTAACAGGCATTTGATTTCGTGTCCTTGATTGATGCTATCATATATTGCATAAGTACTATCTTTTCCGCCAGAAAAAAGACAAGCGAGTCTCATTTAATTGCTTTCCATAGTTATCTATAATTAATTTCTATAGATACAAGTGACTAAATACCTGTTACTAAATGTAGTGGATGCTTCAGATCTCATAATCGACATCATCAACAGCAAATTTCAGACGGCTCTTCCATTACATCATCAGCATCCCGACGTCTTGTACTTGTTAACCAATAAATGTATAACACTATGTCCTTCGTATATTTAAATTGTTAAGTGTTAGATAACAATGCTTAGTTAGGATAACTATCCAGTTAGGATAGCAGGACCTTTAAATATTGACACTCCCAATTTTATAACCTATCTGTAGTTAGATTGAATTGTTTACTAGCGCTCTACGCCATATTTACAGGCACTACATTAAATGTACTACCAGAAGGGACAGTAAAGAATGAACTTACTTTTTTCGTTATGTTGGGAATCCTGTTTACGCTTATTGCCTTGGCATATATATTGCGTATGAGAGGTAGACATCAGGCTAATAATGAGTAAAAAAGGGGGGGTTGAAATAAACCCAAATAATGAGGTGCAATTTAAGCAAAACTCATATATTGCCTTCGTATCGCTTATTCTCAATAATGGAGATACTCCAAGATAGACATTTAGCAAAATACTTATTTCAAAAATATTGCTCTAATCCTAAAAATTGGAAGTTTCTTATTAGTCCCTCATCCTATGATGATGGTTTTTTCGATGCAACGATCTCTAATTTGGATGAAGTATGGCAGATCAAAGTTGATTCCATTTTCAAACCTGTCCCCTTGATTTTAGGGACAAAAATTGATGCAGACGCTACTAAGGTATATAAACAAATCAATACGGCTTCATTCGGTTATAGAAAGATCGATCTAGATTTGATAATGAATGTGCTGTTGAGGGCCACAGATGAGAAAGATGTCATGAAGCCAGGCGAACAGAGATCTAGTGCTGATCTAACAACCCTCTTAAGTGCAATCGAACCAGTCAGACCATCTCAACGAGGAACTTACGCATACGGTCCGCTCGCATTCTCAAATGTGAATCCTTTTGCAAGAAATGATCAACAGAAGGTTGTTAGCGAAAAACTGTCGCGCAGATTAAGGCAAGTATTGAGAGATAGATACTCCTTATATGGGTAGCTAAGTATTATCTCTATAGCTATAAAAATGCAGATCATAGACTCGGTATATACTAATCGTAGTATCTATATGTCAACACATTTGGAGCTCTTTATGGCGGCATCTCAATTTTGGGTAGCTATTGTCAACCACTATTATAAGACATCTGATCCATATGGTTGCCCTTCTGAGCTTTAAGGTAAAAGGTTTAAGATGTGGTTGTCCAAAATGCCTCAGCTTTCATAGAAGCACAACAGCGTTTGAGATTTTGTATTGAACATGTCCAACATGAGTTCCCGTGCCAGTTCTTAATTATCTAGGCTAGATATTCGTATTAATCTACTTGAGAGTTTCTAATGACTCGGGATCGGAATCGAGGAACTGCAGCAAGATATGGAAGACCTAAAAGTCTGTCCTAAGTATCATAACATCTCATGGGATAACCATCTAAAAACTTTTCTGAATAGAGAATAACCGTCCTGTTACACTAGGTAAGATACCGGGTTTTTCTATGGCATGGTAAGGCATTCCATAATTATTCCTAGCGACTTATGTTTATCGACCGCTATTGTCTCTTTGATGAAATATCGGACACACGTCTGTCACCGTATTCCCTCTATATCATGGGCAGCTAGCATTTTTACACATACTTGTGAATTGCCAAATTATCTGGTTAGGTGATCGTTTTATATTATGTATAAGCAAAGGTCTGATCTGGTGTATGATTGTCAGAATTACTTGTACATCTTCATGATAACGAACAGATTCGAATAAAATGAATTACCACAAGCCTGCGATACTGATTACCTATCCCTATATGCATGGGATACAAGAAGCAACTGCTCTAGCAAATGCAGCAGGATACAAGATCGAGAAAATAGTTACTCAAAAAAATCTTACGAGATCAAGATACGGAATAGGTCATGGGAAGGCTCTAGAAGTACAAGGCATGGTAAGACAATTTGTTCCAGATGTTATTATATTCGACGAAGTGTTGAAGCCTTCTCAACAGTATAATATAGCAAGTTTATGCAAAGTAGATATAAAGGATCGAGAGAGGCTGATTCTTGACATATTTGAGAGGAGGGCTACTACAAAAGAGTCTACAATTCAGGTAAAGCTCGCCGAGTTAAGATATGACATGGTCAGGATAAAAGACAAGGTCAGACTTGCTAAATTAGGAGAACAACCAGGATTTTTTGGTCTAGGTAAATATGATGCAGACATCTATTCCCTAGATATCAGAAAGAGAATATCTTATCTGAATAAGAAGTTAGAGAAGGAGGAAAAACGAAGAGAGATGCACAGAGTACAAAGGGCAAAATCAGGTTTTCCAACTATCTCGATCGCTGGTTATACCTCTGCTGGAAAAACAACGTTATTCAATAAACTTACCGGTGAAACAAAACGGACTGGAGAAGGTATGTTCACAACTCTGTCCTCATATACGCGATCATTTACCCTAAATAGGAACATGACAATCCTTATTACTGACACTATAGGCTTCATCAACAATCTTCCCCCTTATATGATAGACGCTTTTAGGTCTACCTTAAATGAAATGACCTACTCTGACCTGACTCTCCTAATAATTGATGGAAGTGACTCTCTGAAAGTGATGGATAAGAAAATACAAAGTTCAAGAAAAGTTATGAATGATCTTATGATTCCTCTAACCAAAATCTTTTATTTATTCAATAAAGCGGATCAGATTGATAATCATAGTTTGTTTATCAACACCCTTGGGACCTCAAGGATATTCGATCCTCTAACATGCGACTTCATGCTTATATCATCAAAGACAGGATACAACATCAAAAAACTTAAAACCTTGCTTCATTCACGTTTCCGGACCTAACGGTAAATCGATCCGTTCACAAAAGGGGATTACCTCCAAGCTAGATCGTGTTTTAGCATTCAAATAGATAATTATTACGGATCGAATACCTATTCTTAATAAAGGTAATTTTTGGTGAAATAATTATGAAGAAAATGAAAAAGCTCTCCTGCTCAATAGTAACGCTAACTATTAGAACGAGGATTCCTTTGAGTTAGTTGACTTTGGGTTCCTTCAATTTCTTTTGCTAGCACTGACACTTGTTTTTGATCCAGATCAAGTAATTGAAGAAAATGTTCGACGTTTTTATGAAATGATAAAATATTTAAAACGTATGGTAGGATTAACGAGCCACAAACGCTGCGTCTACAATGAGTTTCACTCGCAAAGCTCGGGAGTAGTGATCGGAATGCTTGCCCTCTAGATATTACTTGACCTATAATCGGCCAAAAGAACGCGTACTGAGAATAATTTACCCCCTTATTTCTGGAAATAGAGTACATTCCATATACGAGCATTTCGTCAAGATATCTCAACCCTTTCCAATTCCTTTTCTGGAAAATCCTTCCAACCCACATGTCAATTAGGGATAGAGTCTCGAGGAGGTCGATCCTGGTATTGATGTCCAATTTCCGAGATGAAACAATACTAGTAAAAAAAGCATATACAATGTCCCTTCGTCGGTCTTCTGGTGATAGTCCAAAACGAGGGTCGATATAGTGGGAATCCGATTTAGAAATAACTTCCTTCGCTCTTTCTACGGAAGTTTCAGAAAAGAATCGATCAATCGCTTCACCTATCTCTATTTGGGACAGGGGCTCCTTGCCTGTCATATATTCTGCATGCGCAGACTGAACAATGTTAAGAAGTGATCGAATATCACCTTGACAACTTTTCACTATAGCGTCCTTTTCGGAGCCCGAAAACGTTAATTCCTCTTTGTACAAGATCTGGTCCAAAAGAGCTTTCGAGATGTTCAATGGTATCAGGCTGAATTCTATGACCCTACAAATCTTGACCAGCTCCTTAATACGTTGGTCCCTAGTATTGGAAGCAAGTATAATTGGTATCGTAGGCTCCTTTAGTACTCGTGATAATAATTCTAATCCCCCTACGTCATGCCTTCGATAAATTCCGTCAACCTCGTCAAGAAATAACATCATTCGCTTTCCGGTGAGGCTAGTATTATTTAGAACCGGCACAATTCTAGATTCCAAAATATCCCTAGTCCTAGAATCGCTAGCATTCATTTCAATGAGATCAAAGTCATATTCTTTTGATAAGATATGAACGAAAGAAGTCTTACCGATACCCGGCGGGCCGACAATGAGCAAGGGTTTTTTTCCATTCACCCATGTCTTGAGCCATTTCAAAATGCTCGAGCGAGCTTCATCATTTCCTACTAAATCCTCGAATCTTTGAGGTCTATATTTCTCAGTCCACATCATTTCATTGCGTAACTGTTATTACCATTATTTAATATTACCCCATTATGAGACATTCTGTCTTTCAGATATGAAATGGATCTGAAGTGTAAGATTGCTCAAAGTTGTTCGAATAGAGTGAGCTTATATCATACGTTGGCAAGTATCAAATAAAAAACAGAAGTGTAGGATCAAAACTACAAGAGTTTCCTTATCCAATATTTTAAATCGTGAGTATTGGAGGTGAGCAGTAACATCTTTTACATGAGTAACAAACTAACATGATTGATTGTGTAATGATTGTGTCGAAGATTTTGGTATGTAGATGTTGGGCTATTCCAATTAAAATAGATCACAGACATACTGAGGGGGGTGGAATGATAAATTTTAAGATGTGGAAAGAAGACTCCTCTCCGTAATGATTAGTGAAATCATTCCTTTAATCTATAACATCCTAGTAGCTTGAGAGAGAGAATTTGGCGGTCACCGAGTAGCACGAACTGACACTTCTAACGGACGAATCCATGCATATCACACATTTTGTTACAAAGCTTTTGCTGGAGAACGTCTACCAGATGGTCCCAGAGCTAAAGGTTTTAACGAACGAATCATACCATTGCATTGTTATCCCGGCAATCCGAAGTATGATATTACTGAAGTAATTAGCCCAGCTGGAGAAAAAGAATACCAACCGCAACTCGATGCAATAGAATACACACATAATATAATATATAATGGGCCTGATCTACAATCCATGTCTGCACGGCTGGCGAAAATAATGCTTTATTCTAATAAAGCATTCAATGATTTATTTGAAAAACTTGACAAAATTTATGAAAAAGTTTCATTAGAAAAGAAAGAATGATGGCCAGCGTACGA
>JBKPHJ010000382.1:0-9987 GCA_046729835.1 Thermoproteota archaeon
ATTCATTGCAGACGGAAATGCGAATGATTTTCATTAAAGTGACAGCGAGGTCAGCAAAACATGAAATGAACCTTTTAGCTATCAAATCAAAAAGCCTATGTTCATTCTGATTGAGCTTTTTCCCCAATTTGTTACCTGTAGGATATATCGCTGGATGAGCGGGATCCGTCGCTTGTCCTTCTGTAGGATTTAAATTGGGCCGGTGAGAAAATAGCATATTCACTAGGTCTTTATATTCTTGCTTAATTGTAGATAATCCCTCCAGAATAATTTTGAAATCAATTGATTTAGGTAACTTTTGACTTGATGTCCTTGGATATGAGATTATGGCATGGAGGTATAATTGCTCAGCTATTGAAAGTGTGTATTCCGGCAAGAACCCGAAAATCTTATGAGCTTCCATCTGTAAGTCGCCCAGGCTAAAAGGTGGGTAAGGGTGATGTTCGACATTTTTAGAGATAACCTCTATGACTCTTCCGGTTCTTCCCAAACATGAATTCACAATTTTGCTGGCTTCTTGGAAGTTATCAACATTACCTTTTTCGAGAGCTGCCTCGATAATATGTTCACCTTTTTCGAATCTAGCAGAAATAGTCCAGTAAGGAACGGGAAGATGTGTTCTAATCTGTGTCTCCCTATCAGTAACAAATGCTAATGTAGGTCCCTGTACTCTTCCTATAGATATTTTCGAATACATTTGAAGAGCTGTCGTCGCTTTTATTAGATCTGATAATGCTCTGGAAAGATTAATGCCATAGATAAAATCAAGCACATGTCTAGATTTCCCGGATTCTGCTAGCATGACACTCGGTTTCGAAAGGTTCGAAAAAGAATTCAATATGTCTGAATCAGATAGAGTAGAGAACTTTGCTCTCAGCGAAATTGAATATTTATTATTGCACGCGTACTGCAATATATTATATCCAATTACCTCACCTTCATGATCATAATCACATGCGTGGATGAAATTTTTTGCTTTTCGTGATATATCCGATATTGTCTTCACAGCCAGCATTGTCCTCATTGAGTTCAAGGGTGCCCATGCGAAATCATACACAGGATACGTAGACCGGTTTTTCGTTGAGCTTCTCAGCGAGTACAAATGTCCTAGAGCTGAACAAATCACATAATGCTGGCCATTGCCTGACCTAATATCAAATACTGGAATAGGAAATATTTTACGGGCATTAATTTTCTTTCCAGAGACTAACGCTTCTGCAATTCTCTTGGCCGCACTCGGTTTCTCGCATATAACTAATGTAAATGAATCTCTGCTATTTTCCTTATCCATGGGATATTATGTATTCTACGATCAGTTAAAGCCTTGCAGACAATCTGAAATCGAGATTCACCAAAGGTCATTACAACAGATAACAACTTCACGTTCGCAGCAAGATGTTTTCTATGAACACATTCATGTCATGACCACATCGAAGGTTGATATGTGAATTCCATGAAGATTGTACTAATCCTAAAAAAACAAACATGTGGAAAATATCGAAACATACCTTACGGAGAGCCTCTTGAAAAGGCTGGCAATCATATTAGAAAATGCTCCATTCCATGTAAGCAGGTTGCTGCAAGATTTTGTGGATAGTCAGAGATATAGGTTGATCATGATCCACATACTGAAGAAAGGTAAACCAACAGATAAAGACGGATGTATCTGCAGACAAATATTAAATCAAAGAAGGACCGAGACCTGCAATATCATGATGTCTGGATAATATAGTTAGAACTTGGAATCTTGACAGACGCTACCACACATGTTCTATATTCTTTATTCACCGGTGAAAAATACTAGTAGTAGTACTCGTATGTAATGAGTGAACGCGGTCGCCAGATATGGGGTTCATCAGAACCCCAGTTGGATCGTATTAAGATAATTCTAAAGTAAATATAAGAATCATTTCGAGCTATCTTAATGCTCTTCTAACTTCTTCGAACATCTGTTTCTGCTTTATAATATGTTGTGCTATAGGATTAGGATAATACGTTTGCACAAGGTATGCTGTTGTGACTATAATAGTCAATAAAGCCAAAGCGATTATTGATGTGAAAAGATTGCTTGAATATATCACTTAATATCTTCAAGACTTTAGAGATATATATATGATCTTGCATTTCATATTGAATTCAATAGCTGCTATATTATAATTATCATTTTCATTGCACAGCATTTTATTATAGAAAGATATAGCTCCAAATAACCATCAACGGCATCATGAGACATGATTTACCGACTAGTAGGAGAAAGGAATAAAATTCATTCGTTAGATAGATTCGATTCCTTTGATTCTATAGGTTCAGGGAAAGACTTGCTCGCCGCTATATCTGTCAATAATCTTAATAGCTTTTGTAGGACAGGTTTGCGCAGCAGCCAATATTTCATCGGATGATGCCCCGTCTTCAGATTCTATTTTCACCTTTGGATTTATCTTCTTATTTTTTTCTAACACAAATACTTTGGGAGCCAATACTTCGCAACTGCCGAACGCCATACAGAGAGAAGGTTCCACTACGATATGGAAGCGAGCTGATGGCTTAGACGAGGCTTCATTAATTAACGATTCTTCCATCTTTCTTGTCTCTTTTCTGAATCCTGTGCTTTCCCTATCCCTGTATCTTTCATGCATCCGACTTTTGAATTCAAAATGACTAGTCCTTTGATAGTCGGTGCGCTTGGAATAGGATTTATAATCATAGCGATTTTCTGGCCTATCAGTACCTTTGAAACTTTCATGGGATTGAGCACTTTCTTGAGCAACTACAGTGGATTGAGTAGTCGTATCATTACTTTGACTTGGCCGGGTTATATCATAGTGCTTTCTTTTATCCTTGTCTGAAAGAACCTCAAAGGCAGCGTTGATCATTCTTATCATATCTTCTGACAGGCTTGAACCATTCCTGTCGGGATGATATTTCTTCGCTAGACGTCTGTATGCCCTTCTAATGTCGTGATAGCTAGCTTTCTCGGAAACGCCTAGGATTTTATAGTAACCTGAATGGTCCAAGTGAGTTACTTAGTATTGTATAAGATCTCTGCCCTTTATACTCTACGTCTGTAAGCACCTGGAAGATTTCTAGGAATGATAATTCGATAAGACCTTATACAGCCTAGTCTTGTATGAGACTTTAAGTTGATCTCCTAACCTCCCAAGGGAGATGTATCTAGTAATACCAAGCATGCAGTTTATCCATATTTGTACTTAACAGACTTTCGGGATGCTGCATATTTGCTCCAGTAGACAAGTCTGGAGTGAAAAAATTGTGTAAAGACCTAACAATGCTTCAAGGATTAGCGGCCCCGGCCTGGTGCAGAAGGAATCAGAAGAGTAACCTATGATCTTCCGTCCTTAACGCCACATTGGAAGGAAAATGAGATAATAAATTATGCTGGTGTTGGTGTTAAGAGAAGTATTGTCAATTATGAAGGAGGGGAGATCCCTCCTCCTATCTGTGCCTGTCACTTAGGGAGTAACAAGTATAGGTGTTACTATTACATCTGCCTTAGCAAGTAGTTTTAGGATTAGTAACATGATTAAAAAAACATGGTTAATGATTCCCTTAGTACTAGGTATCTTCGAAAGTCATCTAACTGTTTGTTAAATCAAGATAAACTGTTCAGCAGGGCATATTGTATGGTCCACTACAACCGCCCTATTCAACGCGTTCTTAAGAACATGAACGTTCCGACCTTGTATACTGCTCAGCGATCATGGATAGGCCTTTCGCATCTGATCTATGATCGTGTTTATGATCTCTTTATTCCTGTCGGCATAAACTGGGGACTCTATATCGATCCATTCAATCTTAGTGTCAAGGCTATAAGAATAAAGGTTTCCCCCAGCTGAAGGTATATGTGCCAAAATATCGTGTGATAGATTATAGCTCTTCTTCTTTTCATCCCAGACATTCAGTTCCTGTTGATGTAAATAATGAAAAATCCTATCACTAAAAAGGTATATTCCCAGTGCTTCCGGAGATTCTAGGCTAGCTATGGGCTTCTCTACGAACGCCTGGACCCTGTCATTATTGTTTGAGTCGATAGTTACTCTTCCAGTCTCTTCGTACCGGTGCTTTCTGGTTACTATAATTCCTGTAATAGTCTTCTTACTATTGACTACTCGTGCAGTTAATGTGTAATAATGCCTGATCAAATCCTTTACATCCAATGCACATAGATTATCTGCAAACCAGACGAGAAATGGTTCGTCACCATCTCGCAAGGATTCTTCGGCACTCAAGAGCGCTCCAGCTGTCCCGTACTTGTGATCCTCAATGAATAAGATCTTTTTGGGTATAAGGTTATCCTTTCCTTCGAAATAGTTAATAATCTGCTTCCCTAGAACGTCAAATTCGCATACAATAAAGATCTCATCCACAACCGAGGATCGAGCAAGAAATCTAACAACATGATCTATGACGGGCTTTCCTTCAATAGGTATCATCGATTTAGGAATGTAGTCAGTAAATGGTCTTGCTCTTGTGCCTTGACCCCCTGCAAGCAATAAAGCTTTCATAGTGTACTCATAAACTAACCAATTACGCAGTTTATCAATATTTTTGCTAACGATGAGTAGGCCTCATTTGGCATTCACGAGGTCCTTAATGTTCACAAAATATAACATCAACCAGATAAGAGATGATATGTTTCAAAAAAAATCTAGTTGAAGGAGAATAAACCTTTCTACTTAATGAAAATTTTGGAGCCCGCGGACTAGTGCTGGACCACATCAGGAAAACAGAAGCGCTTCTAAAACAATCATCTTAGAGTTGAGCTAGATTAAGGATTTCAAGTTGGAACGAGCAAAGACTAACCATGAAATGCGTGAGAAGGCTCATTTTGCAGGAAAGAATCGAATTTCTATAGATAGGCGGTACATTAATACCTATCGTCGCGATAAGCAATGCCTTAAAGAACATTGATACGTTCCCCCTTTGTCAAAGTCAAGCTCCATCTGACGAGAGTGACAACCAGGTTGACAAGAAATTTGACCAGACTTTTTGGCGATAATGACTAACTTCTGTTTATTAGAATCGAGGCAAAGGATCTATAAGTAGAATTAGCGAACAATTACCCACTAACGGTACTCATTCCGCGGTTCAAAGCCACGTAGAATGAGATTACAGTAACATCTGCAAGCATAGTCTTGTGGGTTCAGCATTACCTTAGTTTCTTTCCCAGGAAATTTTCTGAATTTGAAATGATAATATCGCTTACTTCGGGGTAGGAAATGCCAAGTGCTTCGCCCACACATTTGGCTACGCTTACTAAAAATGACGTGGGTAAGGCCGGCAGGTTATCAAAACACCGGGGGTATCGGACAGGACCGTCTGTTTCAATAAGAATCCTGTCTCTATTGGTATTTTTTAGAAGGACACGTTTGTCTTCAGAAAAAACTAGCGATGGACCATATGACACGTAAGCACCTATGTCCATTAGAACACGTAATTGTTTCTTATTGCCGGAAAACCAGTGGAAGAGCAAATGGTTCAGATTGTAGGTTCTTACGATGTCCAGGATATCATTTAGTGATTTTCTCGAATGAATGGATACGGGTTTATTTGACTTTTCCGCGAGGTTCAACAGTTCATGAAACACTTGCTTCTGTCTTTCATAAGAATTTCCCTCAGTTAGGGTGTAAGTAGGATCAAGTCCAATTTCTCCTATCCCTCCGATCAAATCTGAGTTTTTGGAGTAGATTTGTACGAAGTTCTCACTGTCATCTAGATGGGCAAATTGCGGATGGATACCGATGAATTGAGTTACTATATCATGATTGAATTGACCGAATGTCGCAATTCCATGGATTGAGGAGCTGGTATCTACCGAAACTGAACAAACATGCATCCCCATGGTTCTAATACTGGTTAGAATCTCCTCTAGATAGGGAAGAAACTCTGGATCCGTTAGATGTATGTGTGCATCACATAATGAGACGATAGCCCAACACCTTCACTTGGTAGTAGTGCCTTTCTTATCAAGTTTGACTCTGGAGCCAATACAGCGAGCTGACCACATCGCCCTAGAAAGCACAGATTATGCATTAGCGAAACTATCCAAAAAGCCCGTTCTGTTCGGTCTAACCTTGAAATTTGAGTCCTTTCGAGCTCCACTGGATAATGATGCGTCCAAACGAGTGGGTAGAACCATCATTTATTGAGCCAATTCTCGGATTTACTGAGTTCATCTACTACAGAATGTTTTGGCTTCTTAATACGTTCTTTGTAGCTAGGCGAATATCTTCAAGTTTTATCGTTTTTCTACCAGCATGCACAGAAAGCTCTACGGCATGCTTTGCAATTTTTTCAGCTATTTCTTCTAAAACCTCTCGTAACTCGTTCGCTGCATCATCACTCACTCTCTCCGCTCCTGATTTTCTAATTATGCGTTGCATACTGGCGAGGCCTAGTTCTGGTTCGGATGCGGACATCGATATGAATAAGACCCAAGACTGGAAGTATATTTTTGGGGAGGTCAAAAAATTTAGGTCTATTTGTATCCCCAAATGCGTCAAAGTAGGATTATCGCTCTTTCAGTTTTAGTCATCACAAACTGAGCCTACATACGCTCTTTAGAAAGTTATCTGCTTGGAGTAATCTCACCGAAATTCCAAAACCAGGATCAACGAACGTTTACGGATAACAGAAAGAATTTGCCAATTCATTTAGAACTCTCGCATATTCAATCTGTCGAAGGCAGAACAAATGCAGTCTTTCAATGCCATATATGATATGAAAAAGATATTCGTGTAACAGAATCTAGATCATCTAGTGCTTGAATAGTTATTAGACTACAGGCTATTTAAAGAAAGAATAATACTGAGAGTTAAATATCAGATTACAATCTTATGCCAAAGAAAGTTATCGTAAATCAAAGCTTAGCTAGTCGTGTGATGGTCCCTAGATCTATATCTTCTCGAAAGGGTGACAATGGGGTTGTGCTCGTGGTTGGAGCAAGTAGTACGTACCATGGTGCTCCGCTTTTGAGTTCTTTGGCAGCTCTCAGATCAGGAGTCGATCTTGTTTATACAGCAGTTCCACAGTCAAACGCTTTAGCTTTAAGATCCTTTTCTCCGAACTTGATTGTCCTCCCAATGATACATGATTCTTTGGATATTACCTCTGCAAGAGAGTTGCTTCAAATTCTTCCGAAAAAACCTGATGTTGCTGCTATTGGGATGGGATTGAATATAGCTAAGAATGAGGCATTGATTACCCTGATAAGTGAGCTAAAAGGATTACGGACAAAGCTCTTGCTAGATGCATCTGCTTTAATTCCAGATGTTCTCAAACATATTTCCAGAACCGATACAATAGTCACACCACATCTTGGAGAATTCAGACGTATGTTCTCTTGGGAGAAATCAGTTAATTCTTCGGTACAGGACAAAATAACTCTGGAGAAACTTACTTCGTTTGTGATCGGAATGGCAGAAAAATATGGCATAACTATAATTCTCAAAGGCCATCATAACATAGTAGCCAGCGGGATCACCGATAGGATATCGGTGATCGAACGTAGTACGCCTGCCATGACAGTAGGGGGTACGGGTGATGTTTTATCTGGGTTAGTAACAGGTCTCCTCACAAAATTGGATCCCTTTCATGCCTCAGTTATGGGCGTTTACTTCAACGGTCTAGCCGCGTCGCGTGCATATAAGAGGTCTGGTCTTCATCTAGTTGCTACGGATTTGATCGGCGAGCTACCTATTGTTATGAAGAAATTTGATAAGGTAAAGTAATATGCAATTGCCTAATTATATCTCGTGTATATCGATAATCAGTTTATAAGACTATTTATTTAGGGATACATCACGAATTTCAATATGAATTGAGTTGATTAATACAGCAAATCTGTTGTCTTGGGAAAGGCATCTCCTGGATAATTTTTACTATGAATACTATAACCTCAAAATTGAGCAAACATACTTCATTTAGCACGATTGTTGGAATCCCAGAAATCGTACCGCTTTTTAATAGGGAGAATCCGTGTTTTCTTATAATAGAGAGACTAGATTCACTAGAGACCCCGTACAGCTCAATTTCATCTCCAGCTGGAGTCTGTTCTCTTTCCCTATTGGTGGGCGCACGGGCAGCGCTTATTATGAGTTTACAATGATGATCAAGAGCCCATGGGATCATCATCGTTGCCATTTCAAGATACATGGTCTTATCGATGTCGATTTCGGTTATGAAGAAGGCTATCTTTAGATCCTCATTCACGTATAGGCGGGCCGGAAATTGCGGCAAGCAATCATTATGGAAATTGCGGGAAAATCTGGAGAATCGAGTACAGCAGCTACTTTGGTCCTAGTCGAACGTATAATGCATTCACATGTAATTGCATTCGCCAATCCTGCACTCGGAAATCCGTCTACCACTATCCCTCCTTCTATGTTAACCTCATTGATGTTTCTTACGCTAATTACAAATTTGCCGCACTCATACAGGTTTCTCAAAATTGGAATAAAAAGATGAATATCTTCTTAAATTATTGATTCGTTCAAGTCTTCGTGCTTAGACTCTTAAGACTGAACCGGGCCGGGCGCTTCTCTACGTCTTAGTTCACATTGTACACGAATAGATTATATAATTGAAAAGACTACAAAAATGTTGTATCAATGAATATCCAATGAGCAACCAACGAATTTACGATCTTTATCGCAAGTACAAGGAAGTCCTGTATTTCAACAAGAACCTAATAATTGCAGGTATCTCCTCTCTTCTAGTTGGTAGCTTAGTTACACAACTTTATGCACAGGCAGGAGGGAGCAACATCATAAATTCGTTTGTCTCAATAGCAACCGAGTATAGTGTGTTCTTCCCCATTTTCGGGATGCTTTTCTATTTTGATAATAGAAACAAATATTTCGATCCGATTACGAAAAAGAGGGACTCTCATAAATTGAGAAGCGATATTAAGAAGCTCATCGCTACTTTTTCAGTCTCTGAGATCATTTATTCTACATCCAAGATTTTACTGCTTTATCAGCTTCTGCAGTTTGCGATAGTATCCCCGTACCAGACCGCCATCCTTAGTACCATATTATCATGGATGATGTCAGCCATTTCTATCAACATTATGATAAGAATAGTGAAGCTAGTCAGAACCGATTAGCTATCTGTTTGGGACATTCGTTCGTTTTCGTCCTCATTTTCAAACTTTAATGTTAGTTCACTTTCGGCAAGCATAAGTAAGCATTACGTTAGCTTATTTTTCTAGGCAGTGAGAGTAACTAACGGTCCCTAATTAATTTAGAAACCTACCTCAATAGGACAATCGGGTTTCATAATTTCTCTCAAGAGTATAGTAGCATATGAACCCTTTGGCAGCTTGAAATTGATAAGGAGGGAGCCTGAGTGACTGAAGCCTTTACACCAAAGAACTGACTGTCTGAATCCTCCTTGCATACTTAGTTCCTGCATATCTTTTACATAGAATTCTTTTGGTGCCACTCCCTCCTCCTTGAGTATCTTGTGTGTTGCGAATTCGAACCGACCACTTCGAGTTTGAAAAGAATACCCAGCAAGTTGTATTGCAGGCAGCGTTGTAGAATCGTTATCAATGCTTGGGTTTAGCCTCCTAATCCTTCCTAGTACATCTCCGCTTTCGATCTCAAAGCAGAGATCACCATCCTTACCTTTTGTGATATCTTCGCCATATGAGAGGCAATTGCTTATACACAGATTGAAAATATATGACTGGTAGGCCTGTACATATAACCTTCGAATTCCAATGGGGATAGCCCTGAGTGCATACACATAATCTTTTCTTTTAATTAAGGCTCGTACCAGCTTCCTTTCAATGTCCATGCCCTTCGGTAACTCATTTATTAGCTTAGTATAATTATTTGGGTCAGCTAATCGTTCTCTGAGTTCTCTACTGTAGGCTGTATCATATCTTGTTGTATGAGTCAGGATTAATTCTGATGCGCGCCTAAAATTCCCCCCAAGTATCTCTTTTCCGACCAGGTGAGTTAC
>JBKPHJ010000383.1:0-2843 GCA_046729835.1 Thermoproteota archaeon
GTTATACCGTAAACTGGCCGACTATTTGAAAGTGTGTTTACTTATATCGCTTTTGGTTAGAAACCTACTCGATTGGAAAATGACGGATCACGAATTTCCCAAATCGAGTAGGAGGCGTATTCTCTGACCTGGCGTATTCAGTTGCACTCTATCGGAATTTTCTTAGATGCCAATCCCAGACATTCCAATAGTTATCAGTCCTGTATATTAGTTATCCCTAATTAGGGGTGACTAATATTTATTCTTGTTTATAGTTCTCAGTTTAGATAATTTTATAATCTCATATCATTTCGTTATTCCAATCAGTTACTCGTGATTAAGTTATTTAGTACATTAACCTAGGAGATGCACCTTATAATCAACAGTTATACGGTCTTACTCAAGGAATCTTATGCATAGTGATTGATTTATTGTTTGCCATGCTCTTCAAAAACATGTTCATTGAGCAACTCTTTCGATCTAAACTTCGCATCCTTACATTCAGAACACACAAACGTTTCGCTTTGGTGCAATAAATCATCATTTCTGCTTGAATTATTTTCAGCCAGCATAATACTTTGTATACTTTGTATAAATAGGCCTTATATGTGTATCAATCATGGCATATAAAAGTATAAAGCGAAGGCTCTAACTTTTATATGTTAAGATAATATTGACGCTCGCAACAAAGGGAGCTAACAACAAAGGGATTAGATCTTCTAAGAAGCTGAACAACTTTGTGTCGTGCATTTGGTATCGGACTTAGAAGCGGTAACTAGTTAAGTAGGTGATAATTTATCCATTCCTTTAAGAAAAGAGCTCTTGGAATTAAGGCAGTATTAGGATTTGGTGTAACAACGTACTAAAGCATCATTTCGACAGAACTTAAATTGTATTACAATAAACTTGCTCTACACTCACTGTGATCTAATTTCTATGAACTCCCAATACTCCATTTAGTAATTGACTGACCGGGATAACCAATGCAGAAAATTATACATGAAGATGCCTTACTTTTTTACAATAGCTACTATTTCCGCTGAAGTCGTTCTCTGAACCTCGTCTTTAATAACTCTTAAAAGATTGTCGGTAGAGGTAAGATTAGAAAAATCTATCAACCGGATATCGTCTAAAAGGTGGACTTGTGGTGGAAGATCCCAATGTTTACCTTCAATATTCCGGTTATCCGTAGCACTATGATTACCATCGGAAATATCTTTTTTATGAAATTTGAACCTTCCAAGTATCATTTGTAGATGAATCAATACCTCATCCTTAGAACCTTTAATGACATTTACATCACTCAATGAAAGTCTTACCCTTCCAAACTTATCGAGTACGAGTATGGAAAGTTCAGTTTTTTTCGAACCCAACAAAAGGCTAAAAATCTTTTTTACATTGCGCCTGTATTCGAATATGTGATAGTTTTTCACGTTAAAATTAATACGCTTTACTGCTGTATTCTGATTTGTTGTTCCTTTCGCGTCCACAACCTCATTTGGTTTGGACAATCTAATTCCAAAAATGTCCTCAGCTATTGCTTCTGCTTCCTCTTGAGTAATTTCTTTGGAGTTTGCAGTACCTATATCTAAGCTCATATTACCTGTCGCTATTACTCGTAATATTGATCTCTCGCTAACGTATTCGGATTGGATTGTAATGGATTCAGGGAGTGCACCTTTAGCAAGAGCCAAATTTTTTACTTCCTCAATCATTATGGAAATTTCCTCAGGTTTCGGATCCGACTCAACTGTTCTTTCACGTTCTTCATAAATCATTGCTGCTGCGACTCCGATAGAAGATATGATTTCAGCTTGTTCTGCTTTCTTATAATCTATATTCAGTTTCTTAGCCAGATATGGAACCAATACTGAAGCACCTCCTCCTCCACCTACTAATGTGAAAGTTCTATTATTAGTATTAATTTTCTCACCATCATTATAGGTATCATGATTTTTTCTGTATCTACTAAATCCTGTTGTTCTATCATACATTAACTTGTACTCCTTTAGGACAGGATTCATAATTTGTAAAATCTTGTCTGTTGCGATATCTAATATATCTTGAGCAGCGTTCTCCATTGGCATACCTAACTCTTTAGCCAAAATAGACAATGCGATCCTTGCAGCTTCGGTGTTACCCATTGCATAGTCGTCGACGGGTATCAAATTAAGTGCATTTGCGGCACATGTAGTTGTAATTGCAAATAACTTTTCCACTACATTTTCATCGTTTCCTGTTGTATTCACTCTCTGCTTCCCCTTAAGTACTGCGTAAACTAAACCTTCGTTATTGCCTTCCTCTTCCACTTCGTCTATATTGATCGTATCATCCAAAGCAATTTTATCTTCCACTTTGGGTCTAAAATATACGATCTTCGCATCCTCCAGTTCGGATGGATTTGCAAAACACGAGTATTGTAAACCTGCGATGTGCGCAGATCTAGGGCCTACGTCTGCCAACTTCTTCTTCCTATCTCCAGATAACATTACAATCGAACCCCCAGCGACATTCGCTACCCTTACGTCTAGTGATCGAATACAGGTAGGATGTTGCATTATAGTCGCATAATTTATCTTTGGTTTGCCATCTTTTATTACGCACACATTTGTAGATGTCCCTCCAACCTCTACAAAAATGCCATTTAGAATTCGTAGATGCAACAGGGCTCCCGCTACACTAGCTGCAGGCCCGGAGAGAACGGTTATTATCGGTTTTGTTTCAAAGACTTTGATATCGGTAACTCCTCCATCGCCTTTCATTAACTTTATCGACCTATTCTTAGGAATCTCGAGTTTATTTCTTACGGCTGACTCAACAAATCTTGCAGTATTTGTAGCTTTAGGGAGAATACTTGCATTAAT
>JBKPHJ010000384.1:0-54900 GCA_046729835.1 Thermoproteota archaeon
CAGTAACTCCATTCATAGAGATTCCGACTAGTCGGAATGAATTCAACGCTACGCAAAGAGGGACTAGTGGTGGTGATAGAACTGGAAATGCAACATCAGCTAGCTTCGGTGGAGGT
Organism: Thermoproteota archaeon; assembly: GCA_046729835.1. Lineage (GTDB taxonomy): Archaea > Thermoproteota > Nitrososphaeria > Nitrososphaerales > Nitrososphaeraceae > TH5896. The sequence continues at coordinate 117 of JBKPHJ010000384.1, forward strand.
GGTTCGTTACAGAATGTGTTAAACAACACAGTACTAACGAATGCTACAAGATCAGGCATGCAGTAACGTCATTTGAATACCTAATCCTGCCTATTGTAAAAGCACCGTTCCTATCAATCAGCCCTATTCTCCTTATCAGATGCCGGTTAATGAAACTTTTTAGTAATGTTGACCTGGTCACAATCATAAAGGCGAACTTTTATTAATATTTTTTAAAGAAAATCAAATATTATGATTGTAACAAGACGCTTGAAATGACAATGCGAAGGGACACCATATGAGTCAGCTTTGCTGCTATCTCTAGGTATCGCTATGTTGAATATCGACGGAGAGAGTGCATAAGAGATACTACTACCGTGGGGGGTCTAGTGTCTTCTAGAACGATTTTTAATTAGTTATCTCAAACCTTGCCTGTTAGAACGCACAAATTAGAGAAGTCTTGTGCTAGCCTACTTACTCTAACATCTAGTGGATAAAACATATGGTGGATTAAAACTCCTTTAAAAAAGCAAATCTACGTTCCGATCACAGGCGATATATTCAAAGTCTATATCGTTTCGCTTTTTTCACCCTCAAGGCTACTACATATTTTTGGGTTTATCTCAAGTCGTCTTTGTTAGCAGATCGCTTATATGATGAATGTCCCATTTGGCTACTGGATCTGGGCCTCCAGACAAGTATTCCCTGCCATCCTGCTTAGAACGATCCGAAGTGTTGCAGATACCCTGCCGAACAATCCGACTAATGAGCATTGCTGCTACTGGTAGAGCACCAGTAGCACCTGGTGAGTTGTAGTTCAATACGTGTACTGAGTTCTCATCGCCCACGAAAAGGATGTCTGGAACGAATTTGCCGGCTTTGTTTATTAATGAAGATCTTATGCCTGATGTTCCCCTTTTAGTAAAGTATGAAGGGTTTAGAGCAGGAAGAAACTCCTTTGCCCTGTTTATCATGGCTTTCTTCGACATGGAGCTTCCTGCCTCATGAATAGCTAGTGAGATAAACTTCCTGTCTGTGAAAAGGCTAAACAATCCCTCTCTGCCTGAATCGCTGATCGATTCTAGTATTTTTGGGAGAGCAAATTTCATGTTCTGGTGCCAGGTGTAAGCATATGGCCCAGATACTAGAACTGCGTTCGGTCCAACCTCTCTTCTTCCGTCAATTCTGACAATCCAGTGAGGATCAAGAAATGGATACTCAGGATATCTTGGAACAGAATATACACTCATCTTGGTTAAGTCCCTGAAAATTGAGGGAGCCTCCCAGTACTCTCCTTTAAAATGCAATGCCTGATAGCCTTTCGCCAGACCCATACCATGAGCAATATGAAGAGCTGCCCCTCCTGCTACATTGATTAGGTAATCTGCTGAAAGCTCATAAAGCGTAAACTCCTTACTTTTGAGAGGGCTAGAAACCTTAGCATCTTTGTTGTCTGGGGGAGATGCTACCCTGTCATCAGGATATTGAAGATTGGAATTACTATCTGCTCTTACTAATTTTAGCAAAAAATTAGAAGATAGGCCCCTTTCAGCATCGTTGCTACGTTTAGGGAATGAATGTTGCTTCGTCACCACCGATACGACTCTGGTCCCAAACATCACCCTGCATCCAAGAACTGTTGCATCAACTAAGAGTCTATTCGTGATTGCACCATAATCTACTGAGGCATCTTTAGTACAATAGATGGCACCAATACAGCTAACGTTTGGTTCTATTTCAGCAACCTCTCGCCTATCCAGGAGCTTGAGTTCGCGATCAGTTAATCCGTTTGAATAACCCCAATCTAGGTACTTGTAGAGATGATCTGCACTTTTTTCGGTCGTAGCGACTTCCATGATGCCATCCCTCACGAAGGGCAAATGTTTTGATTGGGTATAATCCATGAGCATTTCGAATCCTAATGATGAAGCCCTTGCAAATAATTTTCTGTTTAAGGGGTCATAAAGAAATGGTGCATGCACCTTTCCCGTGTTCCTAGAACTAGTGTGTAACGCGGCAGAATATTCCTGCTCTATAAGTATTATGCGTGTACCAGATCCGACATAAAAGGATAAAAAATACGCTATCGAACAGCCAAGTATTCCTCCCCCAATTATTGCTATGTTAAAGTGATCTTTCTCATTCAAAGCGGACTACTTTCTTACTTTCTAGTACCTACTTTTTTCCATCATCGCATTTTATTCTTTACGACCTTCTTCACCCGGAACTTGTTTGCCGCTCTATGAAAATATCTATATATAATTTCTTCTCCAAGATTATATGTGAAAGTCCTTATAGCTGAAGATAATGAGGATACTCGGTTTTATTACGATTTACTTCTACAAAAGCACAGGCACATACTTATCTCAGCTAAGGACGGAGAGGAATGTCTAAGGATATATCATGACGAGTTGGAGAATATAAGGCTACGAACGGATGCAACACAGAAGATACAACCCTTTGATGCAGTAGTGTTAGATTACAAGATCCCTGGCCGTGATGGTCTGGAGGTGGCGAAGGAAATTTTGGCAGTCAATCCACATCAAAGAATAATATTTGCCTCCGCATACGTCAGGGACATACTGATGGAGGCAGTTAGGCAACTTAAACAATTAGTTGAGCTTGTCCAAAAGCCGTTTAACGAGAGGCAGTTCATCGAAATGCTTGAGGATACAGAAGTATATCGAGAACTTAATAAGTTTGGCATGGACATCAGTGATATAAAGCAAGCTCAATTCAGACACGAACAATTGAATAACCTACTCAAGGTATTAAGAGAACTTAGAAAAAGACCAAAATAAAGTACGAGGTCATTTACCTTGTAAGAATCATGGTTACAACCTAATATGTCATGGCTTTTTCCGTAAAATTGCGCTTTCACCTATCTTAATCTTTGAATTTCCCTTATGATTCGTCAGAAACTGCCTGCGTCTTCCAAAGAGGTCGAGTATGATTTATTTCATTTCGATTCTTCCCACTTCGAATTAAGTAAATAAGGGATCTAGACATGATTCATGGTGAGTAGCAAATCCCCCTTATTAGCGGAGACGGTTCATATAGTGCCACATGCACAATAACGATAGATTTAAGATTTAAGATTTAGCTTTTCCATCTCAGTTGCATTTATTTGCAAAAGCCCCCCCATTCGACCTCGTCATTTATTTTTGATGACAGGGTGGAATGCCAATACGTAGGTAAGCACAGATATGACATTTCTTCGATGACGACCTGTCCCAACAGGTAATCAATAAATTTCAACCATTGATTTTTTCAACGTTACGAATTATCATAAGGCATTTGAACATATTACGAGCTACCATAATAATTCTTATAATAGTCCCTTGGCTAATCATATTTCTAATTACCCCTTGTCAGGCCCCATTGAAGGACGCGTTGGCTACTGACCTTACAAAGTCTAATAATTACCCATTTATGAGACCGCTTGGGTTTGCTGAGAATAAGACTATAATACAAAACGAATCAGGAACGTCTTACCCTGCATTTAATTATGGGTTTGCGGAAATCAATCAAACCCATAGTAAGGGATCTGACATCGTTAACCCTTTTCTACCAATGCCTGATCTGAAACCCGAGGTTGGAACCTCACCGGAAGCTACGAAAGCGGAAGAAGCAAGTCAAGACACTCAGATGGAGATGGAAAGAATGGTGAATCCAAGCACTCTGCTTTCCTCTGCGATCAATGATATACGCGAGAGTGGGGGAAATAGTACTGAACATGATTCTAAGGTCAATGGAACGTCTAATCAGACAAAAACTATGGTGAATGCAGAATTTTCAACTATACATTTGTACGGGAAGAATATCCCACCCAAAGACTATCTAATTATCGAAACTAGTGAGGCGACTGATTATATTCAAATTTATGCAACAGCTCGGATACCGTGCAATGATGCTCACAAAACCCCCTTGAAAATTATCTTGCTAGAAAATTGGTCAAAAATTATCTATCCGTTGCCTGAAATGCATTTAGTTAAGGAAATTCCCAATGGAGAGCTTTGCATGTTCAGGATTGAATATCCAAAATCTAGCACAGAAGCGTCTCAGCTTCCACCCAAATCTTGGGGATCTACTACCAATGTCATAGATACTTCAAACATGGGAATGGTAGCAACCGTTTTATACAATTCGGGTGTTTCCGATATCAACTTCCCCAAAGGCAGCTCTGTTACGTTATCACACATCGATCATGAATATTTTTAACGTGTTTCTTCTTCAGTTTTTAGATTCGAAGTTAGAAGCAAAATAGCAAAAAAAACCTTGTGAGCCCAAGGATTTGGACAAATTTATTCGAAAGAGACTGCTTCAGGACACACTAGTGACCCCAATGCTAATATTAGTGATATTCTTCTGAATAGTTATACAGACATTGACAGAACTTGAACAGGTGATTAATTCTTTGGCCGATCGGAAATCATTGTCTATATTCAAGTATGTTGCTCAAGAGCCTTCGGATACATCTACGCTGCGTAAAAAGCTAAATCTTTCTCGAAAGCAGTATTATACCCGACTCTCTGAGATGGTAGATGTTGGGATTATCAGAAAATACCATAGTAACTATACTTTAACATCCTTTGGTAAAATGGTATATGATGCTCTGGGAGTGATCGAATTGGGACTGACAAACTACTGGAAACTAAAGGCGTTAGACAGTCTTGAATTCGCTAAAACCGCCAAAGTACCTCACGAAGAAAGGGAACGAATACTTGAATCATTGATAGACAACATGAAGATCAAAGAAATACTTTTAGCCCACTAAGTAGTGGATCCAGTTGATCTCATAATGGATTCTATGATAATTAATGATCAAAGCTTCCTACACATACCACCTCAAATTCTTTTTAAACTACTAAATAATCATGACTACCGATTTACCCTACCGCATTTTACAGATTTATCATCATAACTACTATATTACAAGAAGATGATACTCGCGTTCCGATCGACTAACTACATAAACGATTATATATGACAACGAGCCGGAGGATTTGGGATATTCTCCACATATCAATACTAATCAAGTCAATAAAGATAACTAGCTACTTATAAAGTATTTTGTAATAATTAGGATATATATATTTATACCACTTATGCTGTTAACGATAATGAATGAAAGCAAAACACTCAACCTCTCATAAAAAAAGGGAAGTTACATCCATAAAAGTCGATCCTGAATTGTGGAAAAAAGCTAAGATAGAGGCAATCAACCGGGAGATTGATCTGTCAGAGCTGGTAGAAGATGCGCTTAGGAAAGAGATCAAAGGCGGCAGTTCGGTAACTAAATGAAAACTGGGGAAATAGTACTAAAAGTGTGTGTGACCCGTATGATATGGAACAATTCCCTGTGTGTGATCTGACTAGAATCTCTTGAGGATGAAAATGAAACCGTTAGCTTAAAATCGAAAATTGAATGTGTAGATAGGCTCACTCCCAGCAGAGCTGCCATGGGATTGGCAGCAATGGACGCGAAAGTAATGATGATGTTGAAAGGTCGGATAGCATCCGACCTTCCTATCCTTTTCTTTAAATGAATCATAAAATAAATCGAGATCAAAATGGATAACCGACTATCAATGAATTTAGAATTTTGATCATATCTGACTATATCTGTGATTATTCGTCACATTAGGAATTCATATCCAATTGATGGTAACACCTTGAAAAGTTAATCTCCTCTTAGGCATACTATAAAAAACATCTTTAAGAATGCTACTTACCTCCAGATTACTGTAATCTATCTATCAATCTGTCGTACTGCCACGTATGGACAGGTCATCTCTGCTAACCACCCAAACAACACTGCCGAATCGATTAATTTCTCATTTTAAATTATTCAGAGAAAACGAGACCTGTTATTGATGAAAAAATCCAGAATGTGTACATCCTGCGATATAAGTATAGAAAATAACTGCTTTCACGCCAATGTAACGTTAGGGTTACGAAGTCATGATCGGATCATTACCTAACATACTTTGGCTACACTGAGAGATAAGGCCTGTTCTTGCCTCATCAAAAAAAGAATGTTTATGATAGAATGGCGTTCACAACCAATCAATGGGGATATCCTGATAAAGTCCACTGGGTAGAATTCTCCTGATAGAAATTGGTAATGCTTTTGCCTTTAATTCAGCGACAGCGAGGGATATAGAATCTGTGATTCCGTCGGTGATTGCAACAAGGGCAGGAGCTCCAAGAGAGAGCTGTAACGATCTTGCCCCAGTAATTCTAGCCTTCTCGAAGCGCGTAAGACTCAATGGGCCTATCATTACCTGATTGGAAGGGCCAGAAATTTCCTTGAGTTGGAAATCAATTTCGTCGTACGTTACGACCTCATCTCGAGGACGCATGCTTGGACTGAGCTCTTGAACTGTATTTCCTCCACTAATTTTGGTATTCTCGACAGGTTTGGCTAGCTCAGTGGAAGGTTTCTGTTTCGTTGGACGTGTTCCTTTCTTAGCGCTTAGAGTTGCAATTTTCTTACCTTTAGGCCTAGAAATTTGCTGCTTCTTTTTTGGGGTTTCTTTTTTTTGGGAGGCCCGTTTGGCTGGAGATTCTTTAAGTACCAAGAACAAAGCAAAGGGGTATTAAATATATAATTAAATGTTCCGAAATAAACGAAGGGGGAGTAAATCAACACTACCTAGAGTGACCAAACACCCGATGAGGCATAGATCCAATGTGATAGTAAGAGTATTAATAGCATATTTCTCGCTTAATGCTTTAAGCTTTAATACTAACCTAATATTTTAGTTATCCAAATTAGTTGGATGATAACAAGCCTGACGACAGCAATGAGGTGAGATCTGTTTCTAGGTTACTAGTCATGCTAGAAATAGAAGGACTAGGAATAATTCCATGCGAACTCGTCCGACACCTGGCACCCCTTACTATTGCCAGTGTGTTCAAGGCCTTGCCAATTTCTGATAGAGTCCATTTGTATGAAGGTGAGTTTGTGTATATACAGACTGTCCTCAAGATTGGACGAGAAAAACAAAGAAGTAGTTTTAGATGCGGGGATATAGCATTTCTGACGACGACATCATCCATATGCTTCTTTACAAGAGAGTGTGCTACCATTCCAATGACTCTGATAGGAATGATAAAATCCGATACAGAGTTGCTACGGCGAATTAAAATCGGTACTATCTTGACACTGAGGAAATAACGATATTTAATATTTTTATTTATCAACTAGGCCGATTGGGTTAATTGATAGACTCTATGACCACTATAGCCTCCAACATTTTTTATCGAACCTTTGGCCTCTAAATTTTTTATGTATGAATTAGCGACGGACACTTTGACACCTAGGGTCCTCGCTAGTGCTTGAATAGTTATGGTTTTCATATTCTGCAAAGCTTTTCTCCCCGCTGATTCTTCTATGATAACAGAGAGTCTTTGCCTACCTTGTCCGAACGACTTTTTTGAATCTTCCTTCTTCTGTGTCTGCGATTGGGCTTGAGAGGAGTTTGATGTCGGTGAAGTATCTTTATTTTTTCCGCTCGAGCTTACTGGTCGCTTTTTAACGCCACCCATAGAAAACAAATTTGTATCTGTTTAATATAAGTTCTGCGCAGAAAGAGTATTCAAGTGCCGGTGATAGCAATTGGTTCTATCTAGGAATGGAGCTGGAGTTTTTCCTACCCGTTTAGAGGACATTATGCTGTGTCGTAAGTCAGAAATCCTACTATGTAATCGAGTATTGCATTCACCCAATTGTACGCTGAGAAGCAACTTCGTAATGAACTATTAGTTATACACCTTTTAGTTAATCAACTTTTATCTGCGATAATTGACAGAGAATGGGAGTTACAGGTGATATCTTATAGTTTAATGCTAGTAGTATCTATATCTGTATTGCAAACTTACATATCATATATCTATTACAAGCTCGTAGTTCTCCCTTTGTTTTCTATATCCTATAAGGGTGCCGCTACTCTGATAATTTTAATTCCTTAAAAGTAGCATGGATCTGACAACGCTATTAAACGTGGATGTACATAAAGCATCTACCATATATTTGTAGTAATCAGAAAAAGCTTCAGTTCTATTCTTTAATTATTCTATAGTAATTTCAACCATATGCTTTTCATATAGCGACTGCAATGTATTATTCTTTTAAACGTAAGGATGAGTGTTCCTCGGGATACCATGTTCTGCCCACACTAATCGGTATGTTGCCATAAATCACGACTAATGTTTGGTATAACTTAGGAACTATCGTAATCCTATGTCAACACGTAGATTCAAAGTGTGGTTAGAGGGCTAGCTTCTGTAGCAGCACAGTTTCATCATCAATTAGAAAAGCAGATGCCTTTTTCTGCAACGCTAACCCCTCTGAGATAGAGTCTCTATCCATTTCCAAATAGCAACATGACTCGTTGCCTCATCCAGCCTATACATTTAGCTGGATTACGTCAGAGGTATTTCCAAATCCTACCCCTATAAAATAAGAAATTAGTGGATCTACAGTATTGATCCCGCAGAGGTTCTCACATTGAAGAATCCTGATAGAATTTGAGAGAATTTTAGCTGTTACAGCTGAACTTCAAAGTTAATAGGTGCCCCGAATTGAGACCAAAACATCGTAATCAGTAGATAAATTATTGGGGAATTAATAACAAAAACAACGATATATGTTTCATAATCACGCAAACTAATTTAAAAATAGACTGTATTCAAAGAGTAAATGTTATTCCTTATGCAATGGTTTGACTATAACGGTTATTTTGAATGACGATAGAATGTCTTTACATCTATTTCTTATGGTTACCTCTGTAATTCCTGCGAAATTTGAGATCTCCATTTGTAATAAGCTGACCCCTAGGAGAACCGATGCAAGGTATATGTAGGCAGCCGCGAGACCATTCGGGGATTTACCATCAGCCAAAAGATGATTATTTGTTTTGTGTGCAATGTCGATGGCTAATCTCTCCACTTTTGTATCTATCTTAGCCATATTGGCTAATTTGGAGATATACTGATCTATTGCTGCGGCGATAGGATATGTCTCCTCTTGAAGAATGGAAAGGACCGGGATTGCCGTAGGAAGCGGAGTGTGGTCAATCAAATTGTTATTTCGCATGCTACCATACTTGGGGAAGCCCTCACGATATGATTGGCCTACGTTAGAATTTTCTGTTTGGATTTTATAGTGGTGTAATTTTTGCCCTGGGATATCACGAGAGTGATAAAACATTCCCATTTCCATGACCATGGATCTATAATATTTGGAAGCTAGTCGGATATTCGCTCTGGATTTTTCGCCTGAACATAGTGGGTTAACAATTTCCTCAAGCGACCTAACGACGTTACATTTCTTGCAGGCGAGATAAATAGTAGCTGCTGCGATGCAGATTACCGATTTCCCTTTAGCTTCGCTTCTACTCTCGAACACTCGGTAGAACATTGCAGCAGTCTCGGTGATAGTCTTAGGTAAAGAGAGTAAAGCGGAAATTTCATTAATTTTATATAACACATTTGATAACCTCCTTTCCTTTGGGGAAGCGATCCTTATTCGAGAATGCCATTTCCTCATATTATGCATCTGTTCCACTATAGCATAATCAATGCTCTTACCGCTGTAATCCTTAGAACTAAACCCGATTTCGGTCCTCAGTCCAAAATCATGCAATGAATAGCTTGTATGACCACTTGCTCTTGTCATTTTGTTTTTTTCTTCAAAATCATTAGAGTGGCCCTCTGGACCATAGTCATTTATTTGGTCCATTACCACGCATCCACAACTTTCGCATATGTATTCTCCCTTACTCTGGTCATTTATAAGTCTCGAACTGCATTCTGGACAGAACGTACAATAATCCATGGTGGTCATGCTGGACTAGCGACCTCGGGGATCCCGTACCTTTTATCGCGACCCAGCGGACTCCTTGATAGAAGGCAATTACAAATAAGATTTTTCGAAGTTAGAAATAAAATTATTACCATTCTCCAGAGATCATTCGAATGTACATTTTCCATCACTTTTCTAGTGATCGAGATTATATGATCATATCCAACCACCTTTATCGTCAGAACGCAGAAGCCAGCATGATATTTATTTGACATGGTCATAACAATTTATTTTATTTGAAAACTTTTGTAGATACTTTTGTAAATGCGTGCATGGCATCTGATTCTTGCTTTAAAGGAGTAAGGGGCTTAGCTTTTGTCCATCTATTCTATAAAATTTGACACTAATGTTTATCTGTGAAATGACTGAACTGAGCTGTGCATCAACGTCTATGGAATAATTCCGAGAAATGTAAGAGACATTTTTTTCCTTCGAATTTCCGGAGGTCAGCATAAGACGTCAAGAGGAATAGTAATATTCCTGTTTTGGGCCTTAGGTTTTTCTATTGGGTTTGCTAGTTATCTGGTCTTGCCAGATATTGCAGAGTGGATAGGCGGGGCTGTTGGTATCTTTTTCGATCACAAAACTGCCGGAGCTCTAGTAGCTGGAATAGTGGGTTCAGCAGTGAGTACGTTAACAATAGTAAGCTGGGCTAACAGATCCGGTGTTTGATTAGTTGGAGTAGAGGGTCGTTCGCTTATGAATTAAATAAGGCAACTGGGCAGTCTAGCAATAATATTCCGAGGTTGCGAAGATGATCGATTTATAAGTGATATTTCTACATATTAGCAAGTGACGCAGGTACTTCAGGATTCGGTAGAATCCTTAGTCAAAGAATTCAGATCGACTAGGCGTAGTACTCTTGAACTATTCTCGCAACTTAGGCATGAAGATGCAGTGATCCAAGCAAGTGACTTTGGTAGCCCACCGAACTGGCACTTGGCTCATGTAAGCTGGTTCTATCAGAAGGTCCTTGAGAAATATGGCGTAAAATTAGTTCTTCCCAACGAATTGAATTTGGCGTACTTGAATTCGTATTATCAGAAGTACAATTTTATTTTGAACAAACCCGAGAGGGGAAGATTTCCGAGACCTACCATCACTCAGACGCTGCAATATAGGTCATGTATAGATAAGGAAGTTGTGGGATTTCTGAAACGACGAAATGCCAACTATGACAAGGCAGTATATTACGACATCAAACTAGCAAACCAGCACGAAATGCAACATCAGGAACTAATGATTTACGATCTGCAGTGCTACTATAACCGATTTATCGATCCGGAAGATAATTTTCGGCCTCCAAGCTGGAACTCTCACAGACCTGAGACCCCAGCTATTGACAGGAAATACGAGCAGGTTGTCCCTTCGATGGTGAAGATTCCAGGAGGAATTTACAACCTCGGATACTCTGGAAAGCAATTCTGCTATGATAATGAGCTTCCCGAACACAAGGTTTACTTGGAGACATATTTGATAGACACATTTCCTGTAACCAATGAAAATTTTCAAAGTTTTATGAATGACGGAGGATATGATGATTTTAATCTTTGGTTGGCAGATGGATGGGATTTGGTGCGGGACCACGAATGGAGGGCACCTCTTTATTGGATATATGAAGAAGAAGAAGGACGTTGGATGAAAAAGGATTTTAGAGGCACACTTGAATTGGATCCCAAAGAACCGGTTGTAAATGTGAGCTTTTATGAGGCAGACGCGTACGCTAGATGGGCGGGAAAAAGGCTTCCCAGTGAAGCGGAATGGGAGAAGGCTGCGAGCTGGAACGACGATTTACAGCTCAAGTGCTCATACCCATGGGGTGAGGATTGTAATGTTGCAAGATACGCGAACGTATTTGAATCCAAGACGTGGGCACCTTGTCGAATCGGCACCTATAAACAAGGTAAAAGCTATTTTGGATGTTATCAAATGATTGGTGATGTATGGGAATGGACTTCGTCAGAATATAGCTTATATCCGCGATTTAAATCAAAATTTTCAGAGTACACTGACAAATGGGCGATAAATCAAAAAGTCCTTAGAGGAGGATCGTTTGCCACTCCATCTTTGCAGATCAGGAATAGCTATAGAAACTACTTTAGACCAAGTGAGCGAATACCATTTTCAGGCTTCAGATGCGCAGTAGACATGTGATTTTTCGGATGGCAATTTATCCCTAGTTATCCTGTGCCTAATTTTCAGCAGTCATTAGAGCGACACAGTACCAATTCTGATTATCAAGAAAGTTTTCTGCTAACCGAAAACCTGAGTGCTCAGCCAACTCACGTACTTGCTGCAACGTAAATTTGTATGAATTCTCTGTATGAATCCTCTCGTTTTCAGAAAAAGAAAATGATTTCTTTACTCTATCAACATAAACCTCTTGAGACATTTTGGAGATCAGATTCATTTCTATCCTATGATACGTCGTATTATAGTAGGCTAGATGGCGAAAATCTTTCGATCTAAATTCTCCCCCGAGTTCACGATTAATTCGTGAGAGTAGATTAAGATTGAAGGCTGCCGTAAAACCACATTTATCATTATACGCGTTTTCAAGCAATTTTGAATCCTTCTCCATGTCAAATCCTAATAGTAAAATATCACCCGTCTGCATACATTCCCTCAATGACATAAGGAAACCTGATGCCTCCGCGTGTTCAAAGTTACCGATTGTAGATCCTAAGAACAGAACTATTTTCTTCTCGGGCATATTTGGAGTACTCACGATGATATTACGGGCCTCCCGAACACCTTCCACATAATCTGCGGCTATGGTAATTGTATCTAGCCGTGTAAAATCCCGATTAAGATCTCGAGCAGTTCGGACGAGAATTTCCTTAGATACATCGATAGGGAGATAAAAGACACGTTTTTGTCTTTCAAGTAAAGAGGAAAGTAAGATCCTCGTCTTGATGGAGTTTCCGCTACCTAACTCAACAACTGTGACATCCCCATTTATGAAATTGACTATTCGTCGTCTGGATCGCTGAAGTATTCCCGTCTCTGTTCTGAAGGGGTAATACTCTGGCTGGTCACAGATTCTTTCAAACAAACTAGAGCCTATTTCGTCATAGAGGTATTTTGGCTTGATCCATTTTTTATTTGTCTCTTTCGAGAGCCCCTCAACTATATCTCTGGCTAGATGGTCGACAACGGGTATGTCTCGCGAAATGAATGGTTGCATTTTTATTCCCTGTTAGCATACATTTTCGATAAGTAGGTTCATAAATAAGTTATGAATTGCCTCATCTGGTTGACTACAGATCACTTTCTACTTTCTACCTGGTGAAAAATCCTTTCTTTTGATGTAAGTAATCCCTTCCCTCAGAGAATCCCGATAGCTGTTTTCTTCTAAGATAGGTTCAAAACTTATATATTTATTGTAATTGATCTCGTTCAATGCCATCATGACGGAATCGAAATCTATGTGCGCCCAGCCGGGCATCTTCCGGTTGTTATCTGCAAAATGCATATGAAATAAAAGATCCTTTGCACTTTTTATTGCGCTGGAAAATGATGCTTCCTCAATATTCATATGAAAAGTGTCAAGCAGAATGCCGAGGTTTGGATGGTCTACCATTTTGCAAATGCTCAAAGCATCAGCTGCAGTACTGCAGTATGGCGTTGCGTATCGATTAAGGGGCTCAATAAGCAACATAACATTGTTATCTTTGGCGCGTTCCGCAAGCTTTCGCAATAGGGGTAGTGATCGTGTAATCAACTTAAATTTCTCCTTTGAAGAAAGGATCCGATGGCTAAAGTCAGGTATTTGGAAACAAGAGTCGGAAAAAAGACACACGTTGAACATCTCCCCTTCAAGAAGTCTACAAAGTTGTACGCATTGACTAACATAACTCTCAGCATACCTGACCTTACCGGCATCAAGACTCAACAATCGCCTTTCACTTGCTTCATTACTGCTCCTACCCCACATTCCAGTAACACCCGAAACTTCCAAGCTATACGTTAGCAAAACTTCCTTGAGTCCTTGCAAATCATTGGCTTTCGAGCCCTCTCCAACACATTCAACGCCATCATATCCGAGTTCGTTGAGAATGCATAAGGTATTAGTGAGCGGTTCGCATATCTTTGTGAAGGAACTCAGGGTAACTGAGTATTTCAACTATCATCACATCATATGCAGCATCCTATAAGGTATGATCCTATATCTGCAGACGTTACCGAGTCTCGAGTTAAGATTGAAGCAACCCTATCATCCTTATTGCTTGTTATGAATACGGAAGAAGAAGCTTTGGAGTCCAACCCAGGCAGATGTCCGTGAGAACTCTTGACTAGGCTGGGATCAAGAGGAATAGACCTCTTCTTTTGATCAAAAAATAACTCGAGAGGGTCGTAGCCAGGTTTTCTGTGTATGTCGACAGCATGAGCAAAAGGAGGAGCAAGATTATCATCGTACCACCAGTAGTAGGTAAACCATTTATTTCTCTCGGATATAGCTATCAGATCCCCACTTCTTGGATGATCAATTAAGTATTCATGTTTGTCATCAACTGTTGACAGTACAGCATCTATCCCTGGAGTTCTGTGTAATATCCTTTTGGTCAATTCAATGAATTCTGAATTCTTTACATAAATATGAGCTACCTGATGATCGACCATTGCGAAGGCCTCACTGTACTCGAGATCGATGAATTCGTAACCACCAATTTCTCTAACCTTTATAAGACCTTCGTCTCGCAGTAGACGATTCAAGTCGATGAATCTTGTCACATCATTAAAGGGATATTCTGATAAGATTACGAACTCTGTGGAATCATAGAGACCTAAACCCTTAACCTTTTCAATGATCTTTCCTACTAGAGTATCCGATTTCAAAAGGTCCTCTCGCACCTCGCTGCTGGTTTTTCCAAATCGTTGAGCTGAATAATCGACGTGAGGAAAATATGTCAATAGGAGAGAGGGTCTTTGCTTTTCAAAAGTATCTACCGTTGCAGCGGCTATCCACTCGCTTGATTTGGAGGATGCCAAGGGGCCCCAATAGGAGGAAAGATCAAAATCACCTAACCTAGGTATTATTTCATTCTCATAATAACCTGGGGGTTTCGAATAGCACCACATAATTGTTCTATTTTCAAGATGAATAGGTCTAGGAGTTAGAATAATATCAGAGTTTGCATAAAGAGTGTTTTGCCAGAAAAGAACACAAGTCCTCAAGTCTGCCGCATGATTCTTCTTTAAGATATCCCATATTCGTGGGGACTCGACCAACGAGCTAGATTGCTCCCAAAATGAAACAGAAAAATTTGATCTGTCATAAGTTCCATTTGAAATTATTCCATGTCGATTCGGATACTTACCTGTCAGTAAACTTGCTTGCACGGTCGATGTTACCGCAGGAAAGACAGGCATAACCGAGCAGTAAGCTCCTTGGTCTGCAATTTTTTGGATGTTCGGTAGCTTCTCCGAAAATATGTGAGATGATTCTAGACCCACCACGTTACATACGATAAGATGCTTCTTCAAATCATTTACAATTACTGGAGACACGATATTTAAGAATAATCAACGGAAACACTCAAAACAAACTTATTGAACGGCTTCCAAAAGTCATCTACGTTACATTTATCAAACAAATGGGTCATACGTACAGCAGGATCCGAATTTGTCGCCAATATTTTCTATCGCTTAAAGAATAGAACTAACTAATTACGACAGATTATTTTGTTCTAGAGATCGAAACTTCTATTGTAGACACGTTACGGGTCCTACCGTCTTCGGAGGAAACAGTCTCCGTCCCCACTTTTACGGGTCCAATTTTATAACCCAGAGTATCCATGCGCTTTACGATGATTTGAGCCACATCAACTGCCCTGGTAATACTCTTCCCTCTCGCTTTAATAACTACAGTAGGTTCATTTGCCAACTGAACCAAAGTTGCAGTTACATATGTCATGAGAGGTTTTTTGCCTATGAAGACCGCATTTCTTGGTTTATCGGTGCTATTATTCTGTGTTGACATCTTGTAACTCTATCCCTTATATCACTATATATAATGTTATTGTGTCTTTTCACTAGTGCTGTGTTTTCTTATTATCTCTTTGAGATTTTCAGGATGTTCCATGATTTCGCTTACCAGCTCGCTATCTTCGATCTCGTAGCAATGAAGGAACTGCTGAGAATCCTTATAAAACAAAAAAACCTTCCGTTCGAAAATACAGTGATACAATTCTTCTACCTTCATTTCTTCTAATTTCAACACTATTCCTTCATCACCCGTCGCTACAGGGGAGGCCACTTCTTATAACACACTCATCGTCACTACATTTATTCCTAACCTCTAAATTTGACTACCCTTATCGATTAGATCGATCGGAAAGGAGACCTGGAACGCCGCAAGGATTATCGCTAACTGCTTGTACTCCTACGTTTAATTAGGACGGATTGAAAGTGAGTACGCAACAAATCAAGAATTATTTGACGTTAATTAGAGTGCCTAACCTCTTTACATTACCTTCTAATGTTATGGCAGGATACTTTTCATCAAATATACAGAACAGTATCGAAATACAAACCGTAATCCTTCTTATCCTAATTTCAGCGTGTTTGTACGCTACTGGAGTCATCTTGAATGATCTAGCGGATAGAAAAATAGATCAGAAGGAACGTCCTAATCGTCCTATCCCAGCAGGAAAAGTTGTACCCAGAAATGCCATCATACTTGCATTGTTACTCATATCAATATCAGTGGCAATCAGCCTCATGATTTCCAATATTACCTTTGTTATTGTTTTCTTACTCATTTCTGTCATATTCGCTTACGATTTTCTCTTAAAAGATTCATCTGTTGGTCCAGTGATTATGGGAACGACACGACTACTCAATATACTTCTGGGTAGTAGCCCTCATTTGATGATTATAGCAAAAGATTCCTCCGATTATGAATTATTTAGAACATTGACAGTAAGCTTGTCAGAATTAGCATATATAACTGGTATTTCAGCTCTGAGCAGATATGAAACATACAAGATTCCTTCGCTACGCCCAATAGCTCTCCCGGTTGTACTTTTATTAATGCCTATACCCTTCGGAGTATATTCTACTAGCTTTGGATTGTTTGATAGCGGTACCTGGATCTACCTTTTCATCTTCAGCTGTTTTATGGCTGCTACATTTAGATTCATTATATCTAAGCATCTGATGACTAATCGGGGTGTGCAAAAACTGGTGAGCTGGCTGATCGCAGGGATCATTGTTCATGATGCTGTATACATTGGGGGATCACTTGAGAATTGGTACTTAGGTATGGTCACCTTTTTCTGGTTGGTTCCTGTTATTATATTAAAAAGGAGATACTATGTTACTTAGTACCAGAAAGGGGTCATAATTTTTTTTGTTTTTTGTATTATTATGGCTATTCTCTGGATATAGATCAGTACTTGAGAAGGTCCGGATGTTCTCTGGATGAGATATCAGCAGAGAGATTGTCAAGTTCAAGAAATGCATCCAGATGCTTTATGATACTAGTTTGCATCATATCATTTTAATGTTTAAGACACATCTTTCTCGAATGAAAGTAGAGTATAAATATATAACAAGACATCATCTTACCCTTTGCTAGAATAAATGATCCGGAACCGTTCGGAATGTGGGCTCGTGGCGCAGACTGGGCAAAAGAGATACTTGTTCAGGCGAAAAATGGACAGCGCGGACGCCTCCTAAGCGTCAGGGCGAGGGTTCAAATCCCTCCGAGCCCGCGACTGTATGGGTAGTTTTAAGTGGGTTTCACAAATAATATTTTGCAACGAAACAGGTTGAAAAACTGAGGGATGACAATCTCTGATGAGCTGATTCCATGGCCGTTATTTATCCATAATACGAGAGCGCGAAAAAAATACGGTATTGGTATCTAATATGGATAGTGTGGTTTTTTGATTTCATCGGTCCTAATGTATTAGTGTCAGAAATAGAGCTAACAAACTTAGTGACATAGGAAAAATGTTTGCAACTAGAGAATCATCAGTAACATGAAAGTCATATATTTTTAAAGGAACGCAGTGATAGTAGAGTAACGATAGACGAAAGGTGCATTGAAGCTACAATATTAGATGATAACATAAGAATATCCGACTCCTTCATCTGCTCTAAGGAATAATGCCTTATCATCGCCTTCGAAAAATTGAGTGTTTTTGATAAGTAGTAGGACCTAGATTTTTGTCCATTGTCAAATGGATATCGCTCTATTTAATTAGAAAACAGGGCAGTCTGATGCATTTTTGTGGCCCCATATCCCGATACAAAGACTTCGGTCGATCCTTATTGTTATGCCGAACGATAATTCGCTTTATCCAGATATATCGAGCTATTGCACTTCCCTAGTCGGTTTCGTTATCCGGTACTATTACAATAATAAAGAGAGATCATACTATCACTATAAACATATCAGAATCTACAGGGATCGAACTATACTCAGAGGATTCTGAAAAGTGCTCTGTTCGTTAGGCCGTCTGCTGTGATAGTAGATATAACAGACGTATGGACATTAACCATTACCCTTACTATTTGTTGTAGACTTACTGCGTGGCCCAAGTCTGTTAGTAAAGTTGTGAACCACTATTCTATTCGTAGTTGGAATATCTAATGCTAATGTGATTTTAGCGATGGACAGACTCTACTCTCCCAAAAGCTGAATTGGTTTTGGAGGCATAAAAGCCACAACAGACTTGTAAGAACGATATTTATTTTAACGCCTTAATAGTGAGGAAGAGGGGCACATTTAAAATGGAAAGTTAGGGAAGCATAGTTCAGACTGTGCCAGAATTTTAACCGTTTTATTTAAAGAATTGAGATATTCATGGATGATTAAGATTCAAACACTGTATCAATGAGCCTGACCTGAAGAATGCATTAAGCAAAGTTACGCCCAACAATTTGGGACTAGAAGTGAATACTTGAATGGTCACCTTCCAAATAAGAAAAGAAGTTATAATAGAAAACACATAAAGAATTTGCTCAAGATATTTAGTTTGCATGTGCATTTACAAACAGTTAGAATACGGTTTTTGAAATTCTAGTGGTTAAGAAAACCTTGTCAATTTCGGTTCCGAACCAAATACCTGATTTATCGATTTCTATCAAATAATCAACCACGTACTATCACGGTTAAGTTGCATGAGCGTAACGATTTTTGACCAACCAACGCCGAACACTAGTATTAGCAACATCCGTTGCGCTGTACCATAATCCTTTTTTAGCACTTGGCTATTAATTACGTTATGGTTGGAGACAAACAGACGTTACCATTTGAAGTTCCTTATTCCGAAAAGCCAAGCAAGAGCTCAAAAAGTATGAAGAGACTCGCAGTCATAGTACATCATCCTTCATGGCGCAACCGAGAAGGATTCGCCAAGCTGAGAAGATGATACTACGAATATTGTGATTTGTGATATGAAGGCTTCACTAGGTCGGCAATATCGACCCAACATCTAGCAATTCTATCCATAGAGTAGATGGAATTCAGAATTGATATGTTTGGATCAGATCGTGAACCCTGAGTTGATTTTTGCTTGATTGTGCTAGCTGCATCCGAAAATTTCGAATACGATTTCATTACCTGCTCGCTTAGCAAGTTATCCTTGGCAATGAATGCGCTAATTGAGCTGTGTTGCATATCGTCGACGATCATACCAGCCTCAACAATTTCGTCTCTAGATTCGGTTCCCCATAATCTAGGAATAGAAGACGAAAACTCTGCCACGTAGTCACCAGCACTTTCAAGATGATTAGCAGCTACCCTATAATCTAGTATATCGATGTTGCTTAAATTCAATTTATGGGCTATGCGTTGGCTCAGCATCGCACTTCTAATTAAACGAACAAGCAAAAAATATTGTCTATCAATTTCGTCATCCCTTCTTACTATGAGTTTTATGATCCGCGTGTCTTTGTTCACTACGGCCTTAAGTCCGTCCCTCATCATACCTTTAATTATCGCGCTCATCCTGCGTAGGATTTTTGGTGCATCAAGTGAACTCGCATCTATGAGAAATTGAAAGTCGATGTTGAGACTATCTTCGTCAACAATCTCAAGGCCAACAAGTTTACTTGTAGCGCTTAGAATTTTTTCTCTGTCCTCATAGTCTATAGGTGTCTTGGCTGTAATCCTGATATTGTCGTAACCTAAAAGGTAGGCACCGAACAGCTGGTTAATAAGAATATCGACAGCTCTAGTGGGATAATCTATGCCAAAGTCTCTTACGATTTCATTATTATCCTCAGCTGGAAAAATTACGATAGAGTTATCATTGCTCAATTCGATTAAAAGAGTGTCGCCCTTGTCAAGGCCATTTTGCCGTATCCAATCAATCGGCAATGATACAAGCATGCTACTCCCTATTTTTTGAAGACGTCGAGCGTATGAGACCAATTCGATTTATATACATTTAAACTAATTAAACATTATTTTTATATCGTCAATAAACTATAAAGTTATTATGGCGACAACAGTCTCCGACCTTATCGCCATGGCTACATCATTCAGCCCGGGACACATCACAGGAATATTTGCTCCTGCAGAACAAGTTGGGGCTGATTTGCTTAACCAGGGTTCGGTTGGTGCAGGGTTTTCAATAGCCAAGGGTATATCGACGACAGTTAGAACATTCGAGAGTGAGATGAAAGGTCATAGCATTTCAATCGACGGTGTACGAGTGTCAAATGCACCAGTTTCGTCATATGTTGCTGACTACTACCTTAAGTTAGCTACTAGTCCGGTTTTTATTGAGATTGATCACAGAACGGAGATTCCGATTGGTTATGGGCTTGGCTCGAGTGGAGCGGCAGCACTGAGCTTATCATACGCTTTAAACCAATCCTTAAGAACAGGTCTTACCACTGTGGAAGCTGCCCAAGTAGCTCATTGCGCAGATCTCACCTGCAGAACGGGGTTAGGTACCGTTGCTGCCCTATTTGCTGGAGGTTATGAGATCAGGTTAAAACCTGGTGCTCCGGGGAGAGGTCTCACGATGAAGAAGGATCTCCATGATTACGTTGCAGTTATCTTTTGCATAGCGCCGATATCTACGGAAACGATTCTAAAAAATCCAACAATTAATGATATTGATAGAAATAAACTGTCTTACAGGCTGTTAAATAAACTCAAGGCGATGGACAATGTAGAGGAGTTCCTAGATGAATCATTTGAATTTGTACAAGATTTAGGCTTGGCCAAAGGTCCATGTAAGGGCCCAATCGAAGCGATCAAATCGGCAGGATTCAAGTGTAGTGTTGCATTATACGGGCAAACGGTATTCACGATAGTAAGGAGAGAAAAGACAAAACAGGTGCGGTCGCGCTTGAATGATTTTAAAGGCACACTTATAGAATCTAATATAGATCCTTTTGGTGCAAGAATGATTTGTGAGTACGGCTATGCAAATTAAAATCCCTGAGGATCATCCCAGGGTAGAATCTCTGCGAATCAGAGAAAAGCTTGTTGAGGGGATGAGAAATGGGCTTGTGGCGGAGGAAGGTCTTATCGCACACGGCAGGGGAGAGGCTTTTGACTATCTTATCGGGGAGAATACTTCACAAAATGCCAGAAATGCCATTAGGGCAGCTGCCGCAATGTTACTCATTTCTAATCATCCCGTCCTTTCCGTCAACGGGAACTTTGCTGCATTATGTGCCAAGCAAATAATAGATCTTAGTATGGTTAGTGGTGCATTAATAGAAATAAATCTCTTTTATCATTCTATCCAAAGAGAAGAAGCCATCAAGAATTATCTAGAAAAATTCGGGGCAACAAATGTTTTAGGAACTGGGGTAAACAGGTCCGAGATCATCCCACAACTAAGTGGAGCACGGAATCATGTTGATCAGAGAGGTATTGGTACCGCTGATACTGTATTTGTACCAATGGAAGATGGAGATAGGACGAAAGCTTTGGTTAGATTGGGAAAAAAAGTAATAACCGTGGATTTGAACCCACTCTCTAGAACGGCTGTACATGCGAATATATCCATAGTGGATAACGTAGTAAGGGTAATTCCCATTCTAATTCAGACGATACTAAAACTTGGAAATGGAACCGAGAAATCCTTAACAAGCATAATAGATGATTTTGATAATGGTAACAATTTGCAGGAAAGCTTAAAGCTCATCCGTTTGGGAGGTTCGAATATGCATGCGGTCAGATAGCAATCACGAAAGGAAGAAGACAGTGTATGATGTAATTGATGCGAAAAAGAAAGGGGAGAAGCTGGTTGTTCTGACTGCTTATGATTTTTCTATGGCATCGATTATTGACAAGAGTGGAGTCGACATAATTCTTGTGGGAGATAGTGCGGGGATGGTTATGCTCGGATATAAGGATACTAGACCGGTAAGAATGTCTGAGATGTTGCTATTCAGCAAAGGCGTATCCAAGGCAACTTACAGAGCTATGGTAACTGTAGATATGCCATTTGGCTCTTACCATGGCAGCATTAATAAGACGATATCAAATGCTGTCAAGCTAGTCAAAGCAGGATCTGACTCGGTCAAGATAGAGGGAGGCAAAGAGATATGCGATCGAATAAATGGTTTGGTTAAGGTAGGAATACCGGTTATGGGACATATAGGATACAAGCCTCAGACTTCGGATATGTGGAATTTCACAAGAGCAGTTGGAAAAACGAAGGAGTCAGCTCTTAAGCTGCTAAATGAAGCAAAAGCGATCGAACAGGCAGGAGCGTTTAGCATCGTACTTGAAATGGTAACTGTAGAGGTTGCTGAGATAATAACTAAGAATCTATCGATACCAACTATAGGTATAGGTTCAGGATGCTCGTGTGATGGTCAGGTTTTGGTATCTTATGATCTGCTAGGAATTTATCAGAAGATGAAACCAAGGTTTGTAAAGAAGTACCTGGATCTAGACCATTCAATCACCGATTCAGTTCAAACATATTCTCGTGACGTTAAATCAGGACTATTTCCTAGCGATGAAAACACGATCCACATGGATCCAAGAGAATATGATGGATTCTTGAAGCAATGTGGTGTCAGAATAAGATGAGGAAAATGATGCGTCGTCCGTCTAGGGATATTTACTGTGAGGAAGGAGATGAGCTGCTTGATATCACTGTCCTGCTTTGCATCACAGGAAGTGTTGCTGCATACAAGGCAGTTGACCTTGCCAGACTGATAGTTAAACATGGAGCTGAAGTCTACGCAGTTATGAGTCAAGTAACTTCCAAAACGTTCCTGACTCAAGAAATGATGAGATGGGCTACTGGAAATGATGTGATCACTGAATTGACCGGTAATTTGGAACACATTTCATTGACTGATCCCTCTACCTCGGATTTGATTATTGTTTATCCCGCTACTGCAAATACCATCGGAAAATTCGCGAACGGAATAGATGATACTGTAGTAACTTCTGTACTAACTGTTGCACTTGGCTCAAAGGTCCCCATTCTAATTTGTCCTGCTATGCACGAAACAATGTATTACAATAAGATCATACAAGAAAACATCAATAGACTCAAAATAAATGGAGTAGAATTCCTGGAGCCAAGAATTGAAAAAGGAAAGGCAAAGGTAGCTTCTGCCGGAGCGGTCTTACAATACATTTTGAATAGCTGTACCAAGAGTAAAAACAAGCCACTAGTAGGAAAAAATTTCTTGATTACTACGGGTAGTACTATTGAGTATATTGACCCTATACGGGTGATTATGAATATGAGTTCCGGAAAGATGGGCATGACTCTCGCGAAGGATGCCTATGACAGAGGAGGGAATGTGACCGTGATTTATGGACATGGTTCTGCGGATCCTAGCATGTATTTGGAGCATCGTAGCATCTCAATTCACAGGGTAAACACGGCTCAAGAAATGTTCGAATCAGTGATGTCAGAGCTATCTGGGAGGAGATATGATGCGGTGATTCTAGCAGCTGCTACCTCAGATTTCTCTGTAGCTAAGAGGCTAAGTAATAAAATGGAGAGCAACACGGGTAAAGTGGACATTACTCTCATCCCAATCAACAAAATAATAGAAAAGGTCAAGGAAGTCTGTGGATATGATGTTTTCTTGATAGGGTTTAAGGCCGAGTACAAACTCGAGCCCACACGTCTGATTGAAAAAGCATACGAGAAACTCCTGGAGTCTGGCGCGGATTTAATCGTCGCCAATGATGTGGGAAACGAGAAGACAGGATTCGGATCGGATTACAATGAAGTGTACATTATCGATCGAGACAAGAACATTTCACATCTGCGTCTCCAACCTAAAGAACGCATCGCGGAGGGAATTATAGACATCGTTGAAAGAAAGATGCTATGCGTTTGAAACTAGTTTAGACAGATAAGATCTTTAGGAAAACTATTTAGATTGAAGATCAGGTTTTTGTTCTCTGTGTTTTTGTCTTTTCCGGTACCCGCTTTGACTGTGACGCTGTCTTCGATTCGTACTCCAAATTTTCCATTCAAATATATTCCTGGCTCAATTGTCACGGCAATTCCTGGTTTCACTAGCTCCTTCTCATTTTGCCTGATCCATGGGAGTTCGTGCACTTCTAATCCTATCCCATGGCCTGTTGCGTGTATGAATCTGTTTCCAAATGCTCTCTTAGTGATCACCTCCCTACAAGCTTCATCAACTTCACCAAAAGTGTTCGCCGACTGCAAGGACTTCAACCCAATTTCCTGCGCTTCCTTTACACATTCATAAACTTCCATTGTTTCGGTATTTGCTTGACCAATAACAAAGGTCCTTGTAGCATCTGCCACATAGCCATCGTACTGTACTACTAGATCTACAACTACTGTGTCTCCTTTTGATAAAGGTCGAGTTGTGATCGAGGAATGAGGAAAAGCTGCATTAGGACCTCCGGCAATAATAAATGGATATTGAGTACCTTTGTAAGAGACAAGCGTTCCTCCCAGCAGAAATGTCTCGGAAACTAACATCGCCAGTAGTTCGATTTCTGTTTTGCCTTCCCTAATCTCCTCAACACTTTTTTGGAATAGCCGATCAATTATGCTTGCTGCTTTAGAAATCTTTTCTATTTCATCTGCATCCTTTACCATTCGGCTTAGAGTAAACGGCTTATTGTTCGCTTTAACATTACTTTCACCCAATTTCTCCAACATGGTTACGATCGTATGAAAGTCTGTGCTATCTGTGCATACTGATTTCCCAGTTAATTCGTCAAGAACGCGTAACAGAGTATCATTTCCTCTATCAGCTGATATCACTTCACATGAAATTGCTGTTTGCTCCGCCCTAGAAGTCTCCAAAGGAGGCGTAACGATTTTGGTCCTATCCGCCGAACAAATGGCTACGGATTCCCCCCAAAAACCTGTAAGATAGAACGTATCTTCTGAATTAAAAGATACTACTGTACTACAACCAATTCTTTCTGAATACTCTAAAACTTTTCGTCTATGATTCTTAACTAACATGATAATTTGATAAATACACGATCAGTTGCTCAGGTAATAAACGTAATTGTATAAATAACGGATAATGCCCGGTGTTATTGAGATTGAATGGAATACTTGGTAATGCTACCCGGGTCTACGAATGTCCCAGCCAGAGTGATGAATGCTATGCTTTCCCCCATAATAAATCATAGGAGCGATGATTTTAGAGGCCTTTATCGGAGCATAGTTGAAAAAACCCAACGCGTCTTCCAAACTCAAAATGACATAATCCTCTTGACAGCTTCTGGCACCGGTGCAGTAGAAGCATCCGTCGTCAATTTGGTGAAAAAAGGCGATAATGTAATAATACCAGTTAATGGTGAATTTGGGGGCAGGTTGGCTGACCTTATTGATAACTGGGGTGGTAAATCGATACGTATAAATTCTAAATTTGGTGAAAATCCACCTTTTGAAGACATAAGCGAAGCATTTGAAGAAAATACCAATATAAAAGCGCTTTACGCAGTTTATAATGAGACGTCGACGGGGACGACTTTAAGGTATCTAGAAAAGCTCGGAGAACTCTGCTCGAAATATGGGTCTTTATTTATTGTTGACGCTGTTTCTATTTTAGGGGGAGATGAGCTACCTGTAGACAAATGGGGTATAGACGTCTGTATGACTGCATCTCAGAAAGCCCTCGCTGCCCCTCCTGGTGTATCCCCTATATCGATTAGTACCAAGGCAAAGAAGCAGATGATTGAAAGCCCACCCCCAATTCAATACTTTAATCTGAAAAGATACTTCAAGTATTTTGATGAGAGCGGCGAAACTCCATTTACCCCGGCATTGCCCCTATTCTACGCTTTCCAAGAAGCTTTAGAGATGGTTCTAGAAGAAGGAATTGAAAAAAGGATTGAACGTCATCGAAGGTGCGCCAATGCATTTTATAACGGCTTGAGCGAACTAGGATTCACACCTTTTGCACATCCAGAGGCAAGGAGCAATGTTGTAATAGCCTTAAATTACGTGCCTGGCGTTGAAGACAAGATATTTCGAAAGATACTAAGTGAGCATTTTCGTGTGCTAATTGCTGGGGGCTTTGGGGAGCTAAAGGGAAAAGTATTTAGGATTGGTTCTATGGGGATGGTGGATCGTTATCAAGTCATCCGAACTATGTCTTCCATTATGTCTACACTGAATATTATGGGAATCAACACAAAGTCAGAAGCCGTACCTGTTGCTATCAAATCACTAAATTCTTAGAGGCGGATCGCTTAGAAGGAACACTCAAACTTAATATATGGTATTTCGATAGCGACATCTATGCCATTGGAGAAAGGTTCACTCATACTTTTAGATTACACAGCAAAGATTAAGGATAATGGTAACATAATAGAAACGACAATAGAAGAGGATGCTAAAAAATCTGGTATTCACGATCCTTCACGTAGGTATGAACCGAAATTGATTTCTGTAGGTGAGGGATGGGTTTTGAAGGGCTTAGATGAAGTCCTCTTCTCTGCAAATGAGGGAGATAGGATTAATGTTGAAATCCCACCAGATAAGGGCTTTGGAGAGAGGGATCCTAGCAAAATTCGAATGATTCCACAGAGGAAACTTGGTGAAAAAGCAGACGAGATCTCTATCGGAGACGAAGTCGAAATGGAGAAGCGGAAGGGAATAGTTAGGTACATAGGATCGGGTAGGGTTCAGCTTGATTTCAATCACAGATATGCTGGAAGAGCTCTTCTCTATGATATCAATGTTGTTAAACAAATTCTAGTAGATGACGAGAAGGTTAGGTCATTGATGAAAAGATGGATACCATTAACAGACGACAAGATACAATTCGAAACGAAGGGCCCGGTACTTGAACTGACTTTACCCCAGGAAACCTTTCTTCTAGACGGAATACAGATCATAAAGGGGGCGGTATCAAATGAAATTTTCAAATATATCCCTTCAATAAAGACAGTTAGATTTATTGAAGAGCACGTAAATCAAGAAGATATTCAGAAAGAGAACAAAGATGCAAAGCCGGAGAAAGAATAGTTAATGTCTTCTCAGTAATCGTTATACAAATCCGAGATATTTATATGACTTTCACTCTCTTTGCAAGATCGGATGCCGCATTCTTATCTAACTTTTCTCTCGTCAGGATCGTATATCTTTCAGGTCTCAGAGAGCTAGCTAATACTAATGATTCAACCACTTCATTTTCGGTCAAATTGATTTGTTTGGCTCTAGTGGGAGCTCCGATACTGGATAAAGTCTCCGATATCTTTTCCCAATCCAAGCCATGTAGCTTAGCCATCATAATCGTTCCGATGCCTACACGCTCACCGTGAAGCCCAGCATACTTGCCTGCCACAAATTCGACAGCATGACTAAAAAGGTGCTCTGAACCAGAGCATGGTCTGCTGCTTCCCGCAATGCATGATGCCACACCAGCGCTGATCAATGCTTCGACGATAGTTCTTAATCCATGCAATCCATCTGCAAGAAGGTTTTGCCCTTCATCAAGGATGATCTTCGCACTCAAGTATGCAAGGTTTGCTGCGTAGGTGCCATAATATTCTTCTGCGTTATCTCTAGCAAGTTCCCAATCCTTGACCGCTGTTATCTTGCCCACAAGATCTCCACAACCGCTCACCATCAACCGACGTGGTGCCCTGGACATCAGATCTACATCTGCCAAAACTCCAATGGGCGTCTTTGTCCTTATGGAATATGGTTTGTTCGTCCCCCTTATTGAAACGAACGGACTCGATATACCGTCATGTGAGGCTGATGTGGGGATACTTATGAACGACCTGCCTAAGCTAAATGCCGTCATTTTGGCGAGATCGACAGAGCGTCCTCCTCCTATTCCAAGAATTACATCAGGAGAATATGTGGTAAGCAAATTGGAGAGTCTTCCGGATTCATAGAGAGTAGCATCACCTGCGACATACCAATTGAAATTTGCTAGGTTCGCATCGATTAGAGATTTTTGACAAATACCCTCGGTTCTTTCTTTTACGATCTTGCCGCTGATAAAAGCTATTCTTGAAAGGTTGTTATCAAGCTGTTGGATGAAATCCCCTAATCCGCCCATAACAGCTGATCCTATCAATATCTTCCTAGGCAATTCCATCAAATGCGATTCGTCTTTCAAATGAAGATTATCACAAAGTTACTTTATTGTCAAATTATCTTAGTCATAACCGTTTCTCCCCAATTAAGGGATGTATATAATAGCATTAGGATACTGCTAAGGGCGGCAAAATCAAATTATTCAGCCTTCCCTCTGTTTGAACCCTTACAACAATCCTCACGTTCAGTAATGTAGCAGGAGATCAAATCTTTTCAACTCTGTAACTGGATTTGTAGTATATGCTAAATGGCCTAAAATCCATATGGATAGCCATAATAGTCACTGAGGCTGGATATATGGACAAATCTAACAAGCAGAACGCAGTGTCACTATTTTTGTAAGCGTTAATAGTAACACTGATAGTGATTATGACCTTTACTAGTCCAGCGGCAGCCGAAATTAGACCAGAGCCCAGAATGGATCAAATGTTCAACTAAGGAGGGGACCCTGCTCACCCAATAGCATGCGGTAAAGGGGATGACGGCCACAACTAAAGCATCAATTATGGAAAGGCTCAAGAATAGTGACAAGTATTCCTAACGTCTCACGGTGGGTGGCTTTATGCGTTTATGACTTCTTGTCTAACTAAAAAGTTGCTGTTTTATTTTAATCAGGGAGCCATTCGCTATATAGATATCTCTATTATATCATGATGTCGTTTATTAGCGCTTTTCTTCATGGCAACGAAGTATCAAAGCACAGGAATGCGAAATCGGTCAAGGGAGGTAAAGGTAACTTTTTTTGAATATTAAAATTCACTTTTTAATACGCGAGGCATCCAGTAAGTAGGAATAGAAAAGTTTTACGTCAAGCATTTATATTTATAGAATACGAATGATGGTAGCCTATGATTCCTGAACAGACAGGACATAATATCATGGCAAAAATATTGAATAGCTTGCCATCAGAATCGGGGCTAACGCGCATTGAATATGAAGGGCCCAGAATCGCACTAGTATCAACCAATCCGGCGTATTTTATTCTCAACAATAGTATCATTTCTGATATGGTCAATAACGTAAAAAAGAGGATTGTTGTACGAACTGATGAATCAATTAGGAAGCCGGAGTCAGAATCTATAGAGGTGGTAAAGAGCGCCTTTCCCGCTGGTATTAAAATTTCAAGTATTTTGTTTGATCCTGCTCTTGGTGAAGCAACTGCTTTCATCGAGAACATGACGAAAGACTTCTCGATAGGTGATCAAGAAAGTGCAATCTTATCGGAAAAAACTGGCTGGAAGTTTTTAGTTAGACGATCACCCAAAAACCTTGAGATATATGAGCAGATCAACAGCATGTTAGTACGAAGAGTGAATGAGAGGATTCGATTCTACAAGGAAGTGGGCGAAAAAATCTTCCGACCTAGATTAAATGAAAGAACAGAAGTTAGCTTAGTCTCATTAGGAGGATTCAATGAGCTTGGGAGATCCTGTATGCTAATTACCACGAATGAGAGCAACATTCTACTTGATTGCGGGATGAATCTATTTTCTAATGAAATTGCTAGCACTGTGCCAAGATTTGACATAACCGGTCTCAACATAGATGACATTGATTGTGTATTATTAAGTCACGCACATCTAGATCACTCAGGCTTCTTGCCCATGCTGCTTAAGTATGGCTATAAGGGACCTATTTATTGCGCTGAGCCAACGGTTCCGTTGACGTACTTGCTTCTCAAACACAATTCACAATTCAGAGGACAATCTGTAGCCATGAGTTCTACGTCAATTGAAGTCGAAGATGTTATAACCCATATGATAGGATTGCCGTACGGAGTAGTCACAGACATCACCCCTGATATCAGGCTAACTCTCGCAAATGCGGGCCACATTCTTGGTTCGTCAATCACACATTTACACTTTGGGAATGGTGACCACAATTTAGTCTACACCGGAGATTTTAAGTTTGGAAGATCTTTGACCTTGGAAAACGCCTTCTGGAACTTTCAGCGAGTAGAGACGCTTATAGTCGAATCAACCTTTGGTGGGAAGGAGGATATATTTCAACCCAGAGATGAAACAAATCAAAGACTTGCTATGTTAATCAACAGTACTATCTCACAAGGCGGAAACCTGCTTTTTCCTGTTCCCATTTTAGGACTTTCTCAAGAGCTATTATTGATTTTGGGTAGATATGCCTCTATGGGTAATACGCTTTCAGCTAAGATTCTTATCGAAAGATCAGTTGATGAAGCAAGTTCGATCTACGAATCATATCTAGAATATCTTTCAAAAGAAATCAAGCGGGAGCTTGACCAGTATTTAGGAAACTTATTCAGGCCCCCGAATTCTCAGATCGTCGAATCGAAAAGACTAAGGAAAGGCCCACATATCATAATAGCACCGTCGTCAATGTTGACGCATGGTCCCTCCCTCTACTATTTAAGCCAAATGAGAGATGAACCTAATAGCGCTGTGGTTTTTACGTCTTACACGTTACCTAATACTCCTGGACGCAATCTCTTGGAAGGGAAAAAAGACCTCATGTTTAATGACGCGAAACTAGCCGTTAGGTGTAGCGTGGAAAACTTTGAGGGGCTCGCAAACCATTCAGATTATGGCCAGATCTTGGCATATGTAAAAAGACTGAAACCAAAACTACGAAGGGTAATCGTGAATCACGGAGAAAAGAGCAAAGCCCAGAATCTAGCAGGATCTATTAGTCGGATCTTGAAAATACACACACAACATCCGCTCGTCGAAGAGGCCGTGAAACTTATCTGATAACTTTAATGCCAAATATAGATGACTGCCCCCACTTCTGGAGAAAGCCCCCATTAATTAGATGGGGTTATGGTCTAATTTCGGGTAAAACACTCTCTATGTAAGCTCATAAGCTCCCCGCCAAATTTTCACTTTTTCGGGAGTAATTACGACCCGTTCTTCGCCCAGTCTGGCGATATCACCCCCCGCAGTTTGCACATATTTATAGAGCTCATCGATTACTCTTCGCAACTCGTCGACGCTTTTTTGAGCAAGAGGTGTAACTCTCATAATAATAATCATTTGTTTATTGAGATCCTCCTTGATACATTCGACATCAGCTGGATCACGGAGAGTTATGGCCTTCAGGTAAACAGGTGCTTCTTGCGATTGCATTAAATCCTCTCTTATCCATTTTACGAGTTCCAAAAATACTCAAATAGTTATTCTGGTCAAAACAAATTGACCCCTTAGGTTAGATCGTCCACATAATTTTCGCAGAATTACCCATTTTTGGGCACGTTAAGAGAATTTGCTAAGCTTGATGAAAAAATTCCCATGTCCGCTTGTTGGTTTCTTGGCGTCAAAATATCAATTGGCAATAGCATCACCCATGATTAGTGAGCGATACCTTGATTTCTCATGCTTAGCGCACTTATTCGTTGTCTAGGATGAGTTATCATTTTTTGATTCTAAGGTTGATTCCCTCCTACTGGGAGGTTTGCACGCATCGGAAAGCCCGAAATGCCTACTGGCTTTCAGTAGCAGTACGTCGACGCTAAAATGCGTAGAATATGTTATAATAAGTCACAAACCTCTATAAACCCCTATAAAACACAGGATACGCGAATGAACACCAAGCTTCTCCGCTTCAGAATATCTGAGCCTTCAGAACGAAACCAACATGATTACTCTGCCTGTCATCTCAAATTCCCCCCAAATTACCCTGATCATCGCCATGATTGCTCAAAGCCCCTGGAATAAACCTTTAGCGGTCGTAGAAGCCGTGTTTAGTTTAAAGCGTTACGAGGGATCCGTTTCCAGAATATAAAGCACTCAGATCTATTCGAAGTGCTTCAGATATCTCCTTTATTCAGTGGCTATAATCCGAGGAATAAAAGTTAGGGAAAGAGGTTTTTATTGCTAATGCTTCCACGCTGACTTAATTGCCTAATATTATTACCGTGGGGAGATTGCTTTCTAATCCTTTTGAGGGTACTCTAATTATCTTTGAATTTTTCAGATGCCCGGTTTGTGATACATTTGGAGACGTGATAGGTTAAATCGTGTTAGATCATATCATATAGGGGCTGCATGAGTCCTTCAAGTAGAGAAACTAGATAAAGGTTTGCTGAAGCTTCGAAGGAACATCGTTTATAGGAGAGGTAACTGCTATAGACTCATGAAGTATTCTATCAAGAATTTAATGAATGCAAAGTTATCATATATTACCCAATCCAACACGGCTCAAGAAGCAGCAGAAAGAATGGACAGGGACAAGACATCCGCACTAGTTGTTCTGGATTCGAACAAGAATCCAGTAGGTGTTGTCACAGAACGAGACCTAGTAAGAAGGGTTTGCATAGAGGTTGTTCTCCCTAACAGGATCCTTGTTCAGGATATCATGTCTACTCCTATTATTACAATTGATCCTTACTCCTCCGTTGAAACAGCGGCAGACGTCATGAAGCAGAATCAGGTTAGACATCTTCTGGTCATAGATGATGCCGATCCGACCGAGCCTCTGGGAATACTTAGCTCGCGAGATTTTGCAGTATATATAGAACATGAATATCCTGAAGAAAAATAATTGATTTATGCCATGATGCGACCAACAATTATATTGGAGATTTGAAGGGTAGATACTGATTGAGCGTAGAAGCAATACCAAATTTTGACTCTTATGCCTGGATAGCTGTCGGGTTGTTCATACTTGGTCTCATAGGCGTATTAGTATACGAGAAGTCCGATGCACGACACAATTCAGGGGGGACATCCGGCAAACCTTCCGACATCGGATCGTAGTTTCTTTGGGGATAGAAGAGAAGGTAAGAGAATTCTATAGAAGCCAGGGGTTTCCGAACCTTACACAAATTCAGGATAAATCTCTTCCAGTGATTTGTAGGAAAATAGATTGTATACTGATTGCGCCAACAGGTTCTGGAAAAACTGAGGCTGCGATTATGCCAGTATTAACGAAGATCAGGGACTCAATTACAAGCAAAGTGGGGGGAATAAAGGCGATATATGTGACTCCTCTTCGCTCACTTAACAATGATGTTTTTAGAAGAATAGAAAAATATGCGAGTCGCCAGGACTTGCGATTGGATATAAGACATGGAGATACAAGTGTAATCAAAAAAAGAAAAATGATCAGCAATCCCCCAGACGTATTAATAACTACTCCCGAGACTTTAGGTATCATTCTCACAAATAGTACTCTTATCAACCATATGTCGACAGTAGAATGGGTCATTATTGACGAGGTTCATGAATTACTTCCAAACGAAAGAGGGTCTCAGCTTTCGATTTGCCTAGAGAGGTTGGATCGGATTACCAAGGACAAACTTACGAGGATAGGATTATCTGCTAGTGTGGCAGATCCACGTGAGGCAGGAAAATTTATAGCTGGCACAGATAGAAAAATCGCTGTACTAACGGACAGATCGATGAGAGAGTATGATGTAAATATCAAATACGTGAACGGAACTATAAACGATGTCTGTCAGCTGATCTTAGCTTATATCGAACCATTAATGCACAAGACCTCATCGATTTTGCTCTTTACAAATACTAGAGACGAGGCAGAATATGTCGGGACAGTCCTAAAATCGAATGCGAGATTCGGAGTCGATGTGCACCATGGCTCTCTTTCTAAGACTAGTCGGGAGGAAACAGAATACAAGTTACGAGAGGGACATGCAGGTGTAGTAGTCTGCACTTCTTCCCTCGAATTGGGGTTAGACATCGGATCAGTTGATCTAGTTATTCATTACGGATCGCCAAGACAAATTTCCAAACTTGTACAGAGGATTGGTCGGAGTAGACACAGCAATCGTAAGTCTGCAAAAGGATTAATTATTACCAGCTCTCATGATGATGAACTCGAAGCACATGCAATATTATATCGCACGAAGAAAGGAGAAATGGAGGATCAAGGCATCCACCAGAAGCCATTTGACGTAATGGCACATCAACTTGTCGGATTGTCCTTGCAAGTCAGAGCAATGGTCTCTGTCAGTGAAGCATTTCAGCTAATTAGAAAAGCCTATCCTTTTCGAAACCTGAAGATCGCTGATATGATGATGTCGCTCAAGATACTAGCGGATGTTTCGTTAATAAGATTAGATCTTGCTAATAGTACTTACAAATATACGTTTAAGTCCTACAAGTATTATTTCAGCAATCTTTCGATGATTCCTTATGTTCAAAAATTTGAGGTGATAGATATAGTAGGGAATAGAAAAATAGGGATGCTTGACCAACAATTTGTAGGGGATTACGGAGAAAAAGGGAACGTATTTGTGTTGAAAGGTATGCAGTGGAAAATTATTTCAGTTGATGAGAATCGACTAGTGGTGAATGTGGAACCTCTACATGGAATGACTATGAATGTGCCCTATTGGGTAGGCGAGACTATACCGGTAGACTATCAAACTGCGGTTTTGGTGGCTGAAAGTCGAAGGAAGAGTTCTAGATCGGAGGTATTCTTAAGCAGAGACATAATCAATAGAAGTCTGCAACATTTGAAGGAGCTTCCTAGCTCCAAATTGATTGTGATCGAAAGTTGCCGACCACAAAATGCGTTAATCTTGCATATGCCATTTGGAACAAAGGTGAACAACACGCTTGCATCAGTTCTCTCGACAGTTCTGTCATCTCAATTGGGATATATAATTGAGAGTAGGTCCGATGCTTACCGAGTTTTGCTCACCTCGGCAGCCAGGCTTGGTAAGTTACACATTGAACGAGTATTCAAGGAATTGGTAGATTGCGAATCAATTCTGATCGCCTCCTTCACTGGCACCTATATTATGAATTGGAAAATATGGACCGTCGGCAGGAGATTTGGCATCATATCCAAAGATTCTATTTACGACAAGAAAATAGCCAGGCTCTTATACGATAGGTACATGAAGACTCCAGTGAGTGCTGAAGCAATCCGAGAACTCATACACGAAAAATATGATGTACCCATGACAAATAAGATTTTTGAGGAATGTAGGTTCGGTTTGGTTCGGCTTAATTGGATAGAAGTGGACGAATTCACTGACCTGGCTAGACCTACAATCGACCGTTATCAAAGATTTGCTGCCGCGCCTTTGAGCTTAGAAACAGGGGTAATCGAACTAGTTAGGGAGAGGCTACTTAGTACTAAGCATCGGCTAATCTGTATTCGTTGCGGTACATGGGAGAAAGTCTTCGAAACAAAAGATGTGTCTGATTCGATCCATTGTAAGAAATGCAGGTCCCGGCTGATTACAGCAACATATGTTTCGGATTACGAGCTCTCTAATATAATAGTAAAGAGACTTAAGGGAATTAAAATCTCCAGCGACGACAACCGAAAATTTGATCGTGCATGGAAGGTTGCTTCTCTAATAAACAACTTCGGTAAGAAAGCGATAATAGTCTTGTCTGGTCATGGTATCGGAGCCGATACCGCTGCAAGAGTACTTCGCAATAGTATAGATGAGCCCATGTTATATAGAAGCGTATTCGAGGCAGAGAAACAATACGTGCTTACAAGAGGATTCTGGAATGACTGACCTGCTAAAATCACACCCTAGAGCTGATCAACAATCAACCGATCTGTTTTATGCTGGAGTAAGGTTTCAATGAGATCTGAAGTCTGCCATCTCTGCCATTGTTAGCAATAACACCTAGAACTTTCACCCTTTCACCAACTTTAAGATCCTTAATAAGACTGGATAATTCCCTCCAGCCTATAAAGCTTATTTCCCCGGTGTCGTCCCCCAATATCGTTTCTGCAAGTGAGATACTCTCTCCATTTCTTGTAGTAACATTATTGGCTGACGGTGTCTGTAGAACGATTCCTTCGACCAGATATGGACGATCTGAATTGGTAATATCTACTATCTTGCTCTCGAGGGTTTCTATAGGTGGAAATGAAGATTCATCATCGTCGATCTCACTAACATAAGAGTCGTCTCTAGAAAGAGTTATTTGGTTTCCAAGGATGATACTTGGAATGCATTGAATTATGGTTCCTGATTTGACGGAGCTGTTTAGCAAATTAGAATCTATTCTAAGTTCAATAATCTTTCCCTTCTTTTCAAGAGCGAGGCATTCTAAGTATCCTGTCCTAAAATCTTTGCCGACAGAAATCAATTTAACAGATAGAACATCTGGTTCGTTGCCTGCAGTAGAAGGCTCTAAAGTAGTTCCTTCGTCTCCGTGTATCTCCAAGTCTGAGCTTCCGTATTGGACGTTTCCGTGTTTAACTTTAACTCCTACAAGTCTTATGGTCGTGCCAACTGTCAGGATCTTGGGAAGTCTTGACTCGCTTATGTTCCAAACGATACAACGCATTGTTCTTGAACCTTCTTCGTTTGATATATTGAACTGAAGTGCCTTTCCTTCCTGCGCCCTAATGTTCCTATAATCCACTACCCTTGGTGACGATGATATCTTTCCGAAAACTATAGCATTGTCAGTTTGATCAGAGATTTGAGAAATATCACATGCCAATTGATCAAGAGTAGGAATATCTATTTTACGGTCCTTAAAGATCTCTACTGTTCCGCCGTCACCAATATTCAGAACGGGTTTTCCATCAAGGCCAGATTTTACGTAGCCTTTGGTTGATTTGATGAGGTCGCCAGGACGCAAACCAGACTCTTCGGGAAATTCTACTTTCTTCTCCCAAAGCTTGAGTCTTAAAGTAACATCCCCGTCAAATATTGCTAGGGTTCTATTCCTCACTTCCTCGTTCTTGTCTCTTCTCGTAAATGTACGTGTTGGATAGATGGACATTACTCTGCTAACTACAATGGTATCTCGTGCCCCCACATACAGATCCTTTAATTTTTGGAAACTGGAAGCAGGGACCCGTTCTAGGGAGATGCCTAAGTCAGCAGCTACAAGGAATAGTGCCCCTTGGTCGGTGAGATAACCGGCTCCTATCCTCCGTTTTTTTTCTTCAACTAGATTCTTGATTTCTTCAGCGCTGAGTTCTGGTTTTCTCTCTAGCAGCAGTTCTACCATTGTTTTAAAGTCACCTGACATTCACCACCAACCCCTAGATGCTCTGAAATCCTTATTGAATAGCATATATATTATACTCGCCTATATATTTTGAGACCGACTGGATTTGGCATAATACTCTGGTCATAGTTGTTAGTTGAAAGCGCTTCTTGAAAATTGCGAGATGTTATCTAAAGATGTAATCATTGTACCCGACACAGGTGGTCAGACGCTTGCAGAACCAAACTATCATAACTAGTATTCAATGGGCTATCGGATTCTGCGCCTAGAGTTAAGGCTGAGCTTCTGTCTGCTCAGCTATTGTAAACGGGAAGCGTGATCCCTCGAAATTTTTGGTTCCAACCCTCTCCCAGTTTATTTGGTATGCGCGACTGACCCGCTTACTCATCACTGTTATCACCGAAGGGAGATTCAAATACAAATCTTCAACTTTTGTCGGGTTCTTGGTCATTAAAATGGACCTTCGTCTCTTCATCAAATACCTTACTGCAACATTCCTGTGGGTATGACCTAAAACAGGGATCTGTTCATTATTGACTAGCATGATAAATTCTTTTCTGACCATTGGGGATGCATGTTTACGACTCCATATTAAAGGACTTGCGTCAAATAATCCTGATATTTCCTACAACTGGTGTTGTATGTAACGATAAATGTGGACCCGAAAAATCATGAACAGAAAGAAGACAGATAAGATAGAGTGAATTTTTATCCCCCACCCGCGCTGCTACCTATACTACCCCAATTATGTTCTTGGTAAACATCTATAAGTTCATTTACAACATCGTCATAGGTAAGGTCCCGCTTAGACGAATGCATACTCTCCGTCAATATGCTCGATAATCTTTTGAACGTTGACTCCTCGATCAATAGAGACTTCATACCACTTTCTGATTGAAGAGAACTTTATTAGTATATCCAAGAGGCTTGTTTCTTGCCTTTAGAGAAGATTTTTGTGAATTCACCTTTAATTAAGTTAGTATGGGATCGGCCGGATTTGAACCGGCGGCCTCCAGCGCCCAAGGCTGGCATCATACCAAGCTAGACAACGACCCCGGTCATTTCAATTTCTTTCTTGACTCAATACCTCTATATATATCATGATAAACAAATTTGTTATCCCATGGACTATCTGCAGTGCTATCAGAAAGCTGGTCACATAGCCTCAGAGGTGAGGGAAATGGCAAGAACCACCGATCATGTTGGGCGAACACTTTTAGAGATTTGTGATTCGTTAGAAAGCCAAATTAAGCGTCTTGGCGGACTTCCAGCATTCCCTATAAACGTTAGCCTTAATGAAATAGCTGCGCATTACACGGCTGAACCACACGACAAAACTGAGGTTAAACAAGGTGATATGTTGAAGATCGACATAGGTGTGCAAATTGACGGCTATATAGCCGATACTGCTGTGAGTGTTTCCTATGACCCTAGATATGATTCTCTTGTAATGGCATCAGAAATCGCATTAGCTGAAGCAGTTAAATTAGCGACCGCTAACGTAAGAGTAAGCGAGATAGGGAAGGTAATAGAAAATACCATAGGCAGATTCGGGTTCAAACCGATCCAAAATTTGAGTGGCCATTCGTTGGACCAGTATACCATTCATGCTGGAAAATCGATACCAAATATCCGTACTATTGGAGGCTCGTTTAGCCTTATAGAGAACCAAGCTTATGCTATCGAGCCTTTTGTCACAACTAGTATTGGTCACGGTATTGTCAACGAGGGAAAAATAAGAAATATTTTTGCAATCAGATCAAGGAAACCTTCGAAAGATAAGAAAGCAGACAATATATTAGAAGCGATATGGAATACGTACAAATCTCTGCCATTCGCGGCGAGATGGTTATTAGATCGCTTTGAACAGGAAGAGGTGATTCATTCTATAAACGTTCTAGTAGCGAAGAAAAATATCCATGCCTATCCTATCCTCGTTGAAAGTCAAGGTCAAATCGTGGCTCAATCTGAACACACCATAATCCCCAAAATTGACCGTGTGGATATCATTACCCTCTAATTTCCGGTTATAGCATTCTGTCCTTCTTTGCTCTATCGAGAGCGATCATAAAAAATTGTAGTAAACCAACAAGTTCCGCATTAGGTTTTACCTGAGCATTGAAGTTTAGAAATAAAAATCTATGAAACAAAGAAATTTACTGAACTCAAGCCAAGAAAATAAAGGAGAGAAACCAAATTCTCCTGAACTGATACCCAGAGTCTGAACCAAGACTTGTGATAACAATTTGTAAATCACAAACAGGCTCTCATGCAAACACTTTTTCTAACACTGTCTTCTTCTTGCTTATTTGAAATAATTCATCGGTCCTTTTCAGAGCTTCTAGCCTAGGTCTCCGCATTATCATCGACTGGAGCAGGAGATGATTCTCTGGGATTACCATGCCCGTCTGGTCGTCGGAGTACACAATCTTCAGTGTTTCGTCCTGAACGCGCAGTACGTCTTGGTGGATGTGTATCATGTTTGTATCTCCATGCTCAAATCCCAACTGGATAGCTTTCCCCCTGACATCTCCTGTTCCCTTCGCCGAATTTAAAATAGCTATGGCGAATTCTTTCCTAAACGTGTCCACAATTCTGTCCCTGCTTGGCGCTTTTGAACGGAACCGAACAATCATCTGATGAAGGTGCATCATTCTAGAAGGCACCTTGAAGGCCTCGACATATAGATTTGCATCTGGGATAAAGTCCTTCACATCGTCTTGATGATGAGGGTTCTTGTCCCATTGGATAGAGTCCTTCACTTCTTTCGAATCCTCTAGGTCTGCCCACCTCCTTAGCAAGGTAACGTCATAGCGTTGAATATCAGGACCAAAGCTCTCGATTAATGGCTGCATTACCCTCCCCATTCCAGAAACATTACAACTTCCTTGGATAACGTACTGCTTGCCAGCAGCCATATCGTAATTTACTCTCGAATTGTGAATCATATCAGCGACACCTCTTCTGCCGTGTCGCTCTTCCCCTCCTTGGAAGATTGCGGGCTTCCGTAGAGGCTCGTACATCTTGACTTTGTTATCGTATCCTCCGCCTTCCTTGGCCGCATCAATTACCAAGTCACTCATATTCACAGCTTTCTCTATAGAACCAGCTATCGAAAATTGGGTTTTGAATTTTGCAATTAGTTCACGTGGGACGTACACATCAAATTTGTTAGCAATAGCTTCTAAAGTCCAATCATCAGCTGTATACTTTGCTATTCCTATCAAACAGACATCGTTGTCTTTCGATAGAGCATAAGCGAGTCTCCTCCCTATATTTCCATATCCATTAATGAATATTTTGAGCAATCAACTTCACCATGACAATATCAAGCGGACGATCAGGTATTATATACCATATACAAACCGATGTCTTAAGGCACAGCACAGTTTACAATGAGTTCAATTAACTTTTTATATGTTAGAAAAGCTAAGTAGTTAATCGTGATCAATTCCGCTCCAGCCTCAGCCGAAGTTGAATTATTAAGTTTTCATACAGGAGTGATACTTCAACATAAAAATTCTCATAATTGACAACTACGACTCTTTCGTCTATAACGTAGCACAAATTATTGGTAAGCTAGGGTCTAGACCAACTGTGATCAGGAACGATGAAAAATCTGTCAACGAAATTAGGGAGGTTAATCCCGATGGTATCATAATATCTCCAGGTCCAGGGACCCCTACGGTAAGACGATACTTTGGAGTGTGTAGTACTGTTATCAAAGAGCTCGGTCCTTCATTTCCTATCTTAGGTATTTGCCTAGGACACCAAGGAATAGTTAGCACCTATGGAGGAAAAATAAAAAATGCTGAGCAAATTAGGCATGGAAAGGTAAGTGAAATAGAGTATACCTCTGATGATTTGTTTCTCTATCTCAGTAACCCCTTTGCAGCAACACGATATCATTCCCTGGTGGCTGATCCGTCGAACATCCCCCAGTGCTTGGAAGTTACTGCTGTTTCTAAGGATGATCATGAGATAATGGCAGTAAAGCACAAAAAGTATCTGATCGAAGGCGTACAATTCCATCCTGAATCAGTAATGACAACACAAGGACCTCAAATTCTCGTTAATTTTTTGAATATGATCAAGAGATGAGTACTGAAAAATCTCCCTTACACATCTTGATTAAGAGGATGGCGATAGAACGGGTTGATCTTACGAGGGAGGAGACAAGTCTAGCATTCGATTGCATCTTCGATGGCAGTGAATCTGACATAACAATCGCCTCGTTTCTGACAGCATTAGCTATGAAGGGTGAATCTGACGCTGAGATAATGGGTACCTATGATGCAGTGAAAAAGCACGAATACACATTTGGACCAGTGGGGCAAGCCATTATCGATATATGCGGTACTGGAGGCGAAGCCTCTAAAACTTTCAATATAAGCACTGCAGCAGCAGTCGTTACCACGGCATCGGGTTGCCAAGTCGCAAAACACGGAAATCGTTCTATGTCTGGCATTTGCGGAAGTGCAGATTTTCTTGAAATTATAGGTTTCGACTTGAATTCATCAAAGGACAGATTAATTCGCTTACTTGAAAACGTGGGAATGGTTTTTCTATTCTCTCCAAACTTTCATCCATCAATAAAGAGGATTTCCATCGTCAGAAGAGCCATAGGCATAAGAACTGTCTTAAACATCGTTGGTCCTCTCTGTAATCCTTGCGTTAACCTGAGAGGGCAGCTCATTGGAGTATCCAAGTCTACACTTTTGCAACAAGTCTCAAATTTGATGAAAAACTCAACTCTGGAAAGATTTATGGTTGTTTATTCGGAAGATGGATTTGATGAACTCACCAATACATGCCTTAACAGGGTTGTGTATTTTAATCAAGGCGAACTTTCTTCATTCACAATTCATCCTAAGGATTTTGATTTGACCCTCGCAGACAAAGACAGTCTTACTGTAACCTCCAAAGAAGAATGTGTAAGGATCACTTTGGAAA
This sequence comes from Thermoproteota archaeon, assembly GCA_046729835.1. Classification (GTDB taxonomy): domain Archaea; phylum Thermoproteota; class Nitrososphaeria; order Nitrososphaerales; family Nitrososphaeraceae; genus TH5896. Next base: position 42,362 of record JBKPHJ010000384.1, read on the forward strand.
GTATTTGCGGCCACGCTTCAAAACAAATTGAAGATTCAGTGGTATTGAATTCGGCAGCGGCTTTATTAGTTGGAAATCGCGTGGATAGCCTAAGTGAGGGTATAGAATTAGCAAGAAATCAGATAGCGAGTGGCAATGCACACGGGATTTTGCACGACCTGATAAAATGCTGCGGCGATGAGGCCACATTGCAGAAGCTCGAATCGAATCTTCTTAGAAGTCCTTGAATAGCACTTCGACAGAGTGAGGAAATAGCTATGCCCAGTGTCAATGAAAAAATAGGCCAAAAATAAATCAGGAGAAGACAAGAAAAATTTTGTTGTCCAACACTTGTATTAGTTTATCAAGTGCAGAACATCTTTCACTTCTTTTTGGTTTTTGACTTCGTTTTACCCTTAGTCTTGGAGCTTGATTTCTTAGCTGCTTTTCTTGTGCCAGCCTTAGCCTTCGGAGCAGCAGCAGTTTTTACCCTACCGCCGCCTATTTTAAACATCTTTGTTCCACAAACAGGACAAATTCCTGACAAAGCTCTTTGACCATTTTTCATTGTTATCTGCTTTTCATCTTCCATGTCTCGTTTTGCCTTACATTTTACACAATACGCTTGTGTTGCCAACTATAGATATTCTATCGTGCTTAAATATAAGAATAGCTCTTATTTTACTCCGATGGTTTATACGTATTCATTTTGAGGCCTTCATTCTAATGCTTTCTCCGAGAAACAACGACTGGAATATCTAGATACTTCTAAAAATCTTAGTTATTGTGTAAAGGTTTACTACCTATAGGATTTTTTTGATTTGTACTCTGGTAAAGGAATAAAGCATCTTTGAAGATGTAGATGGTCATATATCTTAAGTTACCAAAGCTTCTTGGCAATCTGCGGTCCATTTCTTATTTAATGAGCTTGGCGATACGCTGGTATCTAGATCTTTGATACAATGTAAATCAGCCGTGTTAAAACTTTTCATTTCTGTTAAGAAGTAATGGGAGCAAGCTGATTCAGAAATGAAAACTCGCGACAAGATGAAATCAGGAAGTATATTGGCTGTCTTGACAAAATCGATCATCTCGCAATTATTATACTCGGAACCGACAGATGATTTTGAATGTGATGTACAATTCATTTTCTAATGGGCAAACCCTAATAGAAATCTGACTAAAGAAATACCAAGACAACCAGGTCATGTATGGCGTTACAAGCATTGTGATAATTGGTTGAATTAAACGTGGTCGTCATGTAAATTAGATCCATTCTGAATCTACTGAAAAATAGTGAAAATTAATGGAGCCAAAACAGAACACCGACTGGACCACAATCTTTCCCACCCAGCTAATTTTTCAAACGCGATCGCGTTTGAAGCACACCAAGTACTCTAAGTTAGCTGGTTCTTTCCTACTTTAACTTCCTTACTTTAAATGACCGCAGTATTAACTTACGGTCGTATACTTAGAGTAGTCTGTCCTGAATATTTTATCAAAATAGTCTGACTGTTCGTGCGATAAATCCTCTGTCTCGCCTTCCTGAACATTCGCTAGTTTCTTTGCCAACTTCTTTTTATATTCCAGCTGCATCTGTCTTGCGATCTGAATCCGTTGTGCCTGTGGCGAACCCGCACCATGCATTGATTCTGTGAGGTAGCCTACTGCGTTCCTTCCCAAAGTCATATTTTCGATTAATCTCAATATTCTAACACGATTCTCGGTGGATACGCCTTTTCTTCCCTTTAGATACTTCTCAAGTAGAGGTCCCACCTTTGGACTCTTAAAGTCTTTCTCTGATGGCATTGTAACCATTAGTCCCCCTGCGATATCTTGAGCGATTCTGCTAAGTTCGTAGGGATATCGAGTTACATTGTGTTTGCAGACATTCGCGAGCATGTCATCATTTTGAAAATTACCAGAAGCCGTCCTTTGAGCTTGATATGAAGATGCAATACCTGCTGCAAATATCGTCTCATTTAGGTGAGTCATTTCGACCAACTTGTCTTTGATGTGAGATGCGTTTGCGACGCCATTGTAATCAGCAATCGCGGCTGCTGCTCCAATCAAGACATCACCCAGGCCAGTCTTGCATACGTAGCTTCTTCTATGATAGCAGGTAAACCGTTCAACAAGCGTAGAGGCATATTCTACCTCTCCATCCATGAATATTCGATCATTAGGGATAAAAACATCCTTGAATATTATCATTGCCTCTTGGCCCGAAAATTGATTGTTGCCGGAATCTATGTCGCCACCTTCCATACTCCGCGTATCACACGACTGCCTGCCATAAATGTATGTTATTCCCTTCGAATCGACGGGGACAGCAGCTACGATTGCGTAATCTCGGTCTTCGGATCGAAGCCTCATAGTAGGCATAATTATTATCCAATGCGAGTTTATGCAGCCAGTCTGGTGAGCTTTGGCTCCCGTAACATACACACCATCTTTATCTCTCTTCGAGATATGAACGAACATATCTGGGTCCTCTTGCTGACTAGGTGAGAGACTTCGGTCGCCTTTGACATCCGTCATTGCTCCGCCAATGACTAAATTCTCGATTTGAACAAATTTTATGAATTCCTTTAATCTGGAATGGTAGGGAGTGGCATACTTCTTGTCAATATCAAACGTCGTAGAATACAAGGAATTCAATGCATCCATTCCAACACATCTTTGAAAACACGTTGCAGTAAGCTGCCCTAATTTTCTTTGCATCCGATTCTGATTGACCAAGTCTATAGCGTTTTCAGTTACATGTAGGAATCGGTTTACACTCGTGTTTGAGAGCGATGAATGAACAGAAGCTAGCTCAGGTTCTTTCTCGGCCAAATCATAAGTTTCAGCAACAGCGTTGATCGAAGGACGGATCATAGGGTGGTCAACTGGTTCATTTACTAATTCTCCAAACAAGTACACATTGAGATTTCGCCCTCTAAGGCTTTGTATATAGTCCGCCCCGCTGCGAATAGGCATGATCACCTAATATTATCTTTGATATTATTTATATCTTCTTTTCAACTTTTTGAAAAGTCAAACTCCTAAGTTAAAATTATTTCAGTGATTCATAGGCAAATCGTTTGTGTTATTAATACGGATTCATTACTCGAATTAATATTAGCTGGGATCTAGAAAAGTTTTTTATTCCTAAGATTTCCGTAGAAATTTATTGATTACAAATTCCGTTGATTTAAAGAAACTAATAAGGGATTTTCCTGATTTTCCTAAACGAGGAGTATTGTTCAGAGACATTAATCCGCTTCTTGCCGATCGAGATGCCCTCAGGTATATATCGGATGAATTCTATCGTAGATTTAAATCGACAAGACCTGACGTGATTGCCGGAATTGAATCTCGAGGCTTTATCATAGCGACGTCTCTTGCGGTTAGATTTGGTTTGGGGATGACAATGATCAGGAAGGCTGGAAAATTGCCCGGGAAAATAATGAGAGAGTCTTACGAGATCGAATATGGCTCTTCGGTAATGGAAATTCAACAAGACAATCTGTTGCCGGGACAAAACGTCATCATTGCGGACGACTTGATAGCAACAGGTGGAACGGCTTTGGCTGCGGCTAAGCTTTTGAAGACAACGGGTGCAAATATCTGTGGATTTGCAATCCTCATTGAGATGAGCGACTTGAAGGGAGGCGACATTCTGCGAAGTTTAGGGCATAATATTCAAGCATTGATAAGATTCTAGGTAAAGATGACCCTTGAAATCTCCGCCGACATAGCAATCATAGGGGGAACAGGTCTATACGATGCAAGCTTACTGACTAATCGGATAGAAGCTAAGCTGAGTACTCCTTTTGGACACCCTTCAGATCTAATAACTGTAGGAGACTTTGAGGGGGTGAGAATAGCGTTCTTGCCTAGACATGGTAAGAACCATTCAATTCCGCCCCACAGTATTAACTATAGGGCTAATATCTGGGCTTTAAAGGAGATTGGAGTTACAAGAATAATTTCCCCGTCCGCAGTAGGCAGCCTCGACAGATCCTTTGTGCCAGGAGACATGACGGCACCTGATCAGTTTGTAGATTTCACGAGAAATAGAAAAGAAACTTTCTATTCAGGCGGGAGAGTCTGTCACATTTCTATGGCCGATCCGTTCTGTCCAGAACTCCGAGAACTGGCGACTTCAGTCGCTAACCAACTTAAATTCCAATACCATAGGCAAGCAACCTACCTCTGTATCGAGGGACCGAGATTTTCAACTAGAGCGGAGTCCAAATATTATCGTGAGGTGGTTGGAGCGCAAATAATTGGAATGACTCTTGTTCCCGAGTGTATACTAGCAAGGGAGGCGCAGATTTGCTACCTATCTTTGGCTACAGTCACTGACTTCGATGTCTGGGCAGACAACCCGGTGAGCTCAAAGGAGATACTGAACAGATTGCGAGAAAATGTTGAAAAGATTAAGACGATGATTAGAGAGTTAGTCACAGTGATACCGTTACACAGATCTAAATGCGCTTGTGGAACTGCTCTCAAGGATGCGCTTGTCTAGTCATCTGACAAATCTCTGTTAATCGCTAATCTATTGGTCTTTAGAATTACGTCCCCTTCAATGAGCTTCCTTTGTAGACTCAGAGAGAATATCTCTCCATCCAACCCCATTTTTTTAACCTCATTGAGAGTTTTTTTGGTCAAATTCAAGCTGATGTTATGTCCACCAATCCTTCCGTATGCTAACGCACTGAAGTAAAATTTCTTTCCGCTTATCAAAATATATCCCCTCAGCTTACTAGCTATATTTCCTCCTCTGGTTGAGGTTATCACGACAATAAAGGGAAAATGGGATTCCGGTTTTTTATTGGGTATCATTTTTAGAAGGTTCGTTAGTTAGATCTATTGTTCGATTAATCTTCTGCTCGACCAAGAAACTCCACCACTCGGAGTCAACAATGCTGAATCCCTCGACATTTACATCAACCGTAGTCTGATCATCCAAATCAGTAAAGCGAAGTTTTCCTTCTTCGATAAGTTCTACCAGTTTCCATCTATCCGTTCCTTTTCGTCTCCGATTTACCGCCACAGCCCATTTCTTGTTCTCTTTGATCTGATGCATGCCTATTTTATCTGAAAGATCTAACGCACCGATTCTCTTTTCCTCACAAAAAAATTCTTTGGTTACTACATTTCTCCAGATATCCACAGACCCAATATTCTTTGTTCCTTCATTCATATTGATAACCCCAAAGTATACTACTTTAGAGATGAGTTCATGATCATCATCCTCTTTGGCCGACATCAAATTATCTTTACTATATAACCAAAGTTCTATTTATCTGGTTCTTGCGAGCTCATAATTCCTCTCTAAGTGTGTGGCTAGATTATCTATTTCATCGTTCCTTCCATATTTTACGCCCAGCTCGGAGCATCTCTTTCTATATCTGTTCGCGAGTGCGAACCTGGGATGGAGTGATTCAAATTGATCGGTTGCGATTTGGATGAACATGCCCTTGCTTACTAACAGGTTTGAATAGTGTTCCACCTTTTCAGCATTCCAGCTACAGGTCTGGGCTATTTGCTGTACTGTCATTTTCCCAAAATCCACGACCATTAAGTACACCTGTGCTTCTTCTGTATGTAATCCTAATGTGGCTTGCATTCTAGAAATAAGATTTCTGCGACTTTCACTCATCATAAACGTCGGTACGGCGGATTCACATTATTAAGTTATGATTGTTATGTTGGTAGCTGAAATTGCGGCGAAATCTCTAATAAACTACTTGATTCATACTTATCTGCGCATCCAGCCCAGAAAATATTAGGAAGTTGACAATTATTACCGAAAACACAACAAGTGCGGAAAAGGTCAAACCCTTTATCCCACTAGGAATCAAGTGGCGCCTTAACATAATCACGAAGGCTATTGAAAGAACTGTGGTAATAGATAATGAAGAGATCAAACTTGCATTAGCGATCAATTGTGTGGCATATGAAACACTTGAAACTACGCCGATCTGCGCACCTAAGCCAGAAAATACAAGTAAATTTATGACAATTACCGAAAGAACAGTGAGTCCTGAAAAGATGAACCCTTTGATCCCACCAGGTATCAGCTGCCGCCTTAAAACAATCAAAAATGCTGCTGAAAGAACTGCCGCAATAGATAATGAAGAGATCAAACTTGCATTAGCGATCATCTTGTCTGGATTTAATCCAGACAGTATAAAATTCGAGTTAACTTGCAGTACATATACAATTAAGGCGACGATGCCACCAAAAGGGATGATCCAAATGTGATCCTTCAATGAGCGTCTATCATCGATTTCTCTTGCCATGACTTTGTGTTCTGTCAGACCCCGAGCCACTGGTATCTCGTCTAGGTGACTATCAGCGTAGCTAGGGTCGAGCTGTCGTAAGAATCGAAATCCCTGATCAGTGAGTATGTACTCCTTTGAATCTTTTCCCACATAATCTTCCATCCGTTCGAGATGATAATATATGGATCCTGTTGAAAGGCCTGTGGAATTCCTTATATCGGAGAACCTTGCAGCACCCTTTTTGTCAGCTATTGCCCTCAATATTTTCATACGCGTTCGCCTAGCCCGCAGCTGTGTTTCTCCGGTCAACATCGTTGATATGTTCTGAAATTATTTATCTCTTTCTTTGGGGCTTGTTTTAACAATTCTCACATGAGGTTTTGACAGATATGCAAATATTACGCTTCAGTATTGTAAGCCGTTGTCGGGTGGGGTCGTAGCGAAGCCAGGCATCGCAACGGGCTCCAGATCTTACATTCCAGGTGATGAACTTGGGCAGAAACCCGTGGATCAAGGGTTCAATTACTGACACGTGTAGTGTGGGTAGAACACATCCCTTCGGCCCCATCCTTCACAGAAATGGAAAATCAACTCTTTCTGTATGTACTCCATGTAAGACTTGCTTAGAAGGTCCCAGCTGCATGTATGAATTGCTCAAATCATATTTCATCTGTTAGTTTTTCGATTTGATCTTCCCCTGATTATGCTATTTTTCTCGACCTATTCCAGATTCCTATCCTAAGAAGGAATATTCCAGCAGCGATTCCGCCCAAAGAAATGACAAGTGTGGTAGGTTGCACAATGCGTTTAATTGGCTCTGGGGCCTGTAAAACAAAGTTGCAGTCTTTCACTTCATCCTCACACACCTTTGAAACAGGATAGACGAGAAGGACCATGATAAGAAGTACTAATATGGCAACGCCGCACACAGACGAAATCACGCCACATTTGATTATTGTATCTTCGTAATATTTGAATCCCATACAATTACACCCTTCATTTTATTTCTGTGTTACACCTAGTGACGTAGTCGCTTAACGTCGATTACCTTGTAGAAATAGGGAGAGCCCTTAGGCACTAACGAAAATTTTTCATTGTGATATACAAAGGGCAGATTGCCCTGAACATGACTTTCCCACAAGTCATGAACAGAGGTAAAATATTCCTTTCTACTTCTTCCCAAAAGCCTCAGATTCTCATGAGCGAGGAGATGAGATATTTTCGCACAATTATTGTCTGCAAAGAATTTAGCTCTGTCATAGCCTCTAACATCACGATCAGGCCTTTTCCAGTAAACCATGGAAAAATTCTCAGCTGAATAGCCTTCTATTTTACAATCGGTCCAAATTGGCTTGAAGTAAGCTAAATAGAAATGATATGTCGAAGATCCTCTTTCTTTGTGATCTCTTGTTAAATAACCCAATGACATTCTGTCGAATAAACGGCCAGGAATAACAGGCAATATATCTGCAACTGTTACAAAATTGGCATTAAAATTTCTCTTTATCCACCAATTAAAGAACCGAACCATAGACACAACATAGCCCCAGTCTTGATTTTCTCTCTCTTTCCAGTCTGACTCCTTAGCAACATAAATGAAGAATAATTTATGCCTAGTCACAGGATGATCAACAGACGACTTTGGATATAGGATTTTTCCATCTTATCAGAGCAACAACATACTCTTCGAAGGTATGGGAATGTTTTAAAAACAAGAAGCGAGTAGGATTATATAGATTGCTTGGGATTGCACGGACTGAGTAATCTATATCATGTATTCCAGCTCAATGGCTAACGACGAAATTAGACGAAATTTCAGAGGTGATTTGTATGAGGATAAATGGACAAGACTTGTAAATTCGGTAGACGCCAGCCATTTTCAAATCAAACCGCTTATGGTTGCTGCTCCGGAAGATGAAATGGATGTGTCTAATCTATGTCGATATGCTTATCGAAAAGAAATTCCTATCTCACCTAGGGGAGCTGGCACCGGTCTTTTAGGACAGTCATTAACTAATGGAATAGTACTCGATATTAGTAAGCGTCTTGACAAAATCGTCGAGTTAGAAGAGAATTATGTAGTAGTCGAACCAGGCGTAATAAAGGCTGAGTTAGACAATGAGCTCACGAAGAAGGGAAAATATCTCCCTCCTGATCCATCAAGTAGTAATTTCTGTAGCTTAGGGGGAATGATCGCCAACAATGCTAGTGGAGCTCATACGCTGGGGTATGGAAGTACCCTCGATTATGTAGAAGAATTAGATGTAGTTTATCCTGACGGCGCGCGTGGTAAGGTCGGTGGCTCGTATCCACTAGATGATCGTTGTAAATCCCTCCTACAAATTGTCCTGCCTAATTTGGGGCTAATAGCGGTCTCTTACCCCGACACCTCAAAGAATTCGTGTGGTTATAGGCTCGACGCCCTAGTTCGCAATGGATCATACTTCCCTCAAAGAGTTTTTGTGGCGTCTGAAGGCACACTAGGGATCATCACTAAGGCGAAGTTAAGGGTGATAAACATCCCAGCGTTCCAGGTCCTACTAATTTTCGAATTTGCAGATCTGAAATCTTTGATAGAGAGTATTCCTAGGATACTAGCATTTCATCCATCTGCGGTCGAGCTTCTATTTTTCGGTAGGTTCGGATCCGAACATTATCACACCAATGAAATGAGTCTAACTAATTTTCCTATACTATATGTAGAGTTCTCAGGAGAGTCATTGGCGGAGTTAGAAGAAGTTGCTAGTCGATGTAGGTGGTCCCTCCAACAGCTATCCCTGTCGTATAGCATACTCTCAGACAAGGCCAGCTGCGATACCGCCTGGAACGAAAGGAGAAACTCACTCAATCACGTCCTGCGTATGACTGAGGGAAGCAGGAAACCTATAGGAATTATCGAAGATACCATAGTTAATCCTTTGCTGTTAGACAGATACATTCCGTTCATTCAGCAGATTTATGATAGCCACAAGTTAGATTATGTGATGTACGGGCACGCTGGAAACGGCAACTTCCATACAAGACCAATAATTGATACTCAATCCCCTCTTGCTTTTGAGATCATCGAAGGTATTGCACAAAAAGTGTTTTCAAGAGTGAGGGAACTTCGAGGGAGCATTAGTGCCGAACATGGGGATGGTCTGGCGAGATCCAAATATATTAAGGACATGTATGGATCAGACGCCCACTTCTTATTTGTTCAGACGAAAGAGATTTTCGACAGGAAGAATATCATGAACCCAGGGAAAAAAGTTTTGCTTGTGTAATAGGGCTTCCAAAAATGGGAATAGGGAAAGCGTTAAGACTTATTTCCGAATTCATTTGACAAATACTACTCTACATTAAAGCATAGACGGACGTGTTTGTTACGCATCTGAGCAGCTAGAAAGCGCCATGGTTTATCAACCCCTTTTGAAATCCCTACTCTTCTGGTTATGATCATCTCCCTGATATGCAACCCTTCATGTACAGAAATCTCGGAGCTGTCTAGTGTTATGTCTAGTCCATTGTGATCCTTTGTTATCGCTAGAGCTTCCGCTACCCGGCCAGGGCCTAATGTTAAGTTTTTGGAGTTATTTCTTAGCTTCCTCATCGTTTCCACTCCCTTAATAGGCATAATGGACCTTATCAATACAGCGCCCGCTTCAGTATGCTTAACTTTTGCTGTAACGTTAACACAAAAATGCTTGCCATAAGTAAAGTATACGTATAAGTGGCCCACATCTCCGAACATTACAGAATTTCTGATGTTAACTCCATTAAAAGCATGGCTAGCAGGATCATCTCGGTAGCCATAAGCCTCCGTTTCTTCAATGTAACCCGATAGTCTCACAATTCTTCCATTTGATATCAACCTCCGCACTAGGATCTTTCCGAGCAAGCTCTTGGCCACGTTCTCCGTATTGTCTTCATAAAATGAACGCTTCAAACATGGCGGTCCAGATTTGGGTTGCGAAGTCACAAATATATATCCTCCCTCTCGGCACCCCAATTACCTAAAAGACTAGATATCTATAACTGTGTTAATCTCTTATATAATCGGAACCTTGTTCCAATATCTTCCCATCCTATTCTTAGAAGTCCGGATAGGCCAAAATCTTCTACCGCAAAAGATCCCATCACGTTACCGTAAACAACTGCCGCTTTAAATGCCGTGATATCAAAGCTCCCCTGGGAGGCCAGGTACCCCATAAATCCGCCTGCAAATGAGTCACCAGCACCAGTGGGATCCACAATATCTTCAAGTGGGTAAGCAGGGGCCACGAATATCATATCCCCTTGAACCAAGATCGAACCGTGTTCTCCTTTCTTGACAATGACAAATTCCGGACCCCATGAGAGTATTTCTCGAGCACATCTAAGAACATTGGACATCCCACAAAGCATCCTTGCCTCTTGGTCATTAATTACAACTCCGTGTGCCATCCCGAACATTTCTACTACTTCATCCCGTTTGGATTGAATCCAAAATTCTATCGTATCACAAACTACCAGCTTTGGCTTTGTGAATTGCTCGAGGATCTTGATGTTTTGGACTGGATCGTTATTTGCCAGATAGACAAATACGGAATCTTTAAGCTGTTTCGGAACTGAGGGTTCGTACTCGGCTATCACGTTAAGCTCCGTTTTGTTAGAAGTTCGATGGGATAAGTCATAATTGAATGAGGAATCATATCTAAAAGTTTTCGTACCAGATCTTATCGCCAAGCCGGAAGTTCCGACCCTTGATCGCAAAATGCTGAGGTACTTTTCGGGAAAATCAGTTCCCACTACTCCTAATAACTCTGTTTGGACAAACATGCCAGAGGAGAGAGCGGCATAAGTAGCGGCCCCTCCAAGAATATCTTCTTCCGTTCTAAATGGAGTTCTCGTCGTGTCTAAGGCAACACTCCCAAAAACCGTTACTTGCATTCGTAGAATTCTTAAGGATTGAAGATTAATTTGTTTTTGTACTTACATGGTCATCAGGAATAAATAGGAATCATCCGATAAGAGTCACGAAGATGAAACTTATAGTAGGGATCACGGGAGGGTCGGGTGTCATTTACGGGATAAGATTGCTTCAAACCCTCTCTGAGCTAAATGTCGAGTGCCATTTGATAGTAAGTGAGTGGGGCGAAAAAACCATAAAGATTGAAACAAATTTCAGTATACAATACATTAAATCGCTTGCTACCGTCAGCTATGACTCTCATAATATGGCTGCTGCTATATCTAGCGGTTCGTTTATTTCAAATGGTATGATAATAGTTCCCTGCAGTATGAAAACGCTATCCAGTATAGCAAATGGCTATGATGATAATTTGATTTCGCGCGCAGCAGATGTTTGTTTGAAGGAGACACGAAAGCTGGTAGTAGTTCCACGTGAAACACCACTGTCCAGAATTCATCTGATCAATCTGCTACGACTGAATAAGGCGGGAGCGGTAATATTACCTGCCATGCCCGGATTCTATCATAAACCTGAATCCATAGACGATCTTTTAATTCACATAGTAGGAAAGATATTAGATCAATTCAATATTCATCACAACGTTTTTAGGCGTTGGGCGCAGACCATCAACGAACAGAACTGAAACTTGCATTCCAGTACAGGAAACGCTATGACTTTATCTGTGATTAGTGGCCAAATACTGCGGCATCATTCTTATCCTTGCTTGGCTCTCTATTCTCCCAAAGTGACATCTTTTCTTTCTTTAGTATTCGTCTGTAGTTCTGTAACATGGTGTAAACGGTCTTGTGAGAACTTCCCTTTATGAGCAGAATTATTGCGTCGATTGCAACTTTAATTGCATCAAAAATTCCAATGAAACACACTGTATGACCGTATACCGAGATGTCTGCACCACTTAATTCTTCTATAGTACGTCGCGATTTTCCTTGCTCACCAATAATCCTACCTTTTATCCTTCCCATTGAGGCAGACGAGTTTCCTACGTAGTCTCTCATGTCGAGGAGCTGAAACACGACATCTTCACTTAGCAGTTTGAAGGCCTTTTCTGGGGAGAAACCTCTAGAAATCGCCGCAACTATCTCTGTTGCCTTAAAGGGATCGCCTTCTAGTAATGATTTGCTATCATATCCAATTATTACATTTCCGGTGTCACTTTCGATTTCGATTCTAACCTTACACTCTTGCTTTATTCTCTCTACTACAGATCCCTTTCTTCCGATCAGTACACCTATTCTTTCTAGGGGAACCCTGATTAATTGCTGTGAACCGCCTGTCCCATTTCTAGCCAATCCCAAGTTATTTGGTACGTTCAATTCTCTATGTCC
>JBKPHJ010000385.1:0-27892 GCA_046729835.1 Thermoproteota archaeon
CTTTTTCATCGAGAATACTTCCAATTCCATTTGCTTCTTTGTAAGTGAATATGACATTTTTGCCATCAGAGTCAACTACTCTATGATATTTTGTTGACAACAATAGCCCGGCCTGAACCTCATCTTTACCGAGTGCTGCGATAATGGCAACATCGCTCTTTTTGAGTAGTCTAGAAGAGGCTATCGCAACGTTGGCGCCTTTACCTCCAGGTACTTCCAACATCTTTTTTATCTGAACCTCCTCTCCTGGGTCGGGCAGTTTGGGAGCGAAAATTAGTGTATCCTAATTTATTGTACCTACAACAACATGTTTAGCAAATTTCATATTATCTGCTATTCCTCAATTCCCCTTAAATAATAAGTATAACGAATGTCGGTAATGAGTTATTATAAGCTACTGTGCAGCCGCAATATATACAGACATAGATACATAACAATTGTCAAAAGAACCAAGGTCAAAGGTCATGGCTATGTGGTGAGTGAATACGCTTAAGCGTAAGTTCGGCTGGACTGACGATAAAGTACCCGTGATCGGGCAAGGTACATGGATGATTGAAGGCAGCCCCGGATCCGAGCGGCTCGCGATTGCAGGGCTGCGATTAGGACTTGACTTAGGACCTACCCACATCGATACTGCAGAGATGTACGGCAACGGTAGGGTGGAGGAAATGGTGGCCGAAGCCATCGCAGGGCGGCGCGACGAGGTGTTCTTGGTTAGCAAGGTTCTACCTACAAACGCCTCCTATGAAGGTACTCTGAGGGCATGCGAACGGAGCCTTAAGCGGTTAAACACGGCCTGGCTTGATCTCTACTTGTTGCACTGGCCGAGTAGTTATCCCATAAGAGAAACTATGCGGGCAATGGAGAAGCTGGTGTCTGAAGGCATGGTGAGGTTTATTGGGGTCAGCAATTTCGATGTAGAAGAATTAGAGGCTGCTGAGCGGGCGCTCCGGAGCGAGCGAATGGCTTGCGATCAGGTACTTTATCATCTTGGTTACTGCGGAATAGAAGGTCGTCTGCTCCCGTACTGCACTGAGCGTGAAATAGCGGTTGTGGGGTACGCTCCATTTGGACATGGCAATTTTCCTTCTCCAGAAAGTCCTGATGGGAGAGTATTGGTGGAGATTGCGGAGCGACATGGTCGCACCGTACGGCAGGTTGCCCTGAACTTTCTGACTCGCCATCCCAACATCTTTACTATTCCCAAGACCAGCCGCCCAGAGCGCGCCAGAGAAAATAGTGGGGGAGTGGGTTGGGAACTGACCGAGAACGAGGTGGTGGCTATTAATCGCGCCTTTCCCGTCCCAGACCACAATGGACCTCTGGAGATGATTTAAGCAAAAGTCGGAATATAAAGAAAGAAACAAGAAGACAGCAAAAGTTCAAGATCAAGGATGACATGACTTGGAGCTATCTGATGATGCTAAAAAAAGTTGGAATTACAGCCCTCGACTGACTTGTCGTAGGTTACCCAACAGAACGGCATAGTATACGGGCTTTGACTTCTTAGCTACTAATCATTAAGCACATCAGCGTGCTGTTATAGAGCTCAACAACACAGGTTTTGTAGATAATGGACTACTTTCGTCGTCCTGTCTTTTCCTAATAGTCAACAAATTCTTCAATCTTTATGCTTTCCTTCGTGATAGATAAATCATCCTGTAACAGCCTGAGCATGACGTTTATCATCGCAGGCGGACCGCAGACATAAAATACTGAATCGTCTAATTCGTCGGTGCTAATGTATTTGCTGAACATCTGTTTGTTTATGAATCCTATTTCTCCTTTCCAATCATTTCCACTAGAAGCAGCAAGAGGATTGGAAGAGGAGGATGCGGATGAAGGTACTGTTTGTGTTCGTTGACCACTTTCTCCTCCTCCTCCGTCGCCGGTGAGTGTATAAATTATCTTCAAATTCTTATTTGAATTTGCCCATTCATCAAATTCTTCTTTGTATAGTATGTTGTCTTGATTTCGGTTGGAATCAAATAGGGTTATCTTGAGAGGCAGTTGTCTATCTGTAGCATACTTTATCATGCTTCTAAATGGGGCGACACTTATACCGCCAGATAAAAATACGGCTGGCTTTGAATAATCTGAATGTAAAACAAATTTTCCTAATGGAGCTGTTATCTCTACATAACTTCCAATATCTAAAGTTGCTAATTTCTTCTTGAAAGGCGTATCTCTTATTCTTGTACTAATTATAATGAAATCTTTTTCTGTGGGGGAAGAGACTAGAGTAAAGGCTCATGCTGGTCCCTCGGGATCCTCCTTTGTTACAAGATCAATAATAGCATATTGTCCTGCCTCGTAATTCAAATAGTAATTCTGTTGTTGATATCATGACTTCGAGAAAATTTAAAGGACATGATATCAGTTCCTATATGTGATGTCTTGACTAGTAATTTTAGCAGGAGCTTCAATGGTCTCGTAGGTAGGCTCTCCTTTCTGTGTTTTGTTTTTGTATAGTGTGTTTTTCTTCATGAATCATGCGCTACTAATCACTAACCTGTATCTACAGAGATCTCCACACTGTTATCATCAAGGATGATAGAACATGACTTGAAATACTATATAATTATAATCGACTTCGGTTCTCAGTCCTTTATCTTCTTGCAAATAATTAGTCACTAAAGAGGTTCTTAAGAGATGCAATATCTATTTTTATTATTACTAGATTATTCATGTTATAAATGATTCGCATAATATGCTGGCGCTCGATTAGCAGTAACAGTCGTATTGAAGTCTTTTATCTCTTTTCAGATTATATCACATGATAGAAACACGGTAAAGTATGTAGAATTCTCTTAAAATAGAATGTATTGCAGCTTCCTCTTAGAAAATCTTAGGCACGCAATTAATGAGGCTCCAAAATAACTAATAATATGAAAAATAACTAGGTGTTATTACTCGTGCACCCTATTCAATTAGGGAGCCCGTATCATGTCACTGATGCAAAATGCTAAAATGTTCGGCGCCGAACATTTTTTTAGAATGAGCACAAAATGAGAAAATTGGAGGATTTAAGCAATAATCACTCAGTTTTGTATAATCTTGAAGGAAAGGAATCATTGGGATTTCTGGGGTGGTTCATAGGTCTATCTATTTTAAGCTACGAAAACCATCGTTTTTCCACGTAACTAACTTATGACTTCAGGTTACATGTATGAAAGCAACGAATCCTTAAATAGCTTGAAACATAGAATGTACTAAGAGGGATCTGGGATTGAGCTTTTGGGATCGAGACATCGAGGATTTGTTTAGGAACTTTTTTAGTGGAAGTGGAAGAATGGGATTACCGGCTTTAGGGAGGGGAGGATGGTTCGGTGATATGCCTAGGCAATTTGATGAAATGCGGAGAGAAATGGAGAGATCGTTTGAGGAACAATTTAAGGAAATTGAGTCCACAGCACCTAAGGATCTCATAAAAGAGTATCAGACTCCTGATGGGGGTAAAGTGAGAGAAGTAGGTCCACTTGTTTATGGATATTCAATGACGATAGGTCCAGACGGTAAACCAAAGATAAGAGAGTTTGGTAATATGAGGCCATCTTATCGATTAGGAGGAATGTCCGCTTCAGCCAAACCTGTTATTTCAGACGAAAGAGAACCGTTAGCGGATGTTACTACAACAGATACAGAGATCAAGGTAATAATAGAAATGCCAGGTGTAGGTAAAGAGAATATTAAGATAAATGCTTACGATCATTCAGTTGAAGTAAAGAGCGAGGACCCACAAAGGAAATATCATCGTGTCATCGATATACCACCTGAGGCGGATACTGGAACCGTTAGATCTACATATAAAAATGGGGTACTTGAAATTTCCTTCAAGAAAAAAGAACAGACAAAACCTAAAGGGAAAGAGGTAAAGATAGAATAGACCTTTTTGAAGTATTAGGAAACAATAAGCAAGAAAGAGATAACAAATACGCTAAACAAAGTATGATGGAAATCCAGTAATACTTAGAGGTACATGTATTGCTGGACCAATGTAAATGCATCATTAGAAGACTGCGACATGTTTACATCGTCATTTGGGTGAATTGGATTCTTAGATCCAAGGATACCTCCAGCCATCTCAATTGCGCGATTAGCAATTACTTCATTGACATTATATTGGATTGAGTACCTGAACCAGATTGCCATACAGTAAGAGGGAAGTGTTCATCAAGTTTTCCAGAGATTACTTCATCAGCTGCGTTAATGACAAGATCTGCTTTTTCTTTGGATATTTTCCCAAAAAATGCATTCACAATTGCGGCACATTTTTTGATAATTGCCAAACCATAGATAACCTCATACGGCATTACATCTTTATCGATGGAAAAATGGTGTAAAACGCGTTTGAGTCTGAGCGCCTCAATATTTATCTGAGGGCACATTAACCTTGCCCATGCTGTCAGCCTCTTCGCGAAATGATTTTTGATTGCTAGTTTCACTCATATTATTAGAACTATATCAGATAGGGATACATTTTTTGCGAGTAACCAAGATCGTGACGCTTTGATCTGACTGTACCACGATCAAACTTGGATAATATTAAATCAAAAAATGAGCTAAAATGTAGATATTTATATTCTTCGCGTTCAGGTGATGATTCTTTAATTCGGACTTTTCCGTATAGATCTTCACAGGTGTCATAGCGGCTAATTCATTTCGATCAGTAAGTAAAAGTACCTCAACTTCAAGAATCTTGTACCTCGTCGTATTACTTGTAACTACTGGAGTTCATATCAGAAGTAAGTTAGCTGTTACTGCGGATTTGAAATGAAATCATGGTGTGCGTTGCTACAAAAGATTCAGTGTTAGTCTTTGCGCAGCACTCATAGAGAGCTAGCGTGCTCCAATATTCCCTGCCGGTGCAGCTCCAAGATCTGGTTTTCCAAATTGTTCAGATATTCCCTTATACATACTCAATTCCTGGGCTGATAACGGTCTTATCTTGTTGACAGCCTCTTCAAAATGTTTCATATGTATTTTCAGTTCCTGCACGTGCGTATCTGCCTCTTTTGGGTCCTTGTATTTGGATATATGTTCCCGTAATGCAAGCATAACTGCTGCAGAAGACAGAGATGAGATATCCGCACCAGTATACCTATCCGTAAGATCTGCTAGCTTTCCAACATCAACGTCTGCTGCCAAGGGTTTCTTCTTTGTATGAATCTTTATTATTTGAACTCTTGATTCTTTATCTGGTGATGGAACATAAAGCAACCTATCAAATCTACCTGGTCTTAGCAATGCCGTATCTATAATGTCGGGGCGGTTGGTAGCACCAATGACTATGACATTAGTTAACACTTCAAGACCATCCAGCTCTGTCAGGAGTTGGCTTATGAGTCTCTCAGTTACATGAGAATCTCCAAAGTCAGCGCCTCGTCTAGGCGCTATTGCATCTATCTCATCAAAGAAGACAATACACGGTGCTGCTTGTCTGGCTTTTCTGAATACTTCCCTCACCCCCTTCTCAGATTCGCCGACCCATTTGGAGATAAGCTCTGGACCTTTGATGCTTATGAAATTGGCTTCACTTTCATTTGCAGCAGCCTTGGCCATCAATGTTTTACCAGTACCAGGAGGTCCATAAAGCAAGATTCCTTTTGGAGGTGTAGCATCCGCGTACGTAAATATCCCTTGATATTTCAGTGGCCACTCGACGGCTTCTTGCAGCTCTTGTTTGATCGATGATAATCCTCCAATATCATCCCATTTAACATCTGGAACCTCTACAAATACTTCTCTCATTGCTGATGGCTCCATCTCTCTGATAACGTCCAGAAAGTCCTGCATTGTAACTATGATTTTCTTTAAAGTCTCAGCTGGTATGCTTTCTGATGTTAGATCAACTTCAGGGAGAACTCTTCTAAGCGCTCTTATGGCTGCTTCTTTTGATAGTGCTTGGAGATCTGCTCCTACAAAACCGTGAGAAATGTCTGCCATCTTTTCTAAATTAACATCTTTTGCGAGAGGCATCCCTCTAGTATGTATCTGCAAAATTTGCAGTCTGCCATTCCTGTCTGGGACACCGATTTCGATTTCTCTATCAAATCTTCCAGGACGCCTTAGTGCTGGGTCAACAGCGTTAACTCTATTCGTAGCACCGATGACCACTACCTTTCCTCTTGCAGACATGCCATCCATCAGAGACAACAGCTGTGCAA
This sequence comes from Thermoproteota archaeon, assembly GCA_046729835.1. GTDB lineage: Archaea > Thermoproteota > Nitrososphaeria > Nitrososphaerales > Nitrososphaeraceae > TH5896. Next base: position 6,168 of record JBKPHJ010000385.1, read on the forward strand.
CTATTCTCCTCTCAACTTCTCCAGTTACTTCTTCCCTCTTTGGAGCAATGGAATCAATTTCATCTATAAAAATAATCGAAGGTGCATTCTTTTCTGCTTGCTGGAATACATTTCTTAATCTCTCTTCAGATTCTCCATAGTATTTACTCATTATTTCAGGACCTCCTATGGTATAGAAATTGGCATTTGTTTCATTTGCAACTGCCTTGGCTAGCAGGGTCTTTCCAGTTCCAGGAGGGCCATGAAGAAGAACCCCCTTCGGTGCTTCTACCCCTAGTCTTTTGAAGAGCTCTGGGTGCCTCAGAGGGAGTTCGATCATCTCCCTTACACGCCCTACTGCATCTCCCAACCCTCCTATGTCCTCATAGGTAATAGAGGGAACCCCACCTTCTTTGGATAGTTGTTCAGCCTTCGCGCTTTCTTCGGAAACTGTAATTTTCGTAGAAGGGGTGACTATCACGGGACCGGAAGGATTGGTGGAAATTACTACGAGATCTATCCTCTGACCCATAACGCTCAAAGGTATTGTATCACCTTTAGTCATCAACTGGCCATTAAGGTACTCTGCAAGATACTCTTCCGCACCCACTATTCTTAGTGGTTCTGTCGGAGCAAATGTTATGCTTTTCGCCTCTTTTGATTGTACTTTTTTAACCTCTACTTGATCATTGATTCCGATGTCAAGCTTGTTTCTTGTATATCCATCGACGCGAATCAAACCGCTACCGGTGTCATTACTTCGTGCTGGCCAGCTTAGAACAGTTGTTTTCTTTCCAAGTGATGATAGTTCTAGTGCGTCCCCACTTGTAATATCTAGACGTTCAGCTATTTTCGGGTCGATACGTGCAATCTTTCGTCCCACATCACGTTGTTCCGCTTCGGCAACTTTTAGGCTGATAGCCTTGGCGTCTTTTTTGGTACTTTCTCCAAAATCCCTGTTATCTTTAGAAGCATTATTCTGACCAGAAGGATTGTCAGTATTATCCCGACTATTATTTGTAGAAATATTTTGTCACCAATTTATTCTCTTTAGTATTACACTTAAATATTGCTGTATGCACGTAGTAAACGATCGATAGATATATCAAAGTTTGTCTGCTAATCCGTTTATTTGAATGTATTTCCCGTAAACTTACTGCTCTATTTTACAATTTGGCTTCTGGTGACACCTTCAGTTTCTCCCCTTGGTATTACTAGCTAAAACCAAAAGAAGATAGGGGTACTTAATAATATCCATATTACTCATGCAACAGAGTCCTTTTATACTACAGAAAACTATGGTATAGTTTATACAACTGTTTAAAGATCCATAAAGATGGTCAGGAAATATTGGTGTGGTGACGAATTACATTAATATTCATACAATACAATGCGAGGACAACTTAGGAAAAGGTTTATTTCGAACGATATTGTGTTCATTGAAGAAATTTTCAACGAACACAACCTATAGCTGCAATTTGACCTCAGGTAAATATTTCAACAAAGGAGTAAAAGCACTTGACGCTCCAGATTTGGGTCACGTAGTAAGAGAAACACCTGACAAGATAGTTGTGTTTGGAGATAAAGATGAAAGATATGACATACCGATATCAGAAATTAACCAAGTAGGTGCTAACGTCTTGATAGGTCTTCCCTTTTCTGAGATTGAAAAAAAATACGAGGTTAGTCGTAAAGAACCATTGCCTACAAGTCGTCAAGATCCTTGGAGGGAAGATGATGGTATGGTAGATCTTTCTGCATACGAAGGAAAGTATCCCAATTCCCTTTTCAATAAAGGAGTTAGAGCAAATAATGAAGATGACGTTGGATACGTAATAAAAGAAACAAAAGATAGTCGTATTTGGTTATTCAAATCAAAGGTTTGACATACCAAAATCACATATTATTGCGGTAGGAAGAAACGTGATATTAGACATAGACTTTCCTGAGATTTTTCGTTATCAGGTAGATAGAAATGCGCCATTACCTACAGGAGAGCCTATCGAAAAAGTAGTTGAAGAACCCTATCCTGAAGATAACTAAATCATGTTAGCAGATCATGTAGAACTGATTTTACTTGCCAACGATTATACTAAATGTATGACAGCAAATTCTAATTCTATACCAATTAGCAAATATTCTCTAATCATGCTAAGTAGTGAACCAACTGATGGTTAAAGGCGTCAAAGGCGTCAAAGGCGTCAAAGGCGTCATACCCAATATACAGGACTAGTGCAAAATCTTTAGCTGCACTAAAGTCAATGGTTCTAGAAACGCATCGTGAGCAGCTAGGGTATAGAAGGTCCATCATCTTTTTTTACTTCTCTTTATACCACGTAATATTAGAATAAATAGCGTAGTCAAACTTCAAAGTAATTGTCAGACTATTTGGACTGCTAACAAATCAATCCGAGATTGCAGGAACACTGCAGGTAGATAGGTCCATTACATGTAGAGATGTTGCTTATTTGAGACAGCATGCAAATGAGTACATCACCAGATACGTAGATGAAAAACTACCCGAAGAGTACGAGAAATGTCTTGTCGGATTAAACAACATTCTAAAAGAAGCGTGGACCATGTCACAAACAGATGACAGTTTAAAGACTGATAAAATAAAGGCATTAACTTTAGCAAAAGAATGTTATGCGATGAAGCTAGAGTTGCTTACTAATGTCATAGTGGTAGATGACGTTATTAAATTTGTTCGCAGCGAAAGCAAATTTGTTCGGCAGCAAAAGCCTTTTCATCTATAGATATTGATAGTAACAGCTCTAATGCGAACAAAGACGGTAGAGAAGAATCTAGAGTACCAGGATATGGGGAGAAAAAGGAGGAAAAACTGAATGAAAAGAGAAGGGAAAAGCCAGAGGAAGAATCAATCAGTACCGTGAACAAAATCTTTTGACGGTTCCCACAAAAAGGACTCAAAGTATTTATATAAGATAGTAACAAGTTCTGAAGCGATATGATTAGTACAAAATTATTTAGTCTAGCTAAATGTGATTATTCTTCTTTGATTTCAGTTCTACCAATATTTCATCAAGATAGCGTTTAACATCATCTTCGTCAACTGATGTGCTGATCCCTGTTTCGTCTTCCATGAGGGCCTTACTCCTTTTGGAGAATTTTAGTACTCTCCGCTGTATTTCCTGTTCCATCTCTGCAGTCCCTATAGCATCTAGAAATTGTTCTGATTCTTTCAAAGCTACTTTTCTAATGGTCTGACGCAATCTGGAGTCTTCAGACACAGATAGTGCAGAAGAATAGATGCCTAGATACAATAGGTATGATGCTAATCCCATAAAGCAGATAGTGAAAAGACCGAATGGAGGATAAGGGACTAAGATCAAGGCGGTAGGTTGATTTGCCGTGAATAATAGGGTTATCCCGTACGCAGAGATAATCAGATATCCTCTGACTTTGTTATCTTTGAGGTGTCTGGCCACCATCCAAAATGCAACATCAAATAATGCTCCACCTAGAGGCTTGCTTGCGCTGAAAAGCAATGTGTATATTATGCCAAAAAGAACTGGATCTGACAGGCGAAAGTCGGTAAATGTAAACAGAAAAAGAGGCTGAAACTGACTTAAAAAATAAGCTAGTGGTATACTAACTAGAACCCAATATTTGAATTTGCCCAGTTTTCTAGAATAGTGTCTCAAAAGAAGTACCGTAGCGATCCGTGTAAGAACAAAAAATAGAATAGCAGTTATAGTATACACTGAGCTGAATACCAGATTGGGATTAGCCAAAGATCCGGTAAGACTCCTAGCACTTTTGATGAATACTGGATTATCAGTAAATCCTATATCTAGATAAATTACGGTAATAATCGCATTTATTGATATTAGTGACATAGCTAGCCCATAAGATAGGACAACTAAATTATGATTAGATCTGTACCATGAAAAGAAACGTTTGGCGAGGCATATCCTTCACATCATTTAGATGCAATGAGAGGGTTATCAAATGTATCGTTTATCCTGTTAGATGAAGATGATTTCTTCACACTTGGACAGCAGCGTCCTAAAACGAATAGTATCACGTTGATGATAGTGATTCTGTCCATATAGTAGCAGCCAGATAGTGTCCTCTTAATAAACAATCATTTATCATTTTCTATGAATGACTGAATCTTTTGATCCAATTCGAGTATATTCTCTTCCAGTAGGATCAATTTGGTTAACAATTCATTATGGTGTTCTGCAAACCTCTCGAGCTTCATCAAAACTTGTGTGTTCTTCTGTTCTAGGTTGCTTATACGTTGAAGAATATAATCTTGTTGGATCGAAGTCTTCTTCTGTCGATCATAAATCCACCAACTTATGGCTACGCCGATAACAAATCCTATGATTATGCTCAAGTAAGTACTTGAGGTGTTCGTCATATCAATGCAATCCTTAGTAAGCTCCGGTACGCACCCCCATATTACAAAAATTGGCAGTAGTAACATGATATAGTCTAATCGTATCTCTTTTTTATAGTCTATTGTTCTTTTTACATATCAATTTCTACTTATCGGAAAATCTAGGCACCGTTAACAATCACGAATAAGCTTGAGTCCATAAATATTCCTTTTTTTGATTTCATCAGTCTTGAACGAAACAGTTATTCAGTTAGTGCGATTCCTCTTTCAATGAAGACATATTCTGTGATTTTTTAACGTAGGTCAATTATGAATTTCCGAAATTTATCTATGTTGAGAGTTAGGTTCTTTTCTTTGTGTGTTGCTCTTGTTGTAAGTGAACAACTTAATAGCGTCTTATACTTCTTTTGCATTAATAAATGGCACCACCTTAATTCCATAACATTTGTGTATTAAAGTTAGTAACTGAAATTCACTGGTTTCTGCCCACGAATTTGAACCTCTTAAAATTACTATTAAGCTTTAGTAATACGTATAGCTGAGTTTATAATATTAATTCACTCCAGTTTTAATGGACAGACATTTAATAGTAATTAAATTAGATACAAGAATTGCTGAATCGTCTAGTTCAGTTTGAGATATATTGTAGCGATTTCTTTGAATGAGAAGTTCATAATAATTATCACGTAACAATAGATTTTGGGCATATGTTCATAATTGTCAATATACGGCTACTGTCTTCATTCTATGACAATGCCGAAAAAATCTTAGGAAGAGATACGTCATACCTGTAACTTATATTCATGTGACCATCATTGAATTCTTCATAAATATGCTTGATACTCATCTTTTCGAGCTTCGAGTGAAGTGTCCTCGCGCCCCATTGAAGATTGAATTCATCTGTGATACCGCAATCAATGAAAATTAACTTGAGTTTTTTCAAGTTTTCGCGGTACTTCTTAACCATCTTGACTGGATCCCAAGAAAGCCATCGATTCCACACTTCTTGTATTATCTCACCAGTCTCGAGGTCAAATGGTAAATCTACCCCCATCTCCTTTGATAGGGGATTTGGTGAATAATGTGCAGCCATCGCAAATGTATTCAGAGGCGGTCCATCGTTTTTCTGGTGGCGATTTGGTTTTTTCCAGAAATTTGTCAGCCACTTTGTTGGACCTCCACTCTCTCTAAAAGCGTCAAGGGCTTTTGGAAAATCTGGAGGGTAACAATATTCAAAACCTGAATCTCCCGAGTGATCTACAATTCCCTGAAAAGCGTCTGGATGACGCATACCCAGAACAATGGAACCATAGCCTCCAGAGGATTTTCCCCACACAGCATGTGCAGAAGTGTTGTAGTTTTTATCTATAAACGGTACAATCTCATCGGTGATGTAATCCTCATATCTACCTGTTGCTGAAGAATTGATATATTGATTTCCACCGAATCTTGTAAAGCAATCAAGCAAGACTAAAATCATTGGACCACATTTCTTTTCAGAAATCAAACGGTTCATCTTATTTTCTATGTTTTCTGCAAATGGGTCTGCATTTAATAGCATCTTTCCCTGCCCTCCGAATCCAACGAGACCAAAGACTACTATGTATCCTTTGGAATTGCTTTCTGTGTATCCCGGAGGAAGATAGATTAAGACATCTCTTACATATGGATCCTTTAATGGATTAGATTTGAGTATCTTGCTCTCAAAGCGGTGTGTTATTATTTTTCCTGCCAATCTGGCTTTCAATCTAGTCAATTGTATATAACATTAGATTTGCTGATTATTAGTATTCTGCTTTTCGTACATTTAACTAATTTATGGGCAAGCTGTCCTCAAATCGCTAGTGACAAACTGACATTTTGTCTATCCACATCAGGGATAATCATCATAAGAGTACGTCTATTATTAAAAAAGATAAGTAGAAGCAGTAGCAGAGAACATCCAAGACATCCAAGACACTCTCTTAATTTATGTGAAAACACTTATTAAAATCGATTTAATTATGTTAAGTGATCAATTCATTAACGACTGCTTACTTGACGATGATGTACTTGAATTACAGAGGATCCAAATACAGATGAAGATTTAGTCTATCACATCAGGTACACACGTCTCAAACGACCGCGTTATGGGTACATGTGCAGAACGAATCCCTCTTGGTCGTCTACTATTAGAATCAGGCTAGTAGTTCTAATACCTGGATCTAGGTACTACATCTTATTTGTTAGCTGCCGTTACGTTTTAGTAAGGTTAAAAGAAATACTAGACTTCTTTCACTGACATCAAATATCCACTTGATGTACTGTGTGTCAGAATTCTCTCGTGGTTGTATGCTTCTTGGTTTGCTTCCTGTTCGCTATAATATCTTTCTCGTATCCATCTCTCACCCAATCAATGAAGTTGTAGAAGATTTACCCAAACCTAAGGGTAGTGAAAAGAAGGTAAACGTAGATTACCGCGCTAATAACCATGTTACAACTGCAAAGTAGATGTATGATAATGGATTGATACCTGAAGAGGATTGGGAGCTGCTAACTAGTGGTAAATATGGCAGACGTATAGAAATAGATAATGTAATAGCTTATGTCGAAGCAGAAAGATTCTGGAAGGAATCCGTCATTACAAGCTTAGCAGAATTATTCAACACAGCAGATTACAACCTAAGTCTTAGAAATGTAGAGTATGTTATGTTACCAAATTTACGTCTGCTGAACAAGGTAGCTGAAAAGGCGGGAGCTATAGCGGCAGCAGATGAAGTAAATAAGTTAAAGCAAGACTACACTGATTATGACATTTCAACTAAGGGATTTATCGAAGATATCGATGCGATTGAGAAAGAAAATACAAAGAGAATCGAGAAAAATGAATTGGAAGACGACCATATTCAATGGTTAGAGGAACAGTTAGCTTCGATAGAAGAAGAATTTAGTAGAAGGACTGGGATGTTTGTATATGTCAAGTTAACAAAACGGTTCAATTTTTTATTTAAATTACGAGATCATCACAATCATTATGATATGAAATTTGTATGGGGAATCCCCAGATTTGATAAATCTAACTTTGAATTAAGAAATACATATCTGTTATATCTAGACAAATTTATGGAGTTGAAATTCAACGAGGTACAGCCCAAAATTTCATAGGTTCTACGATGACCGTTATTACTATAGTAGAGGAGGTACTGAGTACAAACATTCAATTAGAAGACGATACTGGAGACGCAGACATGAAGATAATGGAGGTAACCCACTCGATGCACTCGAGAGGCGAGTGAAATTGATGAATGAGTTGGATCGTAGATGTACTAGGCATTATGATCAGAAGTTTAGGATCTGCGATAGTGGTTATACCGCAGGTCAGGGATGGGGAGGCCTTTACAGGGCATGACAAGGCTTCATAATAAACAAAACACAGAACAACCTAGAAGGAATGCAGTATTATGCAGAAGGAATCAGAAGAATAGAGAAAGACATGCGTATAGAGATAACTGAATTTCCCGAACTGCAACTAGCTGCCCTAGAATACGTGCAGGATCCAGAGAATTCCGACCTGTTAGAAGAGAAAGCTAAAGAGTTAGATAAAGATGTGGATGAACTGAGTTCTCAGGATATACTCGATATAATGCTAGAACAAGACCAGAAAGCTTATGATATGCTGAACGAGAAATGATGACTAAGCACATTTAAAAGGCTTAAACTCGTATATCAATAATGCTGCTACCATTGCCACTATCAGAAATATAATAAGCTACTGATAACCTTTTGAGAGTTTAAGAATTACTAGAAAAACTAAATTAGTATATTTAGTATTCTTGCATCGCAACTCAAGTGCTATTGTGTATTTACTTTTATAGCTAGCTAGAGACGCAATAAATGAACTATGCCCTTGCCCCTTCCACAAACTAGAAAATTGGTTTTAAACTGCCTATACTTAACAAAATGAGTATTTCACTAGTGATATTTTGGACTACAATAAGCTGATGTATACCAGATGTAGGTTCAGTTCCGAAAATACCTTACACATTACAAGATAATGGATTTATTGAACATTCTGGCGAATGGGAAACAAAGCTTCGCAATGAGAAATGATCAAAATGGTAAATAAGTCAAGGAAAGCTACAGTCTTCGCGGTTAAAACTACATTAGCAAATTAGCAAATTTGATAATACAACTAGAAGACTTGTTATAGAAATTGTCCAGTTATACCTTACTTTACTTATATTGGTATCCTAACTCATTCTCTTAATAGGTTCCAAAAAGATGGAGTCTAACAAAGATGTGAAAACGTGAATTACAACGTCGCATACATTTGTCCTCCTCTAAAGTGTGATAAATATCAATACAAAAATGGTTTAAGGGAGCTATATATCTAATCTGTTGACGGTTGCAGCTTAGAGCAAAGTCTATAGATACCTGATGTCCCATCTATGATGAACCAACTCAGATCAAGGATCAATAGGTTGATTGAAACGAATGCAATAACTGATAATGACGAAAAGGAAATACTGAAGGTATTACTTACCACTAAAGGATTTAATCCATATTGTCTGCGTCATTCGTCCATCTCACATGATTCAGATTTCCTTCCGGACTATGCACTCCGAAAGAAGGTAAGATGCAAGGGTTGCGGATTGCCCAAGATGCGAGTTGGTTAATCGCAGACCCCAGTTTTAGTAAGCTTACAACAGCATTAAGGACAGCTACCCCATCACCTAATAAGTTAGATTACGACAAAGAAAAAGCATCATTTTCGGATATATTGCATGCATTCCTACAGTCATCATTAGTACTAGAGATAGTAGTAGGTATGTAAGTTGGAGGGTAACGAAGTATAAATACTAGCCTGCGTATGTATCGAATACACATTTGCCACACTATATCTTATAAATTGGACAGAACAAGGGATTAGCAAGATTAAAGAATCTGCTGACCGTTACAATTCCTTTAAGGACTCACTAGAGAAAGCAGGCGGAAAATTGATTGGAGGTTACTATACCTTTGGAAAATATGATGTGGTAATAATCATAGAAGCCCCAAATGATGAAACAGTAATGTCCTTGATGCTCAAAGTTGGATCAGCTGGAAATGTGAAAACAAGGACCGTGAAAGCATTTCCTGCTGACGAAGGAATGAAGATTATCAAGGATCTCTAATGACCACTCTCCTTTGTGCTCCATGCGTTCCAAATCTTAGCATTTAATGCACTTTTGGATAAATTAGATCCTAAATATTATCCACAACTCAGAATAGAGTGAATATATATATCGTGACATAGGAAAAGGCACTTTTTACTCCTGCCGTTATTGTACTTTCCTACCCAGGTCTTCTGGTAATCTCTGTAGCGCAGGAGATTCAGGGTCTATCTCAAGAGCAGGGCTCTTCTCGATCTATCTCAGGTAATCTACAACATTGTCTATATTCTATGAGTAGGTTCGAACGTCAATTCTCACGCATACGTCAAGGAAGGATTGTAAATATCTTCTAGTAGCCTCTCACAAAAAAAGAAATGACTATGTCAGTATTACTTAATACCGTTTATGATAGTAATGTATTTAACGGTTCGTATAAATATTTTGTATAGAAGTACACAGAAATATAGACAATTTATGGTAATTTGTATGCAATCGCTAATTAATTTGCCATAATTAGCCCATTGCGATCTAGATTTTGACGTCGACGAGCCGTGAGTTCGGTGTACATCGTTCTGAATCATCAATTCTTTAAGAGCTAGCTGTTTGATTCTTATGCATTAATTGACATAAGCCAGCAGTAGTTTCACCATGTCTGCATTGGTTCAGAAGAATTTGGCTCTGGAGATGTTGCTGTAATTCCACTAGACATAATGCTTGGGTCATTGGAAATGAACCTGTAGTTGGAATTGACCTTATACGTTTAAGAAAGTATGTATTCAAAGTGTGAGATTAGTTAAAAATCTACTAACTTCAATAGATTTCTCATATTTCTTTCTTAAAAATTTCAAAATTTTGTACCATGAATCATTTAATGCAATTAAAAGTATCATTTCTAATGATCTTATTTACATCAGAGATAGTATATATGAGAGTGGCATTACAGCACTCACTACCTGCAATAATGAGATTACCATCTGATCGTCTCCAGTGAAATTGTTCTTGTGGATTTTTAGACAAACGGAAAGAGATATCATCAATCTATACAATTCTTTAACTCCCTATGTACGAACTGCGATAAATGATTCTGACGATTATATGCTCAACTTTGGTTATTGGACGAAAAATAGTGATGATCCGGTGTATGCACAGCATCAGCTCAGTACGTTATTTGGGAAATTCGCTAAATTTGATACTGTCAGAATGATTGCTGATGTTGGAAGCGGTTTCTCAGCTCCTGCTGTTCAATGGAGATTACAGTATCCTCACCTAAGAATAATGTGTGTAGATATCAATTACCAAGAGCTGAACATAGCTAGGAAAGCAACAAATCCTTATACTCTTAATTCTCTTCCTAACCGTATATCCTTGGTTAATGCCAGCTCAGCAATGCTACCATTTGGGAAAGAAAAACTTGACATGATTGTTGCCTTCGAATCAGCTCAACACTTTAAAAGTATAGATAATTTTCTTGAGGTATCTAGATTCGTACTAAAACATCATGGATCACTTGTACTTGCAATTCCGGTAGTAGATCTGAGTACTTTAGAAAAGAACGGAAATAAGAAGGAGAACACTATGAAGAAGAAGATGAGACTTATGAGAAAACTTGGAATCCTATATTTCAGCTGGGCATCCCAACATTATGATATAAAGACGATATCTGAATCTCTTACAGAGCATAGTTACAGAATAGAGGAATTTCAACAAATCGGACGAGATGTGTATGAACCTCTTGCGGAATACTATTTTAGAAACAGAGAGAAGATTAGATATAGAGTGATCCAGCAACTCAAGTCACACAAGCAGAGAATATTATTCGAGATAGTTGAATATATGGTGTACAGATCAGCTTTGAAAATGAAGGATTTATCTATGAAAGGATTATTAGGTTACGTGTTAGTTAGAGCCAGAAAAGATGGATGAATGATGGATTGGTGATAATTTTGGATTTATATATCTCACATTTTCTTTTATTCAATCGAAAGACGACTCTACTAAAGGATAAATTAAGTTCTCGATCGATTGTTCTGGCAAAAGGGGTCAAATGAGGAAGTGTTGGTTTCCTGATCTTGCTGATTATATTGTATATATCCGTGACTATATTGATACCGTTTTTGTAATAAAAGGAAAACAAAGTCGTCCCAAGAACGGTTCGAATGGCCAATAATAAAGCTCGTACTATGGTTGGTTGTTGTCAACAACAATCCAATTTACTAGTTCAGTGATTTCTGTTTTTTCCACCTCTTGAATCTATAGTGAAGTTGTATTCGTTGTTTCTGCAATTCTCTCGATTGCAATTTTACATCACTTGTTAATTCCAATTCTGCTTTAATTAAGTTCGATATTTGTTTTGACAATAATATTAGAAGAGGCTTTTCCGATGCCATTGCATCATTATTTTCACCATGTGAATTGACTCTACTATCAATTTCTTGATTATCAGAGTTGAGATCACTGTTGTTTAACCGTCTTTCCACTATACCCTCATTATTGTGACCCGATACAGAACGTTCCTTACTTTCATGTTCATCCCTTTTTTTGAAGTGAAACCACTCCCTAATATCGGCATAATCATCTTTAACAAGTCCAATTCCTATACCTATAAGTATTGCTGCAGGAACTGAAATACCTCTAAAAAATAGAGGTAACATCAGTAATAGACCTATCTGGCCGTGATGCATTCTTCTATTGAAAAGATATACTTTTTGAGGGGGATGGGCTGGCTCTTTTGGATTGGTCTGATACCTTTTATTCCAATATCCTGCTATTACTTCTGCTGCTGTCAGACCAAGCATTAATCCACCTTCAACTCCTAAACTGCATAAAAGCCCGTATAACACCATTACCATATGTAGATTTAAAACCAATAATAAGCATTTTCATATATGCTGGTTGATTTTAATATACGAGGTGAAATGTGAACAAACTTGATATATAACGAGCTTATTATAAAGTTTATTTAACTATTACAGAAGATGATAATTTACTTCTAGTGTTATTTTATAATTATGAAAATAAAGCTGTTCAACAGCAGATGACACTATAAGGACGTGTGACAAATATCATAAACGAATTCCTTCGGATGATTGCATATACGATGAGAACTCGCATACTGGCTTTATTAATTTCTATAAGCGTCTATACTGTACTACCCATAGTTCACATTAATCTTTTCAGTTCATTAGAATAAATTACTTTGATCTTTGACCACTTATAACAAGGTTTTTAGTATCAGTTAAATATGTTACTTCCTTAGTACGTCGTATAGTAATCTAGTAACTTAGTATCACATAGTTTGGAACTTTTGAGTCATCATATTAAAAATGTTGTTTAAGAAATGGTACCGACCACGAACTTCTTTGTTATCTCAGCAACCCTTCTTCCTAATGCTCTGGCTACTTTAATATCGGCTTGTTGAATTCTTTATTTGCCAGTCTTCCTACGATCCTACTAGGTCCGTATGGACTACCACTTTCTGTCAACTCTTCAACAGAATAAGGAACGCCAACTAATATCATCCCATGATGAAACATGGGAAACATCATAGAGACAGCCGTGGTCTCCTGTCCCCCATGTATCGATGCGGCGCTCGTAAACACAGCGCCAATCTTTCCTATTAGAGAACCATTAGTCCATAGTTCAGTTGTTCGATCCCACATATCCTTCATCGGTGCAGCCATATTTCCGAAGCGAGTAGGCGATCCAAAAATTATTGCATCATTATTGGATAACTCTTTTATTACATCTTCTATCGGTAAGATTGGATATCTGTCATTCAAATCTTCAGCTATTTTTGTCCATGCAGGATCTTTGGAAATTACTTCTATCGGAATAGTGTCTGCAATTCTTCTCAGACTGACCTGAATGTTAGATAGTTCTTTTGCACCATATGCTATTTCTTCAGCCATTCTTGCAGTATTGCCATACCTACTGTAAAATACAATGAGTATCTTTGTTGGTCTTTCATTATTATTACTCATTTTCTGAATAAGTCAACAAGTTAATATTCATAATATAACTTTATCCAAAATTGGTTTAGTTTTCTAATTCTGTGAGTTGTTCTGAATTTGTTTAGCTTCATCAATTAATTGTCGATTAATGATTTCCTTCTGTGATCTGGTCTTAGTCCACTATCTCAGTTACGGTAAATTCTGCAGTATTTAATGTTAGAATGATCGCAATACTTGTAGATTACAATTTCGCATAATTCTGCTCCCTTCTTGTGGTACTCTTGTTTTCCTTACAAATTTCTGTCTGCCTGTTTTCGGCGACCAATTATTGCCCCGCGCTCCTGATACTCTTGTAGATGCAAAAGGAAGGAGGCTTCATCCTAATATCTTACCATGATGCACCATGATGCAATCACTTCGGGTACTACATTCTGTAACCATTTATTTCCCATTAGCAGTTACTTTCCAATTCGAGATTAATAGACATAGATAGAATAAGAATACTCTCTGCCATTAGAAAATAATATTGGAAAGGAAAAGGAAAAGGAAAAGATATAGGTATTTTGTATTCTTGTTACTCCTACGCTATACACCTATCTATGCTACGTCTGTTAATCCTTGGTTTGACCCGGTATTGTTAGAAGATATCGTTGGTACTCCTGTGTCACCTATTGTAGGTAGTCCTTTTTCGCTCAACACCTGATTAAGTAATGAAAGATCGTATATTCCAGAGATTTGGACGTTCTTTCCCTTTAGCTAGAAATCCTAAATCATGCGCATCATTAGCAGATTGATATAGGGATAACTTGATTGGATCGTTTGTAAATTCTAATCTTGTTAGGGCTTCCGATAATACGTTTTCGGGAATAGTCTTGCCTGTGAGCTTTTGGAGCTCTGTATTGAAGACCTTAGGAACCTCGTCTTTGTTTTCATTGATCCACTGTGTCTCATTAACATGAGCTGCTAACAAGTTCTTTATCACATCTGGATTTTCCTTTAGGTATTCTGGTCTTACAATTATATGTGCTGTTACAAATTTGCCTTCAGGAGGCCATAAGTCCCGTTCATCTATCAATATCTTCCCGTTGGCTTCATTTACTAATCGTGTAGCCCATGGCTCACGTACCCAAGCTCCATCAATCTCTTTTTTCAAAAATGTAGTCAATATATCTGCATTTGCTATAGGTAGGATGGTAACATTCCCCCCATTCTCTACTGTGTTGAACCCGTTGTCTACTAGGTATTTTCTTAGTGCTACGTCCTGAGTATTACCAAGCTGAGGAGAAGCGAACTTTTTGCTTCCCAAGTCTGTCGCAGAATTTATTCCAGAATCATTTCTGACTACGAATGAAGCTCCAGCACTTGTAGCGCCTGCGATTACTCTCACGTCTTTCCCATCGGAAACTACATATCCATTGATAGATAGTATTTATAACTAGACAAATACAAATCCTTATATCCCCTCGACACATCACAATGCTGCGATGAAAACAAAAGTAAAGGATGGTTATCATCAACTCACAAGTTATAACACAGGAATCGATTACGACCCAATAAGTGAGTATATAGAATCAATAAAGAATATGTCAACATCTACTGCGGGTGAGTATCAAATTAGATTAAACAGTTTTAGGCGGTTTATTAGTAACGAATTTGATATATCCATAAACCAGTTGATACAAAAATTAGAAGAGGGTGTTCTTAACGTTTATCATGTCCTTTCAAGGTATCTTACATATCTCCGCTCCACTGATAATGAATACACCCTTTCGCCAATTACAATTAAACTACGAATCAGTACCGCAAGAGGCTTCTTGGAATCACAATCCGATAAGATAGAAATATCTCCACGAAGATTCAGACTTCGGGTGAAGATCCCAAAGATAATAAAAAGAAAGAGGGATGCTTTAACAAAAACCGACGTGATAGATATAATTAATTCGTGTTCGGATATACGGTTAAAGACATATGTTCTGCTTCTTGCCGCCACCGGGATGAGAGCCACCGAAGCGTTGTCTACTCGCATATGTGATTACGATCTAAACTCAGCCTATCCAAGGGTTGTTATTAGCGGCGAATACACAAAAACAAAGACAGATAGAACTATTTTCTTAAGCAAGGAATTAGTTCAACAAATAAAACTTTGGATAGAGTACAAATATCGGAAGAGGAGAATATCATTTTATAGTAGTGCTTCCAACGCCAAACAAAATGGGGCTAAAGCGTTGTCAAAATATGTAACACCAAAAAGAAATGATGATAACCTATTATTTGCAATTAGAGAAGGGAAGGTCAAGCCTGAAAACTTATACAAGGAAATGGATACGGAATTTGCACATACATTAGACAGAATAGGAAGAGGATCTAGGGAGAATCAGAATTACAAGGCGCGCAGAAAAATCACATTACATTCTCTTAGGAGATACGTGAAAACTACGATATCAGATCTAGGGTTTTCTGATTTTTCAGAATATTTTATCGGTCACTCTGGGAGTTCATACTACACAAAATCAGAAAAGGATCTAATAAAAATGTTTGAGAGAATTGAACCCTATCTGACCTTCTTGAACTATGAAGATTTGGAAAGAAAAGGTGCAGATATTGCATCACAACTTGAAGAAAAAGACAGAATGATCCAAAGCATGATGTGCAAACAAGAAAAGTTTGAACAACTAATTCAATCACTTATAGATTCAGGACAGCTAACTCCAGGCGTTAAGTAATGGAGCGATACTTTTGCATAATGTGATCAAAGTATATTATACCCCCTTGAGTGTATATCGCTCTTCTTTCTCCTGTTGTTGGTTTTGTATCACGAGCGAGAAGAGTAGCATTTTTCTCAATCCGATCATCCGTAATATCTTTTCTGTTGATGTATGTATTATCAGGCTTTGTTTTCTTAAGGCCATATTTTTTAAAGACTGGTTTGTAGGTATTAAGAAACTTTTTTTCATCTAATTTCTTCTGATGAAGAGCAGCTTCGATAGAATATTTTCTATATTTGAAATAAATATCTGATCCACTAATTGCATTATCAATTTTTTTAAATGATTCATGGTCATCAAGAACCTGATCTATTATCTGCTTTACTCTTGCTTTCTCATAGTAGGATTTTCTTCCCCTTGTTTCATTGCTAGAGTCAGAAAAAGAAATAGGTCTTCCCCTTGGATTGGAAAAGCTCTTTTCTCTGTGCTTTAGCATAAGCCGTCTGCATAACGAAGCTAACACGTCAGATAGCTCAGGATTTCCGATTTTCTTTTCTTCACTTGCTAGCCCAGATCTAAAATCTCGTGGGCGTGCAGGTAGCTTCTGATCATCGGTTAAAATATTGATAGAGATAGTATTGTTGGTCATAGCTGTTTTAGATTGTCTAAACGGCTTTGAATCATGAGCTGCACGCTGCTTAGGACTTTCCCTTTCGATCGTTTGTTTCATGATGGTCAATGTACCCCAAATAATACCATCAGCTATAGCTGACTTTTGTTTCTCATTGATACCTATGTCCAAATCATCATCGTTCAAATGAAAACTAGCCAATAATAACCAAATAATTATTCCGTAAAAGGCGTTTATGAACTCTCGTAACACAATCACTATACGACATCAAGTGTATGAACGTCTAAAACGTCATGGGGTATTCGGAGAATCCCTTAGCAGACTGATAAGCAGACTTTTGGACGAGCTAGAAGGAAGCAGCAATAAGGATTGACCCATAACAGCTTGGATTTCCTTAGTAAGCATTGCAAACAAGCTCAGCACCGAAACTGCGATGCGAGCTGGAGTGGGTTTGGCTTTGATATTCGTTGTCGCTGTAACTGTCATAAAGGGAAGATGAGCCGTCAGGATTGATACGTAATGTAAAAAGAATGGTTAAGGAGAAAGATCCAAACCTGTCCTCAGCAAAAGATGTATCAAAGACTAGGAAGAACGAACAGAATCCTACAGCAGGACTTAATATTCAAGTAAAAGAATTTTTTATTCATGTTTTTATTTTGACCATTTATAGTATGGTTTTAGAATTTTGTCAATATTTATTGTCGTGGTTTTCAAGACCGCTTTGTAGTCGAGCGTTTTCATTGCGAGATGTCACTAAGTAAGAAATGCAAGAAAAGAACAAAGGCTGTCCTCGATGGTAGCATATATAGACTAATTCTTTCGAAAATCTACTATGGATATAGACCATCAGAAATAGCAAAACAATTAGGGATGTCAGCTCAGAATATGAACTACTATAAAGGCAATTTAATGAATCTAGGACTAATTAGGAAAGAAGGTGACAGATCTGGAATTGCTTGGAGAGTTACGGAAAGAGGGTCATTCATTCTAAAACAATTTATCATACAGAGTGTAGATTATCAAACTAGCTATAGTAGTTATAGTCATAACAAGACTAGAATACCAGTAAGGCTCAATGATATTTGTTTCGCTTTCAAGATCAATTCCTCTTTAGAAGGCTTAAGAATTCAATGGGAAGCTTTGAAGAATGGAGTTTGTAAACATACCATTATTAAAAGAAACAAAGAGCTGGGTCGTACAGTTGATATTATCAAATCGCCTAACCACGGAAATTCAATCATGCTAGTTCATATGAATGAACTGTACACCTTTAATGTCTTTAAGGATATTATCAAATTATACGATGAGGCGCACACCATAGCTATCCAAGTCTCAAAAGAATTGCAGATAATCGTATCAACTACTGGTGAATTAGTAAAGAAGCCACATCTGGCATTCGAAAACGATCTAATAGCTTTATATCTTGCTACTTTCGAAACTGCCAGTACCAACACTGCCAATAAGAAAGGTAAAGCATGGATTGATGCGAGCCACGGTCCAGGTGAGCTAGAGACAAATGATCCCGAATATGCATTCAAATACTTAGTTATGCCTGAAAATATCTTTGAGACTCACAAAGTTGTCCAAATGATAAAGAAACTATTATCTGGATATAAGATACATTATGACCCTGTTCTAACACACAATAATTAAAGCTTTAAGGATGCTTAAGGGTTGTATGAAAATTTGCCAGAAAATTGAATATTTAGGAATGGTCAAGTTTGATGAAATTTCTTGATATATACTCCAAACCTTAAAATTTTAAGTGTGATAAGTTGAAAAGTGTAAGGCATAGTACATGACGAGTGTGTTCGCCAGAATCGCCCTATAGTTATCCATAGCTTATGCAGCAATTAAGAATACAGCTTACTATAAACTAGGTTTCAATTGTTAAATAATCATGATCTTTGATTATCTTGTTGTCCGAAACTATTGGAATCTACATACCGAAAGACTTGATTGATTCTGCAATCTATGGGGAATGTCTCTTGGGTCATATCCATTTCTATCATAATTATCTTTACTTTTGGCACTCTTAAACCCCAAGCCCAAGCTTTATTCAACCTACAATTTATACTTCAAGAAGTGTATTCAGATGGCGGTATTTTAGCATCAGGCCAATAATCATGATTTATGAGTCTGTAATTGTATCTCACTTTAATTTCCTCCGGTAATAGCTAAACTAAAGGAAGTCATGCGTAAGCTGCCATTGAAAAAAATACTAAATCTGTAAATGGACCTATGCAGTGCGGGGGATTATAATATTATCTTTTCCTGTCTCGCTTGGGTGTTATTTCGTATGCGAATACTATTCTCATGATAACGATTCGTAGCGCTGTCGTGCTTGATAGTCCATGAAATTATTTTTTTGTTTTTTATTAAATTGTCATAATTGCTGATATGAACGAAGTGAATGTTCGACACACTATTACAATTGACGACAGAACGTTTCAGAAATTAAGGAGTAAGGGAAACTTTGGCGAAACCTACTCCAAACTGATCTCTAGAATTATCAAAGACAGCGATATTTACCATGGATTAGTGAAGGGGTGATACATGAATCGTAATTTTGGTTTTCTCTCTAGAGAGTGCATCAGAGTGAGCTAATATGGGTAGATGGCAGAAAATAGTAATTCCAGAAGTACAAGCGAAATTAAAGACCTATAGTTATAGACCTACAGTCAGAGGCATGTTTTACAACTTAGTCTCTGATAACGTAATTCCAAATACACAACAGGCGTACAAAGGACTGATAAATGCTATCAGTATAGCTGTAAGAAATTGCCTCATTCCGATCAATGCATTTGCAGATAATACTAGACAGATCAATGATATTAGTGATTTATATCAAAATCCTCAAAATTATACATCGAGTTACATTAATGCATTGAAAGGCGTGCCTGAACATTATTTTGACAACATTCCAAGGTGGCATAAACAACCTCATTATGTAGAAATCATGGTAGAAAAGAATGCTCTAAGAGGTTTATTTGCTGAAATAGTGGAGAGTGAGAATTTACAGGTTAGAGTTGTACCTAATAATGGATGGAGCAGCAGGGTATTCAAACATGAGACATTAAATCGGCTACTTAGAAAATCCCAATCCAATGACGTGGATGATAATGGTAATCCAATAAAGAAACAATTTCATATTCTATACTTCGGGGACTATGACCCTACTGGTAGACGAATTGACATGAATTTGAGTCTAGACCTATTTTTGCTCAAGGCGGGATTTAGCGATCGAAGACTTGAAAAAAAGAGTAAGGACCTGAGGAGCAACAATGGGGATTATGAAGGTCAGATGTATGATTACATTGAAAAGGCTAAAGAGCACAGAATATTCGAAAGAATCGCACTAACTCATGATCAGATAAATGAGTTTGGGTTACAGGATTTGAAAAATCCTGATCCAGAGGTACTAAGGAAACTAGAAAAGGATCCAAACGCTCAAGCTTTCATAAATGAAAATGGCTCTCTATTTCAGATAGAATTAGATGCGATGCAAAAGGAGGGAATGAAAGATCGATTCAAAGATTTAGTTGTTAATTCAGTAACCAAATACTTCGATAATAGGATCTATGAAGAGATAATGCAAGAGCATAGTCCAGAAGAGCTAAGAAAGATGGTTAGAGACATGAGTTTTGGTGTATTCTATTAGCTATTTTCTATTTTAAACTGAGCCATTAAAGCCTCAACGATATTCCTTTTTACTGTTAGCCCGATTTATTGTGTTGTTGTTATGATAAATAAGTCGATCAGTAACTGATGTTCTTAAATTAAAATTATTGAGATCTTTTAGTCTGTTAAATTAAAAAATGAAAAATGAAAATAATTTAAATATCTCATAAGTAACTTGAATGGCCATGAGGACCCTATAGGATTCAAAATCATCCCTATTTGTCTAAAGGAGTTATTACAACAGAAATGCTCTCAAAGTAAAAGCAAAAGAGATCAATAGGATCACACAATATGTTTGTATATGTTAGTTAATAGAATGGTTCAAGCTTTTATTTAATTTAATAATATCTAGACAAATTTATGGAGTTGAAATTCAACGAGATATAGCCCAAAGTTTCATAGGTTCTACGATGACCGTTATTACTATGGTAGAGAAGGTACTGAGTATAGTAGCAGGAATTTGCAGGTCTTTTGAGCTCATTTTGATACCAATCTGACATAGAAGATTACAAGAAATAGCATGTCAGTATCACACCATAATAGAAGATAGCAAAAGCTAAATCATTCAAGCTACAAATAAGATGTGAACAATGGATAGAAAGCAAAAAGAGGCTCTTATCATAGCATTAGCTGAAAAAGGGAAAACCTATAGAGAGATTACAAAAGAGGCAGGGGTATCTCCAAACACGATCAAGGCTATTTTGAACAAAGCGGGCCTAGACCAGACTACTTCGATATCCTCTAGAGTCTTTGAACTTTACTCTCAAGATAAGACCCCAATAGAGGTGGCTATTACACTAGGCCTTAGGTCTGAAGAAGCGCTACGTTATCATCAAGAATACTTTATGCTGCTCGGATGTACCGAATTCACTAAGGTTTACCTCCAGATCAAGGATAACCCTTGGCCGTACGTGAATTTTGTGAAACTGGCTCAGAATTCGGGAATAAGTGATAGTGAAGTTGTAGAGATTCTTAAGATCGCAAATGACTACCTTCCCAGAGTTACAGCTGAATATGAAAAACTCAAAGCTGAAATAAATTCGTTAGAAAATGAAAAAAGCAACTCGGCTAAGGACTACCAACGATTCTGCGACGGGATTATAAAGATGAATAAAAGAACAGATCAACTTCAAATGAATGTTCATGAGGATTGGGAAATAGTATCTCCAGAAACGTGTAAGAACGAATCCGATCATCCTTTCTGTTGGGGAGATGAGAATAACAATGATAACGTGATGAAATCATTGGTCCTGATAACAATAGTGGTATGGTCAAGTA
>JBKPHJ010000386.1:0-24987 GCA_046729835.1 Thermoproteota archaeon
ACTGTTGATGTGGATATAGCAGTTTTAGATACTGGAATTAGTTTGAGTCATCCTGATCTTAATGTATATAGAAATGTAAGTGTTATCAATGGAACCACAACTGGCAACGACGATAATGGACACGGATCACATGTTGCAGGCATCGCCGCCGCCAAGGACAATAACATTGGTACTGTAGGTATTGCTCCTGGTGCGAGAATCTGGGCTATAAAGGTCTGTGATGGTCACGGTGAATGCAAAATTTCCGATCAGATAAAGGGAGTGGAGTATGCCATCAAGCATGCTGATGAAATAGATGTTCTTAACATTAGTATCGAGAATCCTAATTCTCCTGCGCTGAATAACATCATAAACGCAGCAATAAAGGCGGGCATCACTTTTGTAGTCTCTGCTGGAAATTATGGAAAAGATGCGTCAGCAACCACGCCGGCTAACAATCCCAACGTCTTGACCGTCTCTGCAATTGCTGACAGTGATGGTATATGCGGCGGTGCAGGGCCTGATCTTAATCTCAAGGTCGATAATTCAACTTTAGCTGACGATACATTTGCATTCTTCAGCAACTTTGGTCCAGTAGTAAAGATTGCAGCACCTGGTGTAAACATACTTTCAACATACAACGGCACAGGCTATGCGGTTGATAGTGGAACGAGTATGGCAGCCCCATTTGTGACTGGAACGGCGGCTTTGTATAAGGCACAACATCCTTACGCGCTGCCTTCCGAAGTTATTAAGTCTGTCCTTGGAGCTGGCTCTTTGCCAGGGACTGCCTGTAATGGAGGTGCGCATGGCTACTTTACGGGAGACATAGACAATCTGCCAGAGCCCTTACTCTATAGGGAGCCCCCCTCATCATCTGGTATTACTCCTGTTGGCTCTACACCCCCCTCATCATCTGGTATTACTCCTCTTGTCTCTAGACCAGCCAGCTAACGGTTGGCACCTTTCTCAACTTCATTTATTTTTGTCATGACATGCTAGCCATGTTCCACAAAGTTCGAATACGTATTGTTGTTCTTGTGTAAGTATCTGAAGATAAAGATAAAGATAAACACCCCCTGATACGTTCTAAGCAGAAGTTGGGGTCCATTTTTTCTGACTGAGTATGATCTTCGTTGCAATAATACCTATCAAAGTCGAATACCATAGACTTGATAACCTGACCAACAGCACCGCAGCCGCCGCCTCAGCTATTGGTAGTCCATAAGAAGACAGACGCTGAAAAAAATTACTTAGGTAACCGATTAACGAATAAGCTTCAGAATAAGAGATAAACAGAATATAGAAAATGAAAATTGCAGTTAATATTGCAAGTCTCCTTTTTTTCAGCTGTGATAAAAAGAGACTTTTTCATTCCGTGCCATAAAGAAACGACTCATTTTTGCATTTATTCTTTTAATTGGTTAGAGTCTGTTGTGTGCAGGGATACTAGCAAACATTACCTCCAGATACGCGAGCGAATTTATGAATACAAAGACTTGATAAAATAGATGATAATAGGAAAGAGCTTAAGGAAATACTCCTACCGGAATATCGTGCTTGAGTAATATATGTGATACTTGGGTCCTGACGGATATTATATGTGATCTTCTTTGACTTGAAAGATACACGCAATGACGTAACTTGAAAATCTTGTATGCAGATTTGCTAATTTTGGGTCAGTTGCTACTCCATAAACCCGATGAGTAAAATTAAAATTTTACATTATATATTGATTATAAATAGTTGGATGAATTAAAGTAACAAAAACGAAAGAGATTTTATTGTTAAATCTGCTGAAGATACGATTCTCACCGTAGAAGTTATCATTCCTGTCCTGAATGAGGAGGCGTCTATAGGTCAACTCGTTCCTGATATTGATAGGTCTTGCAGTTTGCTTCCTGTTTCCGCTTCTATACTCGTAGTAGATGGTGGTTCAACTGACGGAACTGTAAATATCTGTAGGAAACCAATTGTAAAATTAATAATGCAAAGGGAAAGGTAAGCACATTTCAGCTCTGCCAAAACCGTTAATCTATTATTATGTTACTATCACCAGGAATGCCAAAGAATTTGGCCTCTTCTGATCCAGCTTTCGGGCGTTTTATAAGTTTAGATAAATTAGCTATTTCTTTCTTATACTTAAGTGGTGAGTGCAGAAATTGTTGTACTATCTCAATAAGTTCATCTGGTTGTATTGGTTGAAAATCTTTAGTATTATCTTTTAGCGTCATATTGACGCGCTGTAACTCATCTTCATTAACTTCCCATAAAAATTGCTCTTGTATTCTAGCCAATTTTTCATGTTTAAGCTTTTTGTCCAGATCCTCACATTCTCGATCCTTTAAATGAAATAATTTTTCTACTTTTTTGCAATGTTCAATTATCGGTCTGTGTCTCTTATATTCCGCAAGGTCTTTCGATGTTATTCTAGAATCTTGAATAGCGCGCAGCTTTTCCATTTTTAAGTCCTCAACTTCGTCAATCAATTTGGCTTTTTCCCGTCTTTTTTCGAGTACAGCCTCGAAGAGCTTATCTATCGGAATATTTAATTTGTTGGACATTTCCGATAATTTAATGATATCATCGGTAAATTCCTCTGTCAAGGCTCCTTTCTTTTTGAAAAAGTGGACGTCTAAGGCTTCGATCAACCGCTCTACTTGTTCCTCCTTCAAATTCTTGTTTTTAATTATGCTATGAAGTCTCAGAGGAGAAACTAGTTTGTCCAAGCTTAAACCTTCTTGTTTTAGCTTCAAAGCCGTCTGCCTGATGAGATCAAAATCCTCAGGACTAAAATTGCCCTGCGTTCTTTCTGAAGAAGTGATATTACTTACCATGCCTGTACTGATTCCACAGTCTTTCGCTATCTTGTCTCTTCCTACTCCTGATAACCATTTCGTTATAACCTCATTTCTTATTGGTCTTGGAATCTTAGCTGGCATTTAGGTTATCACGTATGGTAGAATGCTCAGCATATTTAGAGTTTTAATGAATCTCACTTATCTTTTAGTCTATCATGTTAGAATATGCAGCCCTCCATAGCTAAGATGCTAGCATATTTCAGACAAATTGAGCACAAAAATTATCTGACTTGTATCTGACATGCATTCGACGTCGAAATGACAGCCTTTTGACAGTTATCTGACATCATTTGACTCCGATATGACATGATTTGATTACTATTTGACGTCTGTCTGACATCAATAAATACGAGCTGGTGACGCATCATCATGAAACCGATCTCTTGTCCGCTTATTGGCAACGGAGCGTTTCATGTTTTCTACCAGGTAAGAAATCTGCGGGAGCCGCAAGATTTACAACAATCTTGAACTACTTTCAATCCAAGTTCATAGATACCATATATCTATTTGGAGGGCTGTCCAATGAATATGACTATGTACCTGTCAAGGATTTGTAGTGGTAAGATATTTGGGCATCTAAATGCTCCAGGTGAACCATTCAATTTTTTTGTGAGTAGATACTTAATCGAGACTTATTCTTTTTTCTCTTTAGTGGTTTTCTAGACGAAGTCGGCATTACTCGGGTCTTGAAAAGTGCTGAATTACAGGTCGGACAGAATCCTTGAACGGCAGCTCTGCCATTAGCAAGTCTTACATAGGTCCATGAATGCAGTTCTACTTCACGTCTGCATTTAGTGCAATAAGTTTGAGGCATTAATCTTATTATGCGTTAGATCCAAACCTTCGAACTTATTAACATTCTTCCAGCAAAGGGAAATTAGGTTCAAGCATTCCAGTAGTTAAAATGAATCAACCACCACTCTCTTATGGACTCCTTTTACACAGCGTAATAGACAATATTGAGACTTTGAGGTACTAAGACACCTTCAACAATTTCATCAAGGATATTTTCTGCATGAATGAAGCCCTCCCCCCTAAACCTACAATCTTTTTCAAATTGTTAATGAGTTATGGCTCTAATAGACTCTACACTCTCATCCATGGAATCGATATGTCTAGGCCATGACAAAATCTGACCCCATGATATAATTTCTCTTATAATATTCAACTCACCGTTACCAAGAGGACGATACCTCGGGTAGAAAATACCTTCACACAGGTCACTGTGAAAAGAGATATCACTATTGATCCAGCTGGCTTTGATACATGTTGGAATGGGACACTGATGGTGGATCGCAAATTTTATTTTTATTAGGAAATAAGAATACTAATTTGATGAATATATGACTGCGCTTCATGTTGCGTTTATGCTGATACCTAGGACATTATAAGATAGATTTGTACAAGGATAGGAGAGGGTAAAGGTATCCCCAGTGAATAGTGCAAGAATTCCTATACATGGTGCGGTCACCGGGATTTGAATTCCCGCCCTATCTTATTAGCAGATCGAGTCCC
The DNA here is from genome assembly GCA_046729835.1 of Thermoproteota archaeon. Taxonomy (GTDB): domain Archaea; phylum Thermoproteota; class Nitrososphaeria; order Nitrososphaerales; family Nitrososphaeraceae; genus TH5896. The sequence continues at coordinate 4,356 of JBKPHJ010000386.1, forward strand.
GGGTTACGGGCTAGCCTCGTATTCTATAATACATGGAAGGCCAGTGTACTAACCAAACTATACGATGACCGCACATCTATTAAGGCACATGGATAATGGTTATTTAATTCTATGTTGCCAAGCACGTATCTGCAAGAATGTGTTTGATGAATGGGAAATCGATAAGTACCTACATAAGAAGCGATAACAAATTCCTTAAGGAAGGCTTATAATGACTTTACCTACAATGAAGCTTGTGTTATGAGTGAATTATTGACTAAACATGGTAATCATAAAATCCAAAAGATTAATGATTTCGAATTTCGACTTGAAAAGAACGAACGAAAAGGAATGAATGTTCCAGTTACTATTTTCTCTGACGATCATCTAATCTCCAAAATGGTCGACGACAGAACAATTGATCAAGCAGCTAACGTTGCAACTCTGCCGGGGATTAGAAAGCACGTAGTAGTTCTTCCAGATGGTCACGAAGGATATGGATTTCCAGTTGGAGGAGTTGCTGCAACTGACTTGGAAGAAGGTGTTATCAGTCCAGGAGGAGTTGGATACGACATAAATTGCGGTGTAAGGTTAATCCGTACTAGTCTAACAGAAAAAGACCTGCTGCACAGGGGAATCAAGGATGTGGTTAATGAACTCTTTAGGACTATACCTTCAGGAGTGGGAAAGGCAGGATCGATCAGATTAACCAGGTCGAAACTCGATGAGTTCCTTGTGGAAGGTGTGAAGTGGGCAATTGACAATGGATATGGGTGGCAGGAGGATGCGGATGTTTGCGAAGAAAGCGGGAAGATGAGTGGTGCCGATCCTGAGAGCGTCTCAGAAACTGCAAAGAAAAGAGGTATGAATCAGCTGGGAAGTCTTGGATCAGGGAACCATTTCCTTGAAATTCAGAAAATAGATAGAATTCTTGATGAGAGGGCAGCAAAAGCCATGGGTCTACGTGAGGTTGGACAAATAGCCATCCTCATCCATTGTGGATCAAGGGGTTTTGGACATCAAGTGTGTAGTGATTACTTACGCATTTCTGAAAGCATCTCAAGAAAATACCAAATGAAACTAGTTGATAGAGAACTTGCTTGTGTTCCCAATAGCTCTCGTGAAGGAGAGAGCTATCGAAAAGCAATGTACTCTGCCTTGAATTTTGCGTGGTGTAACAGACAACTCATAACTCACTGGACCAGAAAAACATTTGAAAAGCTGTTTGGAATGAGCGAGCAGAGCCTTGGTATGAACCTAGTATATGACGTTTCGCACAATATTGCCAAGGTGGAACGATACAATATCGATGGTGAGGGCAAACGTGAATTAATGATTCATCGTAAAGGAGCGACCAGGGCATTTCCAGCTGGCATGGCGCAGGTTTCTTTAAAATATCGAAGCATTGGACAACCAGTGATCATTCCCGGGTCGATGGGTACTGCAAGTTGGATTCTTTTGGGTAATGAGAGATCTCTTGATTTGAGCTTTGGCTCTACCGCCCATGGTGCTGGAAGAACAATGTCAAGATCAGCAGCCAAGCGAACTTACTCTGTTGATCAGGTTAGAAATACTCTTGCAGATAAAGGTATTTATCTGAAGGCACTAACTAAAGAAGGTATTGTGGAGGAGACACCTGATGCCTACAAAGACGTGGATAGGGTCGCAGCTATTTCCCATTCGCTTGGCATCGCAACAAAGGTGGTTAGATTGGTTCCGCTGGGAGTGATGAAGGGTTGACGTCAGAAGCGGACCCTGATCTAGAAATAATAAAGGCTCGAAAGATGCGAAAGCTTCGAGAGCAAGCCGCAGCTACTGAAAAGCAAAGGATGATTAGGGATGAATCCAGACTTGAACAGAACTCAAAAAAACAGACTCTTCTCAAATATCTTTACGACAGGGGGGATGAGGTTTTGTCACTGGCCGAAACCCAATTCCCGTTCCAGACTATGTCGATAGTGAATCGCATCGTCGATTTGATAGAAAGAGGAGAAATTCAGCAAAAAATTTCTGGAGGAGAGTTATTATCTCTATTCCGTATGTTGGGTTTAAACGTTAGAACCAATACAACTATAAAGATTGAAGATCATGGTAAGTTAGTCTCCTTTTCTGATAAACTAAAAGCTGATAATATGGGGAATCAAAGTTAAGAGATTAAGTAGAAATCCACATATACACTCTACAGAAAAAATTTAAGGTTTTGAACAGTTTACTGGCTTGCAGATTTCACACACAAGGAGGCAGTTTCCACTTCCTCTTTATAGGCTCTTTCCAATCAGACAATAATGCCCGAATGCTATTGATATATTGTGTATACTGCAGATCCATCATCATAATCACCATCGATGTGTCTTTATCTAGTGCATGAAACAAATCCAGTGATACTTTTCCTGTTCTGGTAATTAGTACCGGTTTTTGCGTCTGCGTCTGTAATTGATATCTCAGTATCTGTCCATAATGCGAAGACTCAAAGGAAAGGAAAGGAAAAGGAATTTCACTGGTCATCATCTATCATAATAAACCTTCTCCGATTCAGTATTTGGGCAGATGAGTTTCAGATACATTTTAATCTAATTGACAGATACTGTTTGCATTGACTGCCTATCGAAGAAGTGTATCAAATGGACTACAATGAACTCATAAATCAAACAAAGGATTATCAACACGCAGAACTATTGAGTAGCGAGAGGTCCATAATTTATAAGATAATAAACTCTGAAACTTCCACGTATAGGGTCGCATCATCTAAAATTAGGCTTAGACAGCAAAATCCGCAAGAGAAGCACGAGTATACATCAATAAAAAAGCTAATTAGTTTTCGTTATATCGAGGAAAGCCACGAACAGAAAAAATTATTCGGTGAAAGTATGATATATAGGTTTACTACTTATGGTTTGCTTTATGTTCTTTCAAATAACTTAATTTATCCACCACAACTACTCCTGAATTACAACACGAATATAATACTCAAATGTTTTGTATTTCAGTATTTTGAAACTGAGACGATAAAACAGAGTACCGCTAGATTCTATGACACAATTACGGAATATCTAAGTGAATGTGTCAAATTGGTTATTGACCGACCCACTGACCTCAAATCAGGAACAGAGGAATCCGATATGCATATGAAATCTATCGAATACGAGTTGGAGGGTTTAATTAAGGTCTTGGCAGTAAAGCTAGCGATAACGTATAGTGAATCAAATCTACTGTCTATTTCTTCTGCTCTTGCAGAAAGTGACAATGCTAGGGTTACCCTATATGAAATAGAGAGCTCTATGAAGGCACTCATTGCAAACGATCATCGATTCATGGATCTTTTACGAAAGACCAAGATGGAATTCGATGAAATTCGCGACAATGCATAGTCCTGTGGAAATAGCCACCTGTGACTACACTTGCGACCCACTTCGGCTGGTCTTGCTATTTACGAACGATTATCTATGAAATCCAAAACCTTTCTTCTTTATTCCAAACAGCTCATTAACATCTTATCATCCGTGGTAAGCCTTTTATATTAACCAAGTCTATCCAAATCATGATTAGGGCTCCTAGTCTCTCTTCTTGACAAGACAACCCCAAATCCAGAATGCACATTAAATCTTTGATCCTTTTAGAAGTAATAAAAAAGCTTGTATGAACGAAATGCTTTATCCTGTTTTGTTCTCGTACTTATCCTGTTTTGTTCTCGTACTTATCCAGACTATCCATCACCTATTGGGTTCGAAGAATTTGTACTATCAAAAAGTAACTGAACTGTCGAAAACATGTTCGCACAATGATCCAAATATTGAAATCGTACTTGTCCCAGCATTTGAATTGCCTATCAATATGATCATTGTTCCCAATGCAACGACTACAATGCTAGGAATTAATGAAGATATGTTGCTAAGATCGGATGGTAGGTTTAGAATGTAAGAAATGATAAATGTGAATGCCGAAAAAATTATGACTATGCTACCCCATCATATACACCAGAGGCTTTAATTGTAATGTTATGCTGCGACGGTCAGTCACGCGTGCAGGACTTTAACTAAGTTAAATAGGTTTTTGTTTTAGATCGATCATATTAGGAAAATAATAACTCTGTTTCAAGTAAGCTAACAGAGTCGTGACTAAGAGTTAAGATTTGATGATAAAACCCTTTTTTTCATATGATATTGGATTACGTCCCATCACCTAAATCAACTACACAAATAATCGGAGAAAATACTGCTACTTTGATATTCTTGCCCTGCCCAAATTGGCTTTATTCAATAAGATTTACCACAGTTCGTGGTACAGCTAAATAAGCAAAAGTGTACTCTTTCTCAACAAAATTTTTCGTAGTATTTTGTGAAATCCTTTTGATCTGAAGTTCTGCTTTGATTTATAGCTAGCAATATCTCCTAGCTTGTATAAGTATACTCTCTCAGGCCGACTTTTTCTCTTGTATTTCCGCCTATACTTACTAAGACAAACTCCTTGTTTCTATGGCTAATCGATTCATACAACTCCCTTCCATCCCCCCGATGCAATCCCTCATATTCCTCCATGGAAAGTTTCGTTCGAGAGCCGATCTCTTCTTCCAGATCCATTGCATTTACTATCTCTTTATACGAGGGTTGAATTACTCCGCTAAAGACCATTGCACTGCTACCGCTCCCATATGAACCAAAACCTACCCTTTTGCCTTCTAGATCTGTTCCTTTCTTAAATTCAAATTCTAGAGAGCTCCTGAATCCCATATACATCGAGGCAGTATATAGATTGCCTATTAGTTCGGAAGCCTTCAATGAGCTTGCCATCTTCTTCTCATAAGCGTTGTGATAGAGGGTGGTCTGCATGAACAGTCTCCGAAATTTCTCATCTGCTTTCATAAATTCGGTATCAGCTAAGATCGATTCGATCGTTCCTCTAGGATCTTTTGGATAAGGCTCCTGCATTCCTACTTCGTCAATGACGTCCTTCCATCTAGGCAGATCCCTCCATTCATGCCTTAAGAGATACGCTAATGCCTTTTCGCCCATCCTTCTATACGGCAAATGGACGCTGATTATATCGATATGATCGGTAATCGATTCTCCCTCCTTTAGTTGTATCAATCCACTCTTAATCGCCTTCTCTTTATAGCTGTCAAAGGCCTTCCTGACCTGTATTAAATATAATAGATTCGAATAGTTCCCATTAACCAAAGGTGTCTCTTTACCGAAGGGTCGGTAAAAGTCATACTCATTTCTGATAATGGTGGATGTGACCTTCTTGTCAAATGCTAATAACCTTGGATTTTCCTTTATCAATATTGCCACTGCTCCAGCTCCCTGCGTATATTCAGCAGCCGATCCAATATCGTACTTCGCAATGTCACTCACTATTACTATAGCAGATTTACCGTTATTTTCTTCAGCACGTATCCAATTGGCATTATCGTAAAGTGCATAAGATCCACTTACACATGCAAATTTACACTCGATTCCTCCAGCGTGTTCAAATGAACCTTCACCATAAACCTGCTCCAACATCCCAATCACAAATGAATTCATGGCTTTCGATTCATCAAGGGCTGATTCTGTCGCTACATACATTCTCCCTATGTCATGAGGTTGTAAGTTATCCTTTTCCATCAAAGTTAAGCAGGCATTAGCAGCCATGCAGGCCGGATCCTGATTAACATCCACTATAGCCATTTTCCTAATTCCTATACCATGTTCTAACTTCTGAGGATCTATTCCCCTCGCTTCGGCAAAGTCCTTACAATCCACATAGAGCTTAGGAACGTAGATAGCCAGGTCATCTATTCCTACCGGCATGATGACAAGATTGATATTTATAGACAATTTAAAGGTACTTCTGAGGTTTATTGACCGACTGTTAGAACCTAATTGACTATCATTGCCTGCAGCTAATCACTAAATGATTTGGTTTCTAGACTATTTGGTATACTAGTAACTAAATTCTCAGCAGAGGAAATGCTATTCAATAGTACCTAATTATGTTATAGAAGTTGTCTCTTTCGCAAGGTCTAAAACCTATCTGTCTTATAGCATCTATTATCCTATTTGCAGATAATTCCGTCGACCTCGCACCTGTAGCACTTACAACTTCCTCTCCGATTAGCGTCCCCCCAAAGTCATCGGCCCCGTAACTTAATGCTAATTGAGCCATGCCTATCCCATTGGTTAACCAGGAGGATTGCAAGTGATCAATCAATCCATAAAAGACTATTCTAGAGATAGCGATCATTTTCAGTAATCCTAATCCTCCTGAAGGATATTTTACAGATCCTTCAGACTGCATTTCAGTCTTATTGGGTTCAAAACTCCAAGGTATGAATGACATAAATCCACTCGTTTTTTCTTGTAACCTTGCAATCTGAATGAGATGGTTAGCCTGTTGTTCGGTCGTCTCGACTGTTCCGTACATCATAGTAGCTGAGGATTTTATATCTAGATTATGAGCTTCTTCCATAATACGCAACCATTCATGAGACTTAATTTTCAATGGACTAATTATGGATTTTACCTTGTCATCCAGTATTTCCGCACCAGCCCCAGGTAGCGAATCAAGTCCGGCCTGCTTTAGCCTATGGAGGATTTCCTTCGTACTACTCCTCTCAACCTTTGCAATCGTATCTATTTCAGATGCAGAGAGACCGTGTATCCCAATTTCCGGATACCTTCGCTTTATATCTTTAAACGCCTGTTCGTAATACTCAACCTTCAAGTTTGGATTATGACCACCTTGAATAAGGATTTGAGTGATACCGTACAATTCCTTCGCTTTGGTTACACGTTCGAGAATCTGTTCTAGAGATAATGTGTAGGAATCTGAATGACCAGGAGGTCTATAAAAGGCACAGAATTTGCAATATGTTACACATACATTCGTATAATTGAGTATTATATTATTAACAAAGCTAGCAATCTTTCCGAAAAGCTCATCTCTTAAATAGTTAGCCGATATACCAAGTGAATAGATATCCTCTGATTCTACGAGTCTCTGGTAATCACTTAGGTCTAGGCGATTGCCATTCAAAACGTTGTACAAGATATCTGAAATGTCTGATCTGTTGATTAAGTTCTGAGCAGAACCTGTTACACTATTCAATATACAGCGTAATTGGGCAAGTGATGTTATTTATTCGTTACAAGTTGTTGACATTTACATAGGTTTTATATTGACTAATAAACAAGTCAAATAGATTGCTACACGGTATCGAAAAAGTAACCCCCGCATTAGAGAAGGCAATGGCAGGCGAAGAATTATCATTAGAAGATGGCATAGATCTTATGGAAGAGGAGAACTTATTCTTGCTCGGGGCTGCGGCGGACAAATTACGCAGGAACACTAGCGGAGATACAGTAACATTCGTTTGCTCATACTATCTCAATTATACGAATATCTGTGCTGCAAGTTGTCCATTGTGCGCATTTTACAGAAAGGGTCATGAAAAAGATGCGTATACCCTTACCATAGATCAACTTCTTGCTAGGACCAGAATAGCAGTCAACGATTTGGGCGCTACCGAATTACATATAGTAGGAGGCTTTCATCCTAGATTAGGACTAGACTACTACGAACGCATGATCGGATCCATTAAAAAGGAGTTCCCTAATGTTACTATCAAAGCACTTACGCCAGCAGAAATTTTCTTTATATCCAAGTTGACTAAAAATTCCGTGAAAGAAGTACTGAGGAGATTGAAAGACTCTGGTCTAGACGCGCTCCCTGGAGGTGGTGCAGAGATTTTCCATGAACAAATCAGAAACCTCATCGTTAGGGGCAAGTGTTCCGGAGATGAATGGCTTGATACTGCTCGTCAAGCACACGAAATAGGTTTAAAGAGCAATTGCACAATGCTCTTTGGCCATATCGAGAAACCTGAACACGTTGTAGATCACATCATGCGGATTAGAGAGCTGAATAAGAAAACCAAAGGCTTCACTACATTCATCCCATTAAAATTTAGTCTAGAAAACACTGAATTGGAGCAGAAGGAGCTAATTCAGATGGAAAGTCCGTCAATTTATGACCTAAGAGTGATTGCAGTTTCAAGGATTCTACTATCAAATGTACTTAACAATATCTCAGTATATTGGATAGCACTTGGAAAGAAACTAGCACAAGTCGCACTTCATTACGGAGGTAATGATTTAGTCGGAACAGCATTTTCGGAGGAGATTTTCAGAGCTGCAGGTAAGAACAATGTGACATCCACGGAGGAATTGGTCGCTTTGGTTAAGGAAATTAATAGACAGCCTGCACAACGAGATACATCCTTCAATATTATTAGACGATTTTAACTGTTGATCCTAAATGCCCAGTTTTCTGTATGCCAAGGACGTGGTACGGATTCACTCTGAGCCTATTCATTTGTTGAGACAGTGAAATTGCTGTATTAGGTTAATAGCCTAACATTAGACGTTGATCAAAGCTGAAGTATTTCGTGTCAATATCCCTTGATCTGCAGCCATCTTGAACATCCTCTGAATCGAAGAAAGGCCTTCAACTCCCATATCTATTGTCAACCTATTCACATACATCATTACGAATTTGCCAATTACATCTCTAGTCTGTCCTCTACTATACGTCATAGCATAGTCCAATGCATCGTCAAAATGGTAAAGCCCGTATCGGATAGAGCTTGTAAACAAATCTTCGAACTGTTTTATCTGGGTATCAGACAGAGTCTCTGAACTTGCTACATTAATGCCTAAAGGAACAGCAAGACCATCTGTATTTGTGTTCCACCAGCTCCCTAGGTCTAAAACTTTCAGCAGACCAAATCTATCAAATGTGATCTGGCCCTCATGGATGAGCAAACCCGCATCTACTTCTCCATTTTCTACTGCAGAGGGAATCAGATGAAAGGGCATCTCCCGATAAGCGTAACTCCCTACTGCAATCCTTGATATCAAGTACGCCGAAGTCATCCTTCCAGGTATGGCAATTGTGGCGGAATGGAGTTCAGCTATTGTTAGTCTTTTTTTTGAAATGATTACAGGACCATAATTAAGGCCGAAACTTGCCCCACAACGCAATATAACATAGTTTTTTATGTAAGCATATGTGTGTGCAGATATAGCTGTAACATCAAGTTCATGAGCTATTGCCCTCTTGTTAAGAGTTTCGATATCTTCTATTGTATGTTTTATTTCAAAGGCCCTACTACTCACTTTGCCTGATGCAATTCCATAAAACATGAAGGCATCATCTGCGTCAGGAGTGTGCCCTAGATTCAATTCGACCACACAACGCTGTGTGTTTCGGAGTCATATATGTCTCTCCGTCGCATAAATGTGTTATAAAGTATTTCTATCATTTCTATACTTACTCATGAAATAATGTAATTTACAGACCAATATATTGGAATAAAGTAATATGGCCGTCAAATGCAAAGTGTATCAAAGGTCTTGACAGCCCGTGATATAGATTTTGGATCTGAAGATCCCCAGTTCCCACCAATAAACACAGAAGCACTCGTCACTCAAACCCAAAGCCGGGTATGGAAAGCTTTGAAGAGGTCATATGAGTATGACTCGACACTGGAAGCGGGCAAGGAATATCTTCTTGATCACGTAAGTTCCAAGGTGCGACTTATCATTATGTACATAGATCTGGTTGGTTCTACGAATATGAGTGTGACTTTACCTGTTGATAAACTCGTTACCATAATAAGGGCGTTTTCATACGAAGTCAGTTCAGTGATACAATCTCATGGAGGGTATGTATTAAAGTATGTTGGTGATGCTGTCATCGCATTTTTCCCCTCAGGATATGATAGGATACGTGCATGTCATCATTCGATTGAATGTGCGCGATCGATATTAAGTGTAAGAATGGAATTAATCCAATATTAAATCAATATGATTATCCAGAATTGAGCATAAAGATAGAAGTTGATGAAGGAGAAAACGTTGTCGTTAAGTATGGACACGACAAGGGTTCTCCAATTGACATTCTTGGGTATTGCATTAGCATAACTGCTAAAATAACTTCCATTACGGAATCCGATAAAATTACATTAGGGGAAGATGTGTACTTTGCTTTAGGTCCGATCCTAAGAAATAAGTTTACCGAGATCACGCCTTACACTAACGACTGGAGGTACACAAACAGACATACTGGAAATCTCTACAAACTGTACATGATGACATAGAAGACGTGAGAATTTGCGGTAAGAATATGAGCGTAATGCTTCACGTCCGTGATAAAGTGAATTTAAAATGTCTCACTCTCACCTCGTTGCAATTGAATTATAAGTACCGACTGGAAGAATGATTATATTTGAATATATCATGAGATTACCATTTAAGGACAACAACAACAGTAATATTCGGAAAATAAACTCCACATTCGATCGCGTAGGATCGGAACTCCTACGGTCCATAACTCCTAGTATCTTGATGCAGGATGTAAATGTTATGTTAGCAGACGGAACGGTAACAAAGTCGACTACATTTGATATTGCAAGGCCTACAAATTTTTACGAAAGCCTAATAAGATCTCTATCCCACTGGCAAACATCAGGCGTATCAAAGTCTGAAATCGAAGATCTAAATCGGATACATTGTGAGTTATGGAAATCCGTGGGAAAGTATCACGTCAAAGGCCACTTTGGGATTCAATTTCACTCCCTACCCTATTATCAATTGAGCAGAAAAGTGCTTGACATACAAAGGAACCTCAAACGATTGGAAAACGAAGGCATTCAATATCATGATCAGGTCGCTGAAGAAGGAAATGATCTAATTAGGGAGCTATTAACAGGTAAGGGCCTTGTTAACCTCGGTGAGGACGACTTGTTTCAGATGCTACTCGAAAACAAAGAGCTATATGATGAGTTAGTCATGAAGACCGAATTAGTCGAGAAGAGATATCCTCAATATCTAGATATAGATTATCAAAAGAATTCACTTGCCGGCGAATTAAGGGACCTAGTGATACGACTATATCAGGTTTCACCGGTCTTGATTGACTACAATAAGTTAATGCAAGGAGAAACCGGGGTATTCCTGTACTTTGACATCGAAACCATCAAGAATGGAAAGACAAGAAGATCTGAACCTTACGTAGATACTAACCGGCTAAATGCAGATAGCACAAAACAAATAGTCGATGCACTTTTAGAAGTGCAAGATGCTATGGGCCAACTCAAATAGCGGCGTTATTAGACGCGTCAGACGTTAGATAGTGTTCGCTTTGCTGTGATCTGCATACGGCGTAATTTTTTAATTTCTCGCCACGGAAGACGGTTGAGCAACTTCAATATATGCAATGTAATGTTACTAATATCCTCAGATGAGATGCTCGAGGACATAATAAGGGACCGGATTGATTCGAGAAAGCCACGACAAGAAGGTATAACTTACATGATTGACAGATTACATAGTATAGATAAGGAAGGCTTTGAAACTCTTTCGCCCATAGTTGACATAGTAAAAATCTATGGGGCATATCCACTCTTGATTCCCAACGCCATATTGGAAAAGAAAATAAGGATTTACCACAAGTATAACGTTCTTGTGTCATTGGGAAGCACCATGACCGAGTATGCAATAATGGAAAATGTCTTTGAGAGGTTTATCAGTGAGGCTGCAAGAATAGGTTTTGATGTTATAGAAATAAGTGAAAACCATCGGGATTTAAGTTTAGAGGAAAAAGAGGCAATAGTAAAGACTATCGAATCAAAAGATTTAAGATATTTTTGGAAAATCGGAAGGAAGGATCCTAGGCACCAATTGACAATTGAACAGATCCTGTCAAGAACCGAGGAATGCATGAGGCTCGGCAGTAATAAGGTAATACTAGAGGCAAACGAAGGAATAGGTGTGGGGATTTACGATGAAAGGGGATCTGTAAAATGGCATCTTATGGGCGCCCTTACATCAAAATTCCCACCTAAAGCCTTTATCTTTGAGGCACCACTTGAGTCTCAGCAATCAGCTCTAATAGCCGAGTTTGGACAACGTGTAAACTTAGCCGAGGTGAGACCCGACCTGCTAATGTCAGTCGAGACACAGCGAAGAGGTTTATTGTCAAAAGCCACTTACGGGGTATCTTATTTTCGTAAGGAGCCTGAAGGGGGTCCCGCGTCAAAATTCATTTATTACATAATCAAAACTAAATATCCGGTGGAGCAGAGTGAATTGATTCGCATTAGCCATCTACCGAGAAGAACGATTCAGAATGCAATCGAAGATCTTAAAGAACAAGGATTAATCCTCGAGAAAAATAGCCTTGATGACACGCGAAGGAAGGCATATTATCCAGTGGTGTCTGAATGGCTCTGATTGTGTCTCAACTATGAGAGCGTGATATTTGCTGAAGCAAATTTGATCCTCCGTGTTTACTATGAACTAAACCAAGTGTATCATGGGGACTGTTGGAGTGGGAGGAATATATACTGGAATCAGGGGTTCTGCTGGCATGAATGGCTTGAGAAGTATATCTTATATGCAGGGAGGGTGGTTAGAAGTGGATAAAGAAGCGATATCGGCTCCCGAACGGAAGGAGAATGCCGAACTAGTCCGCAACACAGTAATATAATCAAATTTTAAAAATAATACCCTTTAGCAAGTAAGTGATAACCGTGGACGACACAGGTAAAATGAACAGTGAAAGTCGAGCTTATGGAAATGCATTCGAAAAATGACCTATCGTCCATAAAGCATATGGTCAAACTAAATCAGAACGAGAGATTGAAATTCCACGAGGTGCCATAGTTGCCATAAATAGTGCCATAGGTATTTTGCCAGCGTCATGTTACTGTTATTCCAAGACTCGGCCGATCCGACTTAAGAGCCAATACTTATCTAACCTTTTTTTGACATTGAAGTTTCATTTATGGTATATTGCTATACGATGGTTTCAATTTGGGATCGTTCAAAGACTTACCATTCCTGCAATTTCTAATTCCTTAGAAGTACTATCTCCCTCGTTAGAAAACTGTTCAAATAAATTATCACTTTGACATAAATCGAGGCTGCAGCCAAATATTTAGACACACATACTTTATTCTCAAATATTCCAAACCAGTGTATGCGGAATATCTATAAGTTTTTAAATCCCAGTTGTAAAATTTATAAGGAGAAAAATACAGGGCGGGCGGGCGAAAATTTGTGACTAAGCAAGAAGAAACCACTAGTGAACCAAAAGTTGTACCTAGTGAAGATGCTTCAAAGTCGTCCAATCTACAGCATGGACCATCAATTAGCGATTCGGTGCCATCACTAGATATTGCGAAAGAATTCGTGAATTATTCTAAGCATCTGGAGGAGTGTCGAAGAACACTCCATTTAGCAGGTAAAAAAATTAGGGTAGGTACTACACCGAATCAAGTGCTTCATGAAACTAGGCTGTATAGTCTGTTACATTATCGTCCCATGACAAGCAAGACTTTTCCTACTCCTATACTAATCGTATATGCTCTTATGAACAAATCCTATATACTTGATCTGCAACCAGGAAAAAGCTGGATTCAGAATCTCCTACGCCAAGGATTCGACGTTTATTTAATCCATTGGAACTCTCCTTCATCTATAGATAAATACATCTCATTTGATGATTATGTAAATTATTATGTAGATAATTGCGTTGAAATTGTGAAGAAAAGAAAGGATGTAGAAAAGATAACTCTACATGGTTATTGTCTTGGTGCAACGATGGCAGCAATGTATGCAGCAACGCATCAGGAAAAGGTTAGAAACCTTGTAACCATCGCACCGATAATTGATACCGATAGAGACTCAACTGTCCTCGCCAATTTCGCGAAAAACATAAATGTAGACAAATTGGTAGACACATTAGGAAACTTTACGGCTGAGCAACTTTACGCATGCTATTCAATGCTAAAGCCCTTTAAGCAGGGGATTAACAAATACATTAATCTTGTTCAAAATATTGACAACAAGAAATTTGTAGAAAACTTTCTAGGTGTTGAGAAATGGCTTTACGACACTCCTGCTATTGCCGGTGAAACATTTAGACAGTGGATAAAGGATATATATCAAAATAACTTGCTTGCAAAAAATGAAATGCGAATAAAGGAAATTCCACATAACAACAGTCAACTTGCAAACGACCATAATATAATAGATCTGTCCAAGGTAACGGTACCACTTTTGAATATCCTGGCCGAGGAGGATCACCTAGTTTCACCAGAATCAAGTGCCGCATTAAATGACTTAGTTTCAAGTAAGGATAAGCGTTTGATGAGATTTCATACCGGTCATGTAGGTCTTATTGCGAGTAGCTATTCGCAAAATAATGTGTTACCGAAGGTAGGCCAATGGATAAAATCTAGGTCCCAGTGAGCTAAAACCCAGATCCATAACCGAACTAACTAAGTTGGATGAGTCAAACTGATTGTTTGATGATAGCTTTAGGAGGCATTTAAGTGACATGTCTTTTCTAGAAAATTACGAGGTTACCTTCCCGCGGTACTAGACATGATGGTTTTTATTTGTTTATTTGAGTACGATATGTACTAAACGATGAAATCTCGTTCGTTTGGACAATGTAACCACTGGGGCTGCAATAAAAAAAGCAATACTTGCGCAGGTTGCGGGATCAAGGTATGCCCTAATTGTTTACATGAGCCGATCAATTGCAGGTGTCAAAACAGGTTTGAATGTTGCTGCTAACAATATATAGCAAAGAACCTTATTTGATTGGATTCCTAAATTCTGTAAGCCTATTTACTAGAGGCACTTCAATAGCGAGGAGTTTATTTTGATTTAGGTTTCTGTTTATTGAACCGCTGTCCAAAATTAATAATCTGTTCATTGTAGCCTCTATTTTTAACATGATTGATAGTCGCCTATTCCTATCTAGAATAGTAAATACGCGCTCCAAAAAATTTTTATGTTCAAGTATCTATTATATTACCATTCCAATGAGGCTTGGGCTTCCGCAGCATAAAGCTTTTATGAGATTTAAAATAGATTGATAATATGCAGTATTTTACCGCACTAAAGGTAGGTGAGAAGCGGGTGAGATTGGCCCAAGATTTTTTGAAGACGTATACGGGTACTGCTATGCCTGCTCTGGCACTTAAGGACAATAAAGTCGATCAATGGGAGCCAGTTGGAGAAGAGAATTTTTTAGGAGTTGCAAAAGAACCTAATGGTTACATGATTGTAATATGTGATAAGGACGGCATTGCAAAATCTCTCGCAAATTGGTTTTCGGAGGAAGAAAAAAATAATATTGTAGCGAAAATCAAGTCGGAACAGACGATGGAGGAGTATGTCGGAAAACTTTCCCTTCCAGTTTGAATTGCGCAGTATTTCATCTTGAGTTATGGCTTAACGAAACCATCTAATACTTAACACGCGTCCAGATAAATGGTCAACCGACCTTCGTTATATTTTAGTCACCGAAGAATCCACCCGTCTCTATAATTCGGAGAGTAGAACTTACCTTATAATCTGAAATACTCTATATTTAATTTTCTATATTTGATATTTATCGAATTATCGAATATTTGGAACCCAATTATGAAAATCGTCTAGAACAGAACAACCATGGATCGAGAGAGCGAGCAGATCTATTTCGTATCGTTTACTCAACTTATCTGAGTGTATACATCGTTCCTATTGTAACCTACGATTTTTCCTTTTCCTTTTGCTTTGGATGATTCCTATTAGCTGGTATCCATACTCCAGATTGTGTTTTACATGATTGATTCCGTGAGACCTATCTGAAACAAATTTATCATCCAGAACATTCTCAATGTATGTTTTGGACCTTCTTACTGACAAGATTGCATGTTGAACCTGGCTATCCAATAACTTCCTTCCTAATTCCCTTTCAGCTTCTTCTCTAAATTCTCGTTCGTCCCCGGAAAGATCGCAATACTTCTGCAGCTTGTTATAATTACTACATAAATCCCTAATGCTCTGCAGATCATATTCAGACACGCTCTTGAGGGCTTCATGTAATGACTCTTTGGATCTTCCAGTTATCTTTGCCAAGCTATCAATTAGATTATTGTCTGATACTTTCTGTCCGGTAATCGACCTACGCTCCTGCTTGGCAGGAATCTCCGCTGAAAGGTCCAAAAGTATGGAATCTGATCCATCTCTTCGCACTTTTCTGGTGTGGTAATATAATTCAGCATTATACGAGCCAATTTCCGCTCCAGAGGTGTCTTTGCCACTGTTAATTATAGAGATTACGTTTACAAGTGTCTCTGGATAGGATCTTTTTAGAGAATCATCAAAGCCTTGATAGTTCTCAACAAGATCCTTGTAGATATTAAAAACGACCTGATCAAATGTTTGGATATTTCTTTCAGCTAGCTTTCGATTTGCTCTTATCTCTTTCACCGCCATTGTAAGAATATCAGACAGTTCAGAATGACTAAATGTGTAAGCAATCTCCCGTGCAGAGCATACGATTATTTTTGCTGCTTCTATGAATGCTGGCTGAACTTGAAGCTCTCGCAAAGAAATTTTGTCTACATACGAAAGTGCAGTGGAATAGAGGGAAGCATCTGGATTGATTTTCAAAGTATCAAGATAATGAGACAAGACTTCGTACAATGGCTTTCTTAGAAGGGTTTTCTTACCCTCTTGCTGATTTTGTACTTCCCGTATATCCATTCTTTTTTTATCAATTGCATCCCAGTTTGTTAATTCTTCTGTTGGTATTAGATTTCACCTCAATAGTTGAATAGATGTACTGTCGAAATTGTCTTATTCAGAGAATACCACAATTCTAACCGGAATAAGAAGTTTCACATGATTTAAATGTGTCATGATCCTATTTAACGTTACTAAGTTCAAGTAATTTTATATTATACTCTCCTAGCTGAATTTGCTAACTATTAACTGTAGCTAAGGTCTACGTTCTTCTTTGATTTAATCGGTATTCTGATCTGCTTTAGATGTTCTACAACCATGGGAAGAAATGTTCCTACATCTGTTACTACTCCGATCGCTTGAGTTGTTCCTCTATCTAACAATTTTGTCACCACAGGCTGGCTTATGTCAACTGCAACTACTTTCACGGATGATGGTAGCATATTTCCTACAGCAATTGAGTGAAGCATGGTTGAGAACATCAATACAAGCTTAGCATTTTCCAATAATTCCTTATATCTGTGTTGAGCTTCCACTATATCAGTTACAACATCTGGAATGGGTCCATCATCTCGGATGGATCCTGCCAATATATACGGCACCTTCTTTGAGATGCATTCATACATTATGCCGCTACGAAGAATTCTTTTAGTCACCATTTCTTTTAAAGATCCTGCTTTGAAGACTTCATTTATGGCTTGCATATGATTTCTATGGCCCCTTACTGCTAGAGTTCCATCTCTGACGTGCATGCCGAGGGAGGTTCCCATGAGCGAGTTTTCAACATCGTGTACAGCTAGGGCATTACCGGCAAGCAATCCATCTACGTATCCCATCCGAATCAGCTGTGCCAAAGCACCTGATGCTCCAGAATGAACAATTACTGGTCCTGATACTACGACTATTTTCCCATCGGAATGTACTTTCGTATTATATATATCATAAGCTACTTTTCGTGCAATTTGCTGAGTAGGCCTTTCGCTCGAACTGGAGCTACTCATAAACTGAAAAATATCTACTCCCTCTCTTGGACGTTCCTGAGGAATAATTCTAACTCCTCGCTCACCGGTGACAATCATATCACCTTTACGTATTTCTCGTATCATCTTGCATTCAGCAGTCTTTTGTTCAGTGTTTAGAACTATACATTTATCCATCATCATATTCTTCACATTAATCCACGAATTTTCAAAGTAGATCTGTGTAGGATTATTTGTAGTACTATAGAAGCCGTTAGGCATTACCATGTCCTTCTTGGCAGCCTCTAACATTACTTTGTCTATGTAAAGAGGCTGCGCACCTTCTCGATATACTGACTCTAAAAGGTTATCTAAATGGTTCTTGTCTTTCCCTATAACCATAAGGCGTGACGTACTTTCATCACCTTTTTTCTTACCGACTTTGAACTCGAGTACTTGGAAATCTCCTTTGAGATCCATTATAGTATCAAGTATTCTAGCTAGGATCATCGAATCAATTAGATGGCCTTTAACTTCTACCTCCTGTGAGTAGTTTCTCTTTTTATCCACTTGTATGTAGTTAAGTCTGCTTATTCTTTTAAGTTTTCACATGTCACTTCTAATATGCGGTCCCAATCTGTATACTCGGCGTAAATGGGTCATTGCATATTTGGAGGGCTTAAAAATTTAATTGAACATGGGTAGGTCGTAACGGAAAAGCCGATTATATTAATCGAATAAGCACGGCATGACACAATTCGATTTTGCGATTTGGCGATACGATGGAATTCTAATTAATCGCTTTGAGGTATCACCATTTAGGGTTCAAAGGTCGTCTATTTGGTTCTTGCTTATAATCGAGAATATGTATTATAATTGAGATTAAGGATCTATTAGAGTAAATACTTTGATAAATACAAATCATCTTGTGTGTTTGTTTTAGATGTGCCTCCTACGTACTATCCAGATCAACTAGTCCTTATCTGGGAAGATTGCGTCTTCGGTATGTTCTAATAAATGTAGTACATCGCTATCATTTACTTCGTTTTTTACAGAGGTAAAGAACTGCCGAAGAATATGTGAGGGATATCCTTGACTCTCATATTTTTTTGCTTGGAGAGCCATTTCGAATTTGTCTACTCCATGAACAAGCTGCGCGATACTCGACTTGTTATTTAGATACTCTTTCCAGATATTCTTGTATTCTTTCCTCGGTTCGAGAGGAAGAAGATTTAGAATGCAATCTATCGCTTCGGATTCTCTGGATTCCTTTTCCTTCCTAGAAATCGCATGTGGTTCATAATCTCCCACTATGGACTCTCCAAGATCGTGTAAAATAGCCATCTTCATGGCTCTTTCCGTTTTCAGACCTAAAATATCAGAGAATACCATTACCATGGTGCTCATAGAATATGTATGGTCTGCTACAGATTCAGGATTAGTAACTCTTACTTTATTAATCCACCCTGATCTCCTTACTGCTTTAAGTTCAAGCGCAAAGTCAAAGAAGTTTGCCAACCGCTGATACTTAAGATTAGACATATATCGTAGTCAAACTAACCAAGTAAAAAAAGTTTGAGCTAATCAGCATCCAATGGAGAGGTTTGTTTGCATAGGATTCTTTACAAAAGATAACATTTTGATTCCTATCTTGTAGATCCTGACGTCTGAATGTTTAGATAGGATTAGGATAGGATCGACTCGTTAAATTTTATTCTATTTTAACAACCAACCTAACGTCATTTTCGGTTAAAAAATGGCTAAGTATTTATCAGGTCGGCTTCATTCAAGGAACGCCGGACAGCTGAGCTCACTGTGTGGGCATATTGTAACAAAGGTTTTTCTAGCGTACCGGATTAGAGAACATGTCTTTGGTTGAGTATCAAGCTGTTAATATTAACAAAAATAAGATCTTTACCATCTTACGGGTTCCAGTTCCTGTTGGTAATCCTAATAACAGAATAAATCGCGTATCTATTCATTTCCAAGCAGTATCCGCAATCCCCAAACGCTTATTTGTTGCTCTAGCCATTACGAAGAAAAGATCTGAAAGTCTGTTGAGGTAGATTATTGTCAACGGATTGATTTCTTCACCTTTAGCTAATGCCACTACTGAAATTTCTGCTCTTCTAGCAATGCTTCGACTCAGATGCAACTGAGAGGATTCAAGGCTACCTCCTGGCAAAATAAAGAAGGATATCGGTGAAAGTCCCTCTTCTAGCATGTCTATGATTTTCTCAATGTTGGACACCATGTCCTGATTTATTCGACGATTGTTGAAACGATTGTCCGCATAGAGAGTGGGATCGGCCAGATCGGCACCCATCACGAAGAGGTCATTTTGAATCTGGATTAGAATTCTCATTAGGTCCCCCAGGTCTTTCTCTTGCCGAGAGCACCGCATAGTCGACAAAATTATGCCGACACTTGAGTTCAGTTCATCTACGGTACCGTAGGCAATTATTCTTACATGATGCTTTGAGATTCGTTTTCCTCCTATAAGACCCGTCTCTCCTGAATCGCCTGTTTTAGTATAAATTTTCATTTATGGGTATCATTATGATTTATTGAAGATTTAATTTTTGATATTCCTAATAGTCATCTAATAAGAGACCCATTATTAATAATCATTTTTAAGACTAAAACTAGAGAGGATGGAATTGTATTACATAATCTACCTAAAAATTCATTCGTTTAGCATTCAAATTCGTTTAGCATTCAAATTAATATGAATGAATCTCAGCTTTATGCTCTCTTAAGTACTTCTTTTTCTTAAATCTTTCATTGCATTTTTCACATTTAAATGGCTTTTCAAATTCTAGCAGAAATCGTTCTCTTCTCTCTTCAGGAGTTTCAATTATTGACTCTGGCTCGCTTTCAGCTGACTTTATCATGATTAGTTATAATCAAATTAACGTATTTTAGTATATTTAGCTTGAGTAAGATATTTACATTAAAAAGATTCCTGCTTATCGTACTGAGAAATCACCTTTAACTATGCCGTTCAACAATCAGCAAAGGATGATTGGAACCCTGACCTGATATGAAAACCCGATGTTTTACTCGTAATCGCTAGTCCAAGAGTATGAAAAAAATAAATCAATGATATGTGGCAATAGGTTTCCCCTG
>JBKPHJ010000387.1:0-7003 GCA_046729835.1 Thermoproteota archaeon
GTGCTAGCCCTACGGAGACCGATAGTCCTATGCCTTCAGAACCGCCGGAATACTCGCTCCCAGGAACGCTCCACTTGCTTTGTTTCTCGGAATATCTTACCGGATGTCCTTGTAATCTGGAACCAAATTTACGTAGTGACCTGATCTCTTCTACAGGAAAATAGCCAGCAACAGCTAACGTAGCAAAATAACCTGGGGCAGAATGGCCCTTCGAATTTATGAAATAGTCTCTATCCTTCCAGAAAGGGTCTTTTTGATTATGCATCATTTTTCTGAAGTATAGTGCACCCATTATTTCAGCTGAAGAGAATGATGCGCCAGGATGGCCTGAGCCAGCTTCGGCGATGCCTTCAATCGCGAGCATCCTAACGGCTCGAATCTTTGTTTTTAGATCCAAGTAACGCATATTTAGCGTCATCTTAAACCTCTGTCACTGTCACTGTCACTGAACCGTCCTAACAATTCCCAATCAATGAGATTGCGAATCGATCGAAAATAAAAACATTAGGATTGCGTCAGCGACCTCGTGAAAATCCTCTATCTTGGCTATCCACGTACCGATTGGAGAGCTTGAATTCGACATAATAAGCTATATGTGTCTAGACTGTCATGACAAGCTTGAAGAACTAAAGAAGTAAAGTTGGGTGGGGAAAGAGAATCTATGACATACTGTATCTGTGAAGACTGTCAAATGAAAGAACTGTGGGCTAAGATAGAGTCAAGAAACAAAGTAACATACACATATAGAGCAAAAGTACCGAGATTACTTCAAACGTGGGACGGTAACTTCTAATGAGCGAACCAAAATGGCATCGAGTCTGTTTTACTGCAGACTTGTTTTTCGTAGAGCGTCCAGAGATAGCAAGAGAAGAAGTAAGTAAACTGATTTACAGACAGTTGGAAGAATACATAAAGAACTGGGAAATAATAAGTGTGGAGCAGACAGAAGACTAATGGCACGTAGAATGCTGTACTGTGAGTGCGGTCGCCGAATGCGCAAGTCATGTAAGTCAGAACTACTCGTCGTAATAGACGAAGGCAAGCATATGGTTCACGGCGTATGTGAAGACCCACTATGTCAATGTAGAGTATGTGATACGGAGTTACTAGATGAACTACCATGTGGAGCACAATATCGCACACTGTAAACGAGTTTGCAAATCTCTATATGCGCTTACCAAGAACGAGAAAGACTTTCCAAGAAAGATCTTAAGAATCTATAGACTTAAACATAAAACCATTCGATATACGTTAAAATAAAGTGATCATAATGAGCACTGCATGGTCAATCTGGTCGCAGAAGATGTACCTGTAAATCAAAAACTGACGTCTATGTTAGTTTTAGGCGTATTCGAGGATAGTCTTGAAGATGTAGAAAAGCAGTTAGAGGGAACTAGCTTGGAAGTCGTCCAAGTAGTAAACCAGATAATCGAGGCTAGAGAACATACGGGATCGATAGGGAGCAGCTGCATAATCCACACATTCAAAATAGGTCCCATGGAACGGATCATGCTTGTGGGGCTCGGACTTAGGAGCAAACTAAATGAAGAAGCCGTGAGAGTCATCGCAGGTGAAGTTGCCCTGAAGGCAATGGAAATTAATGTCAAGGAATACAGCATTAAACCGTTTGCACCTTTGACCAGAGAAGTGGCGGAGGCGATATGTGAAGGTACGTGTTTGTCACTTTATAGATTTGAACGCTTCAAGTCGAAAAAAATCAATGAAGGATTGGATAGCTCATCCTTGTCGTCGGTCACGTTGTTGGTAAACGCGGACAGAGAGAAATGGCAGAAAATCCTGAATACCACTGCGGCCATTGTTGAAGCGGTAAATTTCGGACGAGACCTTGCAAATCTTCCGCCGAATGAATGCTCACCCGATTATATGGCTCGGGTGGCGCTAGATCTCTCATCTAAACACCAACGGTTGTCTACCCGAGTACTGGAACGCTATGAAATGGAATCTATGGGTTTAAATGGCATTATCTCCGTAGGTATGGGAAGCAATAAACCACCAAAACTTATCATTATAGAATATCGGGGAAGGGATGATGATAGTTTGGCCAGACCGTACATGTTTGTGGGAAAGGCGGTAACATTTGATACAGGGGGAATATCTATCAAGCCTGCAGATCGGATGGACGAGATGAAATTTGATAAAGCTGGGGGTTGCGACGTTATCGCTATAATGAGTGGTCTTGCAAGCCTTGAAGTGAAAACCAATGCCATCGGTCTTATTCCCTGTGTGGAGAATATGCCTTCGAGCTCAGCATACCGGCCTGGAGATATAGTGAAGATGTACAATGGTAAGAGTGTCGAAGTAATCAATACAGATGCCGAGGGAAGGCTTATACTGGCAGACAGTCTCGCATATGGCATAGAAAATTATGATCCCGCCTTCATAATCGATCTGGCAACCTTGACCGGTGCGTGCATAGTCGCACTCGGTTCGAATATTGCCGGCCTGATCGGGAACAATTCAGACCTCGTGAATAAGATGAAGCTAATCTGCGAAAGGACTAATGAGAAGATCTGGCAACTTCCTCTAGATCCCGAATTTAATGAACAGATCAAAAGTAAAGTTGCGGACATAAAAAATATAGGCGGGAGACCTGGCGGAGCTATCACAGCGGCCGTTTTCCTTTCTAATTTTGTAAGTGAAGTCCCTTGGATTCACCTAGACATAGCAGGTACAGCATGGATTCAAGAAGGTACCTGGGAAAAGGTCTACAATCCCAAAGGTGCTACGGGTTTTGCAATCCGATCCCTCATCAGAATGCTACTCGAAGAGTCCGGCTACCATTAATAATTCATAAAAGCAGATCAGTCCTACTAAAAATGATGGGTTCAAATTGATTGCCCCTTCAAGTGTTCAGAAATTTGGATTGTGGAGCTCGATCGACGAAGACAACACTCTGGAACTAGACCTACTGCAGAAGGGTGAATGAACACTTGCCAATTTTTCATGTTGATTCTCTAATTCAAGGGTTACAAAGTATAGGGGTGCCTTGTAAAAGAGGTGGTATTAGTGGTGATGTTCCTGAAACTCTCCGGCCCTATTTCGAGCGATGGCTTTGCAATCGAGACGGTTTTGTGAAGCTAAATGATTCCTATATTGACTACATAGGAGTAGAGGACGTCACGAGAATGGGACCTTTCTTTGATATTTTTTGCTTGATACAAAATGTCAATATTATTGCTTCGGATGAAAATGCCCATAACCTTGTTACCTGCTATCCTCAATATGTCATCCGGGATGGAAAAATCGTGATCTTCGGTTGGACTGGTGGATTGCTCTCACATTATCTCTCAAAAGATGATGTGATTACAAAGATTGTTGCTCAAATTCCCCCTGGAGAGGAATTTGCAAAATTATTCGTGAGAGCTGTAGACTTTGCTTGTATTGTACAGACCCAAGTTTGGGAGCCCTCCGGGCTTGTATCGATTTATCCATTGATAAGGAGAATTGCACTAAATGTCAAAAATCTCTTTCAAATAGTTCATCTTGGCGAGAGGACTGAAATCTAATCCAAAATACATGCTAAAGTCCCATCTGTTTATGCTCATCGCGCTAAAAGTAGGGACCTGCTATTCATACAGAAAGAAAGTACTTGAGAAGCTCAGAGTCGACATCCGTCCTAAACGAAGAAAAGAAGAAGAATATCGTACTAATGACGCCAGCACTGCTGTTTCCCAACCGCTCACGCAGGTCAGTAATGCAGCAGCAACGATAGGTTTGACTTCCGGGTTCGGAATGGGTCCGGGTCGCTCCCTCTCGCTATGGCCGGCTAAAAGGAGCCAAGCAGAAGGGTAAAATTAATCTTCCTATTGCCTACAATTTCAGGGGTTTGCCTAGCGTGTTTGCCAGACTCAAACCATACGATATGCCCATAATTGGCCTAATTCCATCGAAACCATTGAGACTCTGCGAGTTCGAATCCAGGATACAAGATACCGGGTCAGATACCTTCGTTACGAAAATTACCGGTCACAAGGCATATAATAGATTAAGAAGAAGGTGAAAGGCAAGAGAAACTTGGGTGATCAAGCGCAAAGTACACACAGAGTTGCGGTGCTAGATAAGGAACTGTGTCAACCTAGGAAGTGTGGTCTGGAATGCATAGTATATTGTCCTGTAAATAAGACGGGCGGAGAATGCATCATACAGAGGCCCTCTGACGGTAAGGCATTGATTTCTGAAGATCTCTGCACAGGATGTGGTATCTGCATAAAGAAATGTCCCTTTGATGCCATTGTGATAGTCAATTTAGCCAGCGAGCTCGGTCAGGAAAAGATCCATCAGTATGGGATAAATTCATTTAGGCTCTACAAGATCCCTACCCTCAAGAAAGGTTCGGTAGTGGGCCTGCTTGGGAGAAATGGGATGGGAAAATCTACTATTGTAAATATCTTATCGGGGAACCTTAAACCCAACTTTGGAAGATATGAATCTGAGCCTACCTGGAATGATGTTATCGGGAATTTTCAGGGAACAGAGATGAAGACTCATTTTGAACGCCTCGCATCAGGGGAAATTAGATCTTCTATTAAACCTCAATTGGTTTATTTGATACCTAAAGCGTTTAAAGGAACAGTGCGTGAGCTCATCGATAGGTACGACGAACGAAACGTATCAGAGGAACTAATCCCTAAACTTGGACTGGAGAATGTGTTGCATAGAAAGCTCGAAGAGATTAGCGGAGGAGAGCTACAGCGACTTGCCGTCATGATAGCCACATCAAAGGAGGCTGATTATTACTTCTTTGACGAACCTTCTTCCTATAATGACGTATATCAGAGATTAGCTGTTTCCAGAGTAATTCAGCAGCTAGCTAGAGAAGGCAAGAGTGTTATGGTGGTAGAACATGATCTTACTTTGCTTGATTACCTGTCCGATAACATTCACATACTCTATGGAGAGCCAGGTGCGTACGGAATAACTTCCTCTCTACGAAGCACAAAAATCGGGATAAATAACTTTCTGGAAGGATATCTCCCTAACGAGAATGTGAGATTCAGGGAAAAATCGTACAAGTTCGACAGGTCTAGCTCCGTTCAGGATCTACTTATGGACATAGCCATTACGAGCTATTCTGATTTAACAAAGTCCTATCAATCCTTTACATTGAACGTAACAAAGGGAACTCTCAGAAAAGGGGAGATAATTGGTCTAGTTGGGGGCAACGCGCTGGGAAAAACCACGTTCATGAAGATGATCTCAGGTATCGAGAGACCAGATTCTGGCTCGATTCAGTCTGGTGTGAAAATTTCCTATAAGCCTCAGTATCTAAGTCAGGAGTTTGAGGGAGATGTAAGATCTGTGCTTGCTGCCGCGTATGGAAATGCACTCGAAGGCTCACAGATCGAAGAGCAAATAGTATTCCCTTTGGGAATAAAGAAGCTATACGATAAGAGTGTCAGAAATCTTAGCGGAGGGGAACTTCAAAAGATTGCTGTTTCAGCCTCCCTGATTAGGCCGGCTGACATATACGCTCTTGATGAACCTTCTGCATTTTTAGATGTAGAAGATAGAATTGCGATAGCTAAATTCTTGCAGAGATTCGTTAGAGCTTACGGCAAATCCGCAATGGTAATTGACCATGATGTGCAGCTCATAGACCTAGTTTCAGACAGCTTGATCATATTTCAGGGAGTTTCTGGTTCTAGAGGACAGTCGACCGAACCTCTTCCAAAGGGAATAGGAATGAATGAATTTTTGAAGTCCCTTGGTATCACGTATAGAAGAGATCTAGAAACGGGAAGGCCACGTGTGAATAAAGAAGCCAGTCGACTTGACCGAAACCAGAAAGATAGTGGTAGTTACTACTATATTGAATCTTGATTGCCTTAAATTTGAATTCGTAAGCATTCTATGCCCACTTTTCTGAAACTACTTCTAGGAAACATTCTTGACCAATCCGAGATTTCCAAACTCACATCCTCCTTTGACATAATCGGAGAGATCGTGATCCTAAAGATCCCGGAGCCATTATACGACAAAAAATGCAGGATTGGGAGAGCAATTTTAGATAACCTTAAACCGGTAAGATCAATATATATGCAGACTTCGCCAGTCGCTGGAGATCACAGAATCAGGAATCTCGAGCTGATTGCCGGTGAAGACAATCCGCTGACAGTCCACAAAGAGCATGGCTGCCGCTTTATGGTAGACGTTGAGCACACATATTTTTCGCCGAGGCTCTCCACTGAAAGACTAAGAATTGCTAGGTTAGCTGATGACAACGAAATCGTTACAAATATGTTCGCTGGGGTAGGAACGTTCTCTATAATCCTCTGCAAATTTAGAAACATAAAAAAGGTCTATAATGTGGACATCAATCAAATTGCTGATAAACTATCAATATACAATTCTAGGTTAAACAAGATGGGGGACAGGATAGAGTGCTTTTGTGGAGATGCTAAGGAGATCATAGGTTCACTAATTCGGGGAAAATCAAATAGAGTTCTGATGCCGTTACCCGAGAAAGGACTATTCTTTGTCAAGTCTGCTGTAGAATCTTTAGAGGATCGAGAAGGTACGATTCACTACTTCCTGCATGTAAAAGCTAATTCAAAGAAATTGGCCGTAGAAGTCGGTAGGCTTGAAACTGATTATGCTTTTCGCGAGTACCCTCACGAGATCTTGTTCTTACATGTGGTAAGAGAAGTAGGACCACGAATATATCAGATGGTTTCAGATGTGAGGGTAAAAAAGAGAAGGTAGTAGGTATAAGGGGGCATCACTTATCAATTTTTTCGCCTGTTTCATTCAATGAGGCAGCAGTTACCATCGTATATCCCATCCAAGCGATAACACCTACTATAGCTGCAACAAAGCAGAATAGTGTTAGCTTAAGAACTAAAATGTCATATCCAGAAAAGAGCAATAGATAGGTATAGATAATGAAACCTACCAGAGGGACTACCAGAATAGCTCCTCCTAGCCGATGTGAAGTGGGAGTGAACTTGTTCATATCGATAACGTCTCTCGACCAGGTTATAAT
>JBKPHJ010000388.1:0-3414 GCA_046729835.1 Thermoproteota archaeon
TTACATATTACATATTATTGCCTTCGATTAGCTATGTCATCTCAAGTCATCCAACCGGTTAGGGGAATCAAAGTTAACTATAGTGTTTGGTCTGTATCTTCTATATTTTTCGCAGAACAACTCACAATTTTTACATTCTCCTTTCTTATCCTTATGCTGTAAATCAGGATGGAAGCAGAATGCGCAATTCAGCCCCGCATATGAAAATATCTCTTCAAATGACATATGATTTTCGTTAGGCTTGATGTTAGTTAACGCACCATTTAAGGATTCTAATAACTCTTCGCTGTCGGGCCAATGTGCTATTTGTTTATTGGAGATCCAGCTCGCCTAGGCAAGAAGATTACGAACGCGATGAATATTTTCATACTCTTCAAAAGCAACTCATTGAACACTTCTTAGGGAAATATAGTTTGAAAAATAGTAGCAGTAGCACAGAACTTAAACCCTAGAAGCCCCAACTCTAGGAAATGAAAAACTCAGAAGGTGACGATGAAGATAATAAGCTGATGAGGGAATTGAGAATCAAAGATGAAAAGCTTACCAAGGAGATGTACGACGCTGTTTTAAATCCAACAGACATGCTGAATGTTCTGTTAAAGAAATTGCAGTTGTATAATGAAACAGAAGTTACTTTGAAGAATATTAAGAATAAACTCATCGTAGGTTTCATGAAAGTAGCAGTAAAAAATAGAATGATGATTACACAGATAAAAAGGGATATGGATGAACAGACCAGAGAGACTATCAAACGGATAGACAAGTTAGAAATGAAAGAAAGGAAAGGCAGGAAGTAGAAGAAGATAACGGATAGGAACACACAGAAATAGCTAAAGCCTAGAAACTCCAATATTGTTCCAGTTCTGACACCCGTCATCGGTTTTCCAGAGTCCATTACCAAATGTCCAACAATACACGCGGTTTGGATTGTGAAGATCGAATGCTATCCTTTGTGGATTAGTTCCCTTCAGAGACTCATAAATTTTATATCCATTCGATGACTCAAGCACGAGAAGTGACTCTAGCATCCCTATCATAATGATCGTCATACTGAATAATATCTATCGACATGGCTTATATCTTGAATCCTTGAGGAAAGATGCGATGTATAAAATGTATAGGGGCAGAGTACGTAAATAACTTACCATCTGTGTTCAAGTTCAATGCAAGACCATGGATTAAGATTCAGATAGAAGGGGGGGTGGAGATGTTTCAAGAGATATTCACGGAGTTTCAAACAACCCGAAAATCTCTCAATGACTTCTATTATCGATGGACCAAAGAAGAGGCACAAGCACACATGCGTAGATCGAAGAAGCAGACAGCCTTAAGACTTACAATTGGAACCGTCAAGACTGGTAAGACGCGTGGTACATATTGGAGTACTGATCGTAACGTAAGGAAGCTGTTAGCTTATAGGCCTTCGATAGAGGATATGAAGTTAAGATCTAGATAATGCATGGGAATTAAAAGATGGAAAGATATCCAAATCATTCCAGTTCTCTAGTTTTATAAATGCCATTAAGTTCGTAAATAAGGTTGCCAAGATCGCTGAAGAACATGACATCATCCAATTATTATAATTAACTGGAAAACGGTTAATCTCTCTCTGAAGTCGTTTGATGTCGATGCTATAACCAAGAGAGATATTAACCTTGCAAAGGAGATAGAGAAGATAGATAGTACCGGATAATAATTATACGATTGAAAGATTTGTATTCAGCTATTGCTTATCTGAATCATAGAGCTTGTTTTGCCATAGGAGAACAGTTCTTTGGTAGAGTCATCAAATTGGCAGGAGAAGTAATGTCGTGGTAAAATGTAATAATAGTAAGATACGAGTTTGTTTGATTAGCGGATAGATCAGGAGGAGAATGTGCAAAAGGACTAATGATAATGTTTCCCAACGCCAAATGATTCAAGGGATCTATATTATATCTGCTTGGAAAGCTTGTAAGCGGCCTTTCGTCCCGAATCTCCTATGCCTTGATTCAAATCTGGTGAAGGGTATGGTAAAAAATCCGGTCTTGGCTCTTCTCCCATTTGTCCGCTGGTTGCGTCATTTGGTCTCGTTTCAGCGGGTTCTTTTTCTCAATACTCATAGGAGTAATAACGCATAGCTAACATGATTAATAGAGGTTTTTTGCCTGTATATTGGGACGCCAGTGAGATGGTAGCTGTTATCTAATTGTAGTACTTCCTAACATAGGTGTCAATTTAGCTTACACAGACGGTTACACTTCTGCTGTCAGCAAGTGTATCCATATAGAAACCAGAAAGAAGTTTAAACTAATACACGAGAAGGAATGGATTGGTGACATCATAAGTATTATTTGTAAGAGATATGGTGTATCCAGAAAGACTTACTATAAGTGGAAGAACAGGTACAAGCAGAAAGGAATAGAAGGCCTATCAGACATCTCTAGAAGACCTCATAATATCAAGTACAAGACGGTAACATCTGAAATACGGGAGACCATACTTGATCTTAGATTAACCAAGAGATTTGAATGTAATAGTCAGAGCAGGCTTTATCGCGTCATGTTCTGACAAAAGACTGGATTCGCAAAAAAGATCGTTCATGCTTACCTGATAACAAATAAACACGTAGTTTCTGGGGCTCAAGTATTGAATCTAAATGATGTCTCTGATGCGGTTTCTGTCAATGAAGAAAGGATCTATGTTGGCGGCTATCAAGGCTGTGGCATTAGTAACAAGGGATTAAGTAAGCAGATACTCCTAGCATACCTACCAGCAAGTAATAAATAACTATTTCATATAAAGTACTAGTCATTTTATATTTTGTTTATTCAGATGTGAATATTCTAGAAGCCATAAAGAGGATAGCCGTACTTATATGGTTGTAGAGGAGCAACATGCAATACGCATGCGTGATAAGGGAGAAGTTCCATTCTTCATATCTCGCTTCCACGCAGTGATACAATATGCATAGAACATTCTTTAAGTAGAAGTGTTCATTATACTAGCAAAGCTTTATTGTTAATAACTTATATGAATACTTATAATTAAAAGCAATCAATCATAGATTTAGTACTGTGCATACATCCATATATATAATACATATTACAGATTTCTTTGATTAAGAATGGAACTAGAAGGTAAACGCAGTATTTCATCCACAGTAGCGGCATCAGTAATGGTTACGCTATTGACGTTGAGCATACTGGCAACGAACACAACACCAGCAACAGCACAACAGAGGGGCGCAATAACCGGAGCAGACTTATCTGCGTCACAGCAAGGAGCAGAACAGCCACAGCAACAACAACTAACTACATTAACAGCTGAAGGAGGAGCATCATTATCGACAAATCCAGCATGTGGACAGGTCGTAAGCGGCATAGTAAATCTAACATCAAACCTTGACTGCAGTGAAGATGGTCTCATAGTAGG
>JBKPHJ010000389.1:0-12233 GCA_046729835.1 Thermoproteota archaeon
ATCATATAATCATGACGTTCACATCATATGTTTGCAATCGTAATAACGTTAGTCTATTCATTTTGAATGTCCAGATATAAAGAACACTAATTCAGAAAGAAAGGAAGTGCTCGACATATCGTGGAAGCAATGGTTTAGGTCTTTATCTAATGTGCAATCTAAGTCGTATAGTTTCAGTTCGGATTTCTGCTATGTTTCTCCCCCAACAAAGTAGAGGTTCGTGAATTGTGAATTGACCGTTAGTTTCTACTTTAGCGTGATCTTTACCTTTCTAATTATGTCCTTTAAAATTTGTACGAGTGAAGCTAGATCCATCAAATCTGTGTTCAGTGAAAAATCAAAGACCGAAAGGTCCATCCCAAACTTGAATCCGTAGATCGTTTCGTAGATCTCTTTGTTCTGGCAATCCCTTTCCTTCACTATTGCTGCAGCCTGATCGAGGCTTATGTGATCTCTAGAAGCCATTCTAGTGGCCCTATTCGCTTGAGAACCTTGAAGCCATACTTTGACGCAATCATCCAAAACCAGCCATGGAAGCGTATAACTTGTAACTATTGCGTTACCTCTCCTCAGAATGTCTTTCAACTGGTTGTCAGCTTTTACATCAAAGGACATGTCACTCCTCCTCTCTTTCATGAACTGCCTCCCTTGGTTGCTATCCCACCAATCATTTCCCGATGTGTCATATCCTCTGTCAGTCGCAATCTGCTTAAGTATATCTCCTCCATTGTACATTTTCAACCCAAATTCGTCCGCTAGTGCGGCAGCGACAGTAGTCTTACCAACAGCAGGCCATCCCGAAACAATTATTGACATGCCTTGTAATTCGTGGTACTTTGAATCGTGAACAGACACATCTTGAGCAAGAGTATTTACATTCGAAACAGATTCTTCTTTTCTTTTGTTTCCTAAAGTCAAGTCCCTGTGAAACTAGGCATGGATGTCTTGGTGACCTTTGAAATTATACCGCTAAATGCAAAGGAAGTTATCAAGAACCAACCCCACAAGAAGATTTCTCCTGGAATTGAACATGCGCCTTTTGCTTGTCCGTTGGAGTCTAACTGCTGGTCCACTTGAACATTATGCTCGCTACAGGTGATGTATGGTATTACAATAGGGGAGAGACCAGCAGTGGAACCAAATATCGCTGGAAAAACAAAAATCCAAACCAAGAGGGAAGGCATCATATAGATTAACATAGGCCGCATCTGTTGCTGTTGCATCTCCATAGTCATTTTGTTCACAGAAGCCTGCTTCTTTTTCAACTCCTCCACGCGAACCTTATCACGTTTCCTAATTGCGTCAGTATACTGTTTCCGCCATTCACTGGTCTCCTTCATGACTCTATTCATTTTGTCTATGTCCGTGGTCCGCTTTCTAAGCATCGCCATCGCAAAATTCATTCCTATGGCGATCAACGCTGCCACTATCAAGGCCGAGACCATGTCTGGGAAGATAGGAGTCCTTGTATAATGAGGTGTGAGTCCAGGCAACTGCATCATAATGGATTCAATAATATTTGATGGAATCACTTCATACCACTTCCCTTTGATATAATTTCGACTATTCCGTTGACGGCTTCATCACTCATACCATCACGATTATATATGAATTTAAAGGGAGCCCCACTTAGTACACTTGTCGAAGCGATCATTATCGTCGCTACCTCTAGATCACTTTTGATGCTCTGTACGGATATTAAATCTCTGTTTCTGGTGTCGTCTTGCCTTCTTCGTTTGAATATATCTTCGGGATCAGCAATTATCAATGCTAGATGTGTGGGAGCCAAAATGCCTAAAAGGTGTCCTGGTATTCCCGGATACCGTCCCTCATCGGTTGTTATGAATAGATGTGTATCAATTAATACGTTTGTGTCCTGGATCGCTTTTATATCATGGGCAGCCATTTCTTGAAGCCGTCGTTGAGTGCTTACCGATAATCTTCGCATGTTGTCCCTGTCCATGACTCCCAATTTCTTGGCATTCTCGAACATCAGCGAACCGAACACGACTACTTTTGTACTAAGCCCGCGCTGATTCAATATTTCGGAAGCCCTAGATATGACCGTAGTCTTTCCTACTCCCGGCACGCCTACGATGATCAGCCTAGCGAAATTTGAATTTCTATTTCCTTCCAATGAGGGCCGCCAATTTAGGCATGTGAACGTCAACTTGCTCTCTTACAAGTAGATTATAGTAATTAACTAGGATATCCACCATCAACAAGATCCCTATTCCCGAGCCGAAAACGTTCAGAACATCGGAAACCGACGCCAATAGTCCTATAGTCACGCCACCAATTATCGTTACTGATGGGATATACCTATTTAGTAACGTCTCAACAGATCCTTCAGATCGCCTAAATCCTGGTACCTGAACGTCCGCATCCAATAAGTTCTTGGCTGCAGATTTAGCAGATAGGCCTCCAAGTTCAACCCACAATTTCGCAAAGATTGTCACAATTGTCGTGAGAAATAAAACGTATACTACTGCACGCACGGGATCTTGAGCTGTCGCCTCAAAGCTCCTCGGTGGGGTAGTGTAATACAGCAACCCCCCCGTGGGACTCTGGGGATTTTCAGGATTGTATTGTGCTACATAATTGAATGCTGGATTAGAATTCTGAGGGTTATAGTTCGCCCACAACATTTGGCCCATAAATACTGCATTAGCTAGTAATGCTGACGCAAGTATGACCGGAATGTTCGAGGTATACAGCAGCTTGATGGGATAGACTGCCTTAAATCCTCTATATTTAGTCGATACGATGGGAATATCTATATGAATTCCCTGCACATACACCAATGCTGCAAGTACTAGACTAGTCACTATTAAGCCAAAGACACTAGGTAGCTGCCCTGACCTGAACAACGCGTCTTGCAAATCTCCGTTCATAATTGAATATCCGATGTAAGGCAAGATACCCACTGGTCCGCCGTCCGGTGCTGGGATCGGACTAAATACAGACCACCAGATACCTTGAGCGACTCCCGCCATTATGAAAATACTTATGCCGGATCCTAGTCCCCATCCCTTCTGAACCAATTCATCAAGCAGCATGACAATTAAACTGGCGCCTATCAACTGAGCTATGACGATCGCGATGAATTCAGGCCGTGCCACTAGGCCACCGTACACACTTGATCCGTAAAGCGAACCTTCTGCGACAATGACGATAATAGTAACAAGCTTAGTCGCAGAAGTGAATAAAGCTCTATCATCAGGATTCTTAAAGTTAAGCTTTATCAACTCCGATCCCTTGAGCAGTTGCATTAACAGTCCCGCTGTGACTATAGGACCTATCCCAAGTTCCAAGAGCGTTCCCTGCTGTGCAGCAAAGATCACCCTGGCAAAGGCAAGGAAATCGAATCTTGGATCATCTGTGACACCATAGAGCGGAACTTGTCCCATTACAAGATAAATGAGGAGAGCGATGCCACACCAAACAAACTTCTCCGTAAGCGTTAATTTCTTCTTAGGTTTCTCAACTTGAGGAATATATGTAGATACACGTTTTATGACGCGACGAAAAGTACTCTCGCTACTTTGAACCGTTTTCTTCATTTTGCAATACCTCCCCTCCTGATAATGTGATCTTTTGCTTTGCATTTGCAGAGACTCTAGCCACTCTAACCACGAGAGCTTGCTGCAGAGATCCTCCACCTAGAAGTTTATCATATCCCAAGGACCTTAGATCCAAGACTAACTTGTCCTGTTCATTTTTGGTGCCAAAATGTTTTGCTAAATCATCAAGATTTCTTAAATTAACCCACCTATCGACAGGGTTCCGATTGTGGGAATTGGTAGAATCATGTCCAAAATGATCGGGTTCTTCTATAACCGTTCTAATCCAAAAGTGTTTATGTTTCCCAGCACCGCCTATTCCACCTCGACTACCAGATTGCCTATGTTGTCCTATCTGCCCCCATCCACAATATCTACTTCCTCTCTGTCTTCGAGCTTTTCTAAATCTAGTAGCCATGATCAGTCACCTATTTCCTACCTTTGACCTCAACGTCTTGCTGTTGGAGATGGGTCTAACCTTACTTAAGTCTTGCTCCATGACTATCTCACATCATTGTCTTGACGAGATCTAGTAATGTTTTGTTATCTCCGAGAATTCCTTTCTGAGATGACTGCTTCTTTACGGTCTTCTTAAACCCTCCACGAGGAGGATTCAAAGCAAACCATGGCTTTATCCAGTCAAGCTTCGAAAGGACTATCGTATCATTAGCTATATCAGCAGCTAGCTGATCTAAATTGGCATAACCGTTAGGCCAATCTGAAACCCCTAACGGTTGAGATGCGCTCTTTTTACCTTTCTTATCTAGCAATTCTTTGACAGTCTCGTTGTCAACACGACACCAGGCGACAAGTTGCTTTATTCTACGCAACATACCTAGATACTCTCCATTTTCAGGCACGATTGTCGCTCGAAATTTCTTTGAGAGATGGAGATTTTCTAAGGTAATTTTGGCCCAATACGGAACATTTACTGTACCTCGTATCCTAATAACCAAAAAAGCCATTAATTCATCCCCAGCTCCTCACCCTTTACTATAAGTACTACGCAATGCGTCAAATATAGCCTTGGTAGTCGAAGACATCGTACTTGTCGATCCATATGATTTCGTCCATGCATCAGTTAGCCCTGCCAATTTAAGCAAGCTCCTTATATTCTCCCCAGCTACAAGCCCTAGTCCTCTTGGCCCAGGTATGATTTCAATAGTAACACTGCCGCCGCGTCCTCTCACCTTAAAGGGAATTGAGTGAGTTTGATTGCATCTACATTCCCAACTTCCACATCCACGCTTTACAGGTATTACGTTCAAGAAGGCTGTATTCGTTGCCTTATCAATTGCTATACGCATCTGTGAGGCCTTACCTTTTCCAATTCCGAACCATCCTGCCTCATTGCCTACTGCTACAACAGCATTGAACCTTGTCATCTCTCCTGCATCTGTCTGTTTCTGCACTATCCCCACGTGTACAACCTGGCTCCTGATGTCGGGAAGGAGCCGTTTTATAATTTCAGATTCTTGGATCCTCAGACCGTTCTCATAAACTTCATCCATCGAGTTTATCTTCCCACTAGCCACTAACAAGCCCAGTGAGGTCCTCGGGATCCATTCAGACTGTTGTTGATTCTGTTGTCTACTCATTTCAACTCATTCCCTCCTCTTATCTCTCTCTGCAATTGTAGCTACCGAATCAGATGAAACTATCTGATCCTTAACTTTCTTTACATAAGTAGGATACTCCCTAGGATTGAAATTATTTGCGATTAACTTTGAGAAACGACTAGTATACATGTCTTTATCCTCCTCTTGCAGCATTCGAGCATATTCGGCAATGTGGTTGCCCGATAACCGATCCTCTGGGGGAAATGAACCCTCTGATGCAGGAACTTTCATTCCAGCATCAATTATACCTTTCAGGCAGGCGGCTATTCTAGAAGTAAATGAATTTCTTCCCGTATAGAGTATAGCTTCGCCCACTTCTTTAAGCAACGATTTCTTACCTAGCAATAAGCCTGTTAGATAACAGGCCGGAATAGAATTTAAAGAACCGTTCCAACCATATCTTGTCAGTTCTCTACTGTGTGATGAGGTGATAGTTACATCTCCTGTTGATAAAGAGTATGCAACTTGTGCCTGAACATTTTCGTCACTCACGGTTATTGTGATGAACTTCGATCTTGCAAGAAGCAATGCTGCCCTCTTTCTATAATTAGTTCTACCATTTCTAATCCTCTTAAGCGTAGCAATATAACTCATATGTGTTCATCTTATACCCTTTCAAGTAATTATAACCAACGACTGAAAAGCCTTTATAAACGTTTTAGAAGCCGCAATTCAGGTTGTTATTTGATGTTCCTGTCCTTGTATCATTGCACCGTGTTGTTTTTTCGCAGAACGCATCATCATCTTCCTTATCCCATTTGTCTTGAAGATATCCTCTTGCAGATAAGAGCTGCGAACGCTCCGGCTCCGATGCCGTTGTCGATATTCATAACAGCTAATCCAAATGTACAGCTCTGTAACATGCACGTAAGTGCACCGATCCCTCCAGACCCCATACCATAACCGACAGAAGATGGCACTCCTATGACTGGAACTTCCACCAATGAAGACACGACAGATGGAAGGGCCCCCTCCATGCCAGCTATAACTATGATGGCCTCAACGTTCTTTTCTATAATTGCCTTTAATGCAGGCAGCAGGCGATGTATTCCCGCTATACCGACGTCATAGTACAAGTTGCTGACGCAGCCCATCGCCTTTGCCATCAGTCTTGCCTCTTCTGCGATAGAGATATCGGAGGTTCCCGCACAAATAATGCTGATCTGAGGAGCACTATCATCACATACGATCTCCTGAGAAGATACAAGAAGAGTAGTTCCACGCGTTGCTAATTCAAGTTTGTATCCGTTCTCCTTCAAATGTGTACAGAGCCTCACAAGGGCATCACTCGGCACTTTGCTTATGAGTGCCAGGCCTGTTTTTTCCACCGTCTTAATAATGATTTCATACAGGTCATCGTAATGTTTACCTAAGGCAAGAATGACTTCTGGACAGCCTTTTCTTATTTCCCTCTGTAAGTCTAGATGTGCTATATTATCGCCTATGTATCCAATATGCTGGATGGAAATTTCTTTTTGGACTTCGCTCATTCCGATTTCTCCCTTCGAATATTCTTCCAGTAATCGCCTTAGATCCATCCAAGGAAGTGAACCCCTTGCTGATAAAAGTGTTACATTTGAATTTCATCGATTGCGGTTTTCACACTTTTGACACCTCTATCAAAGACCTCTCTTTCTGAATGATCCAATTCGAGTTCGATTATTTTTTCAACGCCATTTGCCCCAAGGACCGCAGGGACCCCTATACATACATCAGATATGCCATACTCCCCATTTAATAAAGTCGAGACTGGCATCAAGCTCTTTTTATTCCTTACAACAGATTCAATCATAGCTCCAATTGCATTACCAGGAGCGTGTATTGTCGCCCCCTTAAGAGAAATAACCTCAGCGGCGATCTTCTTTGTGGATTCTATGGCATTTAAAAGCTGGTCTGACCTCAACAAAGCATTGAGGGGAATACCAGATACTGAAGAAAACCTGGCAAGTGGAAGCATGTTCTCACCATGTTCACCGATCACCATTGCACTAATTGAGCCTCTTGAAAAACCGGTGGTCTCATGTATGAAACTTTTGAATCTAGACAGATCAAGCATGTTACCCATTCCCATGACTCTGTTCCTCTCCATCCCAAGTACCTTTAGAGTCAAATAAGTTAGGGGATCAAGTGGATTCGTTACCACGATCACTATAGCTTCTAGAGCCAAAGAACTTATCTTTCTTGCTACTTCTTTGGTTATATTCGCATTTGTTCTTAACAGGTCTATCCTGGTCATACCTGGCTTTCTTCCTACTCCTGCTACCAATACGACGATATCAGAATCTTTCATATCCTCGTAGTCATTTGATCCTCGTACGATACAATCGATGCCCAATTCAGACAACTCGTGATTTATGTCGAGAGCCTCGCCCTGAGGGAGGCCCTTGATGATATCCAATAAAAGAACATTTCCTAGCTGTCTAAGACAGCAGTTCAACGCCGCCGATGCTCCGACCTTACCTGAACCAATAACAGTTATACTCGTCAATCGACCAAAATTACGCCCAGCCTCGCTAATAAAAGTCTTTTAATTCCAACAATGAGGGTTCACATAAATACAAAATAAATACGCAGCAGTCATAATTTAACGTATAAAGTCCTTGTCAAAGATTGCAGTGTTTGATTCCCAAATTTCCGGCATCTCAGGAGATATGTTTCTTTCTGCACTGATCGATTCAGGGGCAGATAAGCAGAGAGTTCTTGATTCGATCTACATATGCGAGGAGTACATGGAGGGGGCCAAGATCTTGGAGGCAAATTTTCCAAAGGCTTTAGTAAAGGGGATCAAAGCGACCCGGTTTCTTTTTAAATACAAGGATAGAAAGACAAGTAGAACAGGGGAAGAACTTCTAACAGCGGTAAGTGGTTGCTGCAGGAAATTAGATTTGGATGAAACTACAAAATCATTTATTCTGAATACTATGAACACCCTCGTCCTTGCAGAATCAAAGATCCACGGTGAAAGCATTGAGACGGTTCACCTCCATGAAGCTTCAAGCATCGATACACTCGCTGATTTAGTAGGATCAGGTATAGCCATTAAAAGCCTGGATCTATTCTCGTCCAAGGTGTACTCAACTCCTGTCGCAACCGGGAGCGGATTGACATTAATCTCACATGGTACAGTTCCGAATCCCACTAACGCGGTTTTGGAGATTTTTTTAAATAGGCCATTTGTCCTCACGCCTGGATATGCTAACTTCGAAACGACTACCCCAACTGGAGCAGCCCTTCTAGTTAATCTTTCAGTTGGTAGCGTGAGCAGATATCCAGATTTGTTACCGAAAAGAATAGGATTCGGAGCCGGATCAAGAGATCTGGGACGAGTTGCGAATGTGACAAGATTTGTAATGGGAGAATCCCCATCATCTGCCACGTATGGCAATGATACAGTGATAGTACTGGAGACTAATGTAGACGATATGACAGGAGAGAACGTCGGCGCTGTTATCGAGAAAATGTGGGACATAGGGACAAAGGATATAGCGATTATATCAGGTATCTCTAAGAAGAATAGACCAAACTATCTAATAAGAATCATTACTGACTATGAACAGCTAGATAGGACCTTGGACACTCTTTTTAAGGAAACGGGCACTCTCGGTATACGTATTCAAGAAACGCAGCGGGTACTGCTAGATAGAGATATTATTAATCTAAAATTGAAGATACTTCAAAATGAATTTCTTGTTCGTGTGAAGGTGTCTAAAGACTATCAAGGAAATCTCGTCAACGTTAAGCCAGAATTTGAGGATATCAAGAAAATCTCTGCCTCCTTAGGAATACCTTTAAGAATAGCAAATCAGATAGCCTTATCAGAGATCCATACTAGACTTGGAGGTAAATACTTCACACAGGTACGATAGACCAAATCAGAAGTACGATCTGCTACTCAAATGGTTCGCTGCGATCAATGACACGGTTGTCATTGCTCTCTCGGGGGGCGTAGATAGTGCTGTCGTGGCATTAGCAGCTCACATGGCACTAGGAAGTAAAGCCATGGCAGTAACTGCAAATTGTACTACTACCTCGGCAGAAGAACTAACGAGTGCTATTAAGGTGGCAAGGGAGGTAGGAATTAGGCATGAACTCGTCGCGTACGATGAGCTAATTAATGACAATTTCATAATAAATGATAATACTCGCTGTTACCATTGTCGAAGAGACTTGGCAGCCCATCTTATTGCTAAGGGGAAAGAGATTGGAGCGAAAAGCATTGTTGATGGAACTCATGTAGATGATCTGGGAGACTATAGACCTGGCATCAAAGCCCTGAGGGAGGCAGGAGTAAAACATCCTTTGCTCGAGATAGGTTTAGGAAAGTCCGACATCAGAAAGATCGCAAAGCGCTTCGGACTCTCTATCTACAATAAACCAGCAAATTCATGTCTCGCCTCTAGAATCCCACATGGAATAGAGATTACGTATGATAAAATTGCTAGGATTGAAAAAGCTGAGTCAATAATTAAAATGATCTTCAGAGTAAGTCAGGTCAGAGTTAGAGATCATAACGAGCTTGCTAGGATAGAAGTTGGAAGAGATGAGCTTCCGACGATGTTTGACGCTGAGAAACTAGAGGTAGCTGACACGAAGATTAAAGACCTCGGCTTTAAATATGTCTCGATAGACATAAAAGGCTACAAGCAAGGTAACCTCGTCATGTTAAATTAGGCGAGTAATGGTATATTGCGATACCTTATCATGCTACCATCTATTTTCGCAATGCGGCGTCTACTTCTCTACTTGAGAGATATTCAAGAAATGTTCTCCACTCTGACTTGGAAGAATCTTGCAGAGATCCCTCTTCACAACTTGTCTGATTTCAGAAGGACGAGAGCTAAAGATAAGGCCAGAAGAGATATAGGACACGTAATAGGATGTAATCCCAATGAGATAACGTTCACCTTTGACGGAACATAAACGGAAAACCTTGCTACCAGAGACATGGTACCTAGACAAGATAATATTAATTATAATGATGCGAAACTCGTTTTGTCATTTGAAGCAGCAGCATATACATTGATTGAATGTTGAATCCATCAATTTTCTCATCACATGAGCATTTAGTATGATCTCTTCCAATACGTCTAGGAGAAACTTTTGAGCCACAATTCCTATTAAAAATCTTGGAGAGAAAAAAAGGAAAAAAGGAAAAAGAGTCATCCTAGTGAGCAGGATTATCGCAAGTAATCATTTACTCTATATCTTTTCACAATTTATGTGATCATGTGGCAACCTGGGCATGATACTTTCGTGATCGGAACCAATTAAGACATTTGGTCGCCTATTGAGGGTTACAAGAAAATTCTGTGAGCTACTGAAAACGTACTTGGAATCATAGGTCTTGCAAAGTTTACAACGTCTCGTCAGCTAGCCTAATTGAAAAAGAGATATCAAGATACTGAGAGCGGACCTCATGAATAAAGTTACCTCTGTGATTTGAGAACACGATCTCGGGGGTGGGATCGAACGGACGGTTCCGACAACTAACATTTCAGTTTTCTAGGCGTCGAGAGGGAGGGGAAATAGTAAAATTAAATGAGCATGTAGAAATTACAGCCTCTTCTGGAACTGCCTGTACTTCCAAAGAAAAAAGAGCTTTTCGGATGTAATCAAGGTAATGGATCTTTAACAACGCCAAAGTTGACACGCCCTGCGGTTTTAACAGACTACCATCGAAACACTTACTGAGTATTTGACAAAACAGTTGTTGTCTTATCAAATATAATGGTATAAAAGAGCCGCGCAGGCTGTCAGTCTGCTTGTGTTACTGACTTTAGACGAAATTAATTTATGTCTCGGAAATTATCCCTACTTCATGGCATCACCATCTTCAGTTTCAGTTCCCGACGTGGGACAGGAAGCCCCAAGTTTTGAGCTACCGGATGTTAACATGCAAAGTAGAACCCTTGAGGAATTTAGAGGGAAGAAGTTGGTTCTAGCTTTCTTTCCTGCAGCAGAATCACCCGTATGTACTGCTGAAATGTGTACGATCAGAGACTCCTTGTCGGAGCTAAGAGCTGTAGGAGCTGAGGTTGTGGCCATCTCAGTAGATGGACCATTCGCCAACAAGTTCTTTACAGAGAACCGACATCTCAATTTTCCCGTTCTTAGTGATTACAAACGAGAAACTGTTAGTAAATACGGCATAATAATGCCCAATTTGGGTCCGTTGGAAGCTTATGATGCAGCTAAGCGTTCTGTGTTTGTTTTGGACAAGGACGGGATAATTAGATATCGATGGGTATCTGATAATCCACTAGTAGAGCCAAATTATGACGAGATAAGATCCGCTCTGGCTCGTAGTTAGATGAATCTCCATCTCGTTTTAGACTATTTTGATTTTTGATTTTTGAAC
Source organism: Thermoproteota archaeon (assembly GCA_046729835.1). Taxonomy (GTDB): domain Archaea; phylum Thermoproteota; class Nitrososphaeria; order Nitrososphaerales; family Nitrososphaeraceae; genus TH5896. The sequence continues at coordinate 11,541 of JBKPHJ010000389.1, forward strand.
ATATCTAAACGAGAACTGACGGTGTGAGAAAATGTGAATGAGTATTACGGCAACTTTTTAAGTTCACTCTATCACAGCAATGACGTCATTTCTAGAAACCGTGTTTCCTTGCTTCACTCTTATTTCTCTTATTCTGCCATCCTTATGGCATTTTACAGCGACCTGCATTTTCATGGATTCTAGTACAACTATAGAATCGCCCTTGCTTACAAGGTCTCCTTGTTTACCTAATAAGCTAACGACCCTGCCCGGTATCTGACTCGTTAAGTTGTTTTCGCCGGCTGCTACAAAGACCTTTGCCAATGATCTCTCTAATACTTCGGATAATTTAGAATGCTTCGATACTCTTGTCTCGACACCGTCTATTAGCAATCTTACCTCTGAAGTGTTCGAGTCCAAAATCTTTGCGTAGTGATAGGAGTTTTCTAGCATGAATTCAAGAATATTTGAGGAAAACCTCAAGAGTTTAATGAGGTACTCCTTTTGATTTATCTTGATTGTTACCTTCCCGTCCGCTAATGTACTGATTAACTCTCCTGTAATTGGTTCTTCCAATTGCTTTATCTTAAATTCCATCAAAAGTTTCCTCTCTGTTTGACCCATGATGGCACGTGTTCGATCATTTCGGTACCTCCTTCTTTGACAGACGAAGATCGTACAAATTCTGAATAAAGCAAAAGCGCAGCGATTGTC
>JBKPHJ010000390.1:0-2532 GCA_046729835.1 Thermoproteota archaeon
GGATGTACAAATGTCACTATGCAATATAATGAGAGTTTTGAACGAGAGAGAAAAAACGTAGTTGAAGATGAAGAAGATGGAGAAATAAGACAGAGTGAAACTGGAGAAGAGGAAGACCCGAAAGACGAAGAGGACGATGCAGTAGTTGAGAAGACTGAAGTCAAAAAATTATAGCCTCCTTTCTAGATAATATTATTATGAATGATGATTAACTTGTGCTAAAATTACTTTACTATGGTAGTATTCTTCGTTCATTAATATAAACTTGACAATATTCACAATTTGCGTCAAGCATTAATATATTTCCATCTTCTGTCACTTGATCTGCTAAGTGAAAAGATGCTGATCTAATATCTTGCATAATCACGCATGCCATCTTAACTTGAATTCTTATGTCGATTTCAGACATGGTAATTGAGTATATCATTTCTTTTATAAAAAAGGTTTTGGAAGTAGATATTATAAGACAACATTATCTACATGCGTACAATTAGCAAATGTGACACTTCTAGTTCTGCCGTCTTCAAATATAGCAAGCCATTCCTATTCCAACTTTACTTGTCGATCGCATTAACGGTCATTTTTTATATTTATACTGAATTTGTCTTAGCCCAAATTAAGAACTATATTCCATAAAGGCTAAGCCAGCTGTGGAAGAGGAAGAAGAAGAGAGTGAACAGTAAAATAGGTTCCTATTAGTTCTTGCAGAGTTTGTGTGGATGATGACTGCAGAATCCGCAAAGGCTATTAAGTTATTATAGCTCAACTCTAGGAAATTGGAATATGGGTAAGAGATGGATAACAAGTGGATGAATCAACAGAAATTGACTTGCCATCTTTACTATAGAAGATTCAAATAAAGACAAACTACGAAAGAACCACTTATTCCTAAACAGTAATTAGTTGCAAGGGAGATCATCACTTGTTTTGTCGATTTTCATATCTCACCATACCCTCATGAATCATCCTGAAAGCACCGTCTCTACCTTCCCAGCCAATTAGACGTACATATTTTCCTTCTTCCAGATCCTTGTGATGTTGCACAAAATGCTCTAATTTCTTTTGGAATTGCTGTGGAATTTCAGTTATGCTCTCTATATTGGAAAATTCACGATCGACTCTACTGTCTGGAACTGCTATGACTTTAGTGTCATTTCCGTTCTGATCTTCAGCTAACAAGACTCCGATTGGACGTACTGACATTACAGAAAAAGGAACTAATGGCTCATTTTCAATGACAAAGACATCTATTGGATCAGTACCGCTGCTCTCTATTGTATTGGGAATGAACCCATAGTTGCAGGGATAAACAATTGAGGTTGGAAGCACCCTATCCACGTACAAGATTTCATTCTGAATATCAATCTCATATTTGATATTGCTATTCCTTGGAATCTCGACAACAACATAAACTATCTGCGGCGGCTGTATTCCTGGAGTGGCTGGAATCCTAGAGGTGGTCAAGTATATTATGAACATATTATTTGAAAAGGATATAAATAATTGTTCGTGTACTATGAATTAGTACTACTACGAAACCAGTCTCTAATATAATGGGATCGAGCTAGTACGAATCAAACAATTTTTTATCTAATGCCCATACTTTCAGGGTTTCCAGATATCTCGCATATTTCATATCTCCTGTGTAAATCTTACCACCAGAGATCAACATTATTTTTGATACTGCCTCAAGTACTTTGTTGATATCTATGTGCTCGATGCTGATCGAAGTTACTTCTTCAGGACCCCTTAGGCAGGATATCTCAATAGTCGCGCTATCGCTTAGTTTGTTATTATTTTTTCCATTAATAGGAAACAGATACTGTTCCCGTTCCTTAAATACAGATATTATTCTAAGTGATTTAGATAGAGATTCTAATATTGCAGCAAACTGATCTTTATTTGTGATCAAAGGAAAGGTTCGCGGCTTATGCATCAGATTCAATTCGGTAATAATTAGCCTCATAAGGGAGTCAGAAATCGGGAAGGTAAATGCTTCTGTAGTCCATTGTTGAACAAAAGTAATATTCTGCATCCATAGATATTCATCTGCCCTTTTGGTAGGGCGATCTCGCTTTACGGGCAACTTTTCTACCCAATGCAGGAGGCTCTTATGAAAAGTCTTGCCAAATACCCGCCATTCCCACAAAGTTTCTGAAAATCTTGGATTAACCCTCGTAGCCAGAATATTACTTCAAGGCAAGCTGGTTATTAAACCAGTCTAGAATCGGATACACCCATGTGGGCATATCCATTATTCAGCCGCCCTTCAATCCTATTCTGTTTCGCGTACTCTTATTATGTCTATCAATGTAGCCTGTTTAGTTCTTTCATGTAGTATCTCTGACCATTTTTCGATATCGAATTCTATATGAGCCAATGTACAAGTAGGCATTATGTGATAATCTCCTGTGAGTTTTTCGATCAACTCACTCAATTCCTGGATTATGCCCAACTATCAACACCTTATCGTGTTTATCCGATAGTTTGCTGAGAACTCTTAAGTACGCTTCAGGTTCTGCAGCATACAAC
>JBKPHJ010000391.1:0-2204 GCA_046729835.1 Thermoproteota archaeon
ATATAGGGATGTCTATATTCACCTGTAGAAATAAGCTCCGGTACTACTTTCTTTATAATGTCTGAAGGAATAGCAAACCCTACTCCAGCATAGACTCCAGTATTTGAGAAGATGGCTGTGTTTACGCCTATAACCTCCCCATCGGTATCTAGCAGTGGGCCTCCGGAGTTACCTGGGTTGATTGCAGCGTCAGTCTGAATTATATTTGGAATCAAAAACGACGGGATGTTCTGCGGCTGCAACATCAGATCGCCTTCTGAGGCAGGAGGTAAAATCCTACCAAGACCACTTACTATGCCTTCTGTCATCGATCCTGAGAGACCGAATGGATTCCCGATAGCGACAACTGATTCTCCTACCTTAAGATGAGAGGAATCGCCAAGAGGCAAAGGTACCAAATTACCTGCCGTGATGTTCTCCAATTCAAGGACTGCTATTTCAGAGTCTTTGTCTATACCGATGACTCTGGCATCGTATGCTCTACCATCCAAGAATGATACTGCGAATTCTTTGTTCTCAAGATTCGTTTCTGGAATTCCTTGCGATTCAGTTACAACGTGATAATTGGTGATTATATGACCTTGAGTATCATAGACAAAGCCCGAGCCTACCCTCGAGCCGGGGGAAGTTGGAGAGGTATCACTTACTTGAACTACCGATTGATCTACCATATCAAACAATGAAGTTAGATTGAGAGGTGTCCGTCCGATAAAAGTCCTGTTCACCGATTCTTCATCAGTGAAAGCATTGCTGGAATTAATATTGTTCCGTCCTAATTGAGCATTAATATATACACCATTTGATGTGATTAATATAAGCAAAATTAATGGGAAAATAACGAGTCCTACCTGATACCTGTTAAATATTCTCAATGATGTCACGTTGACACTCAGTTCTTTAAAAGCGTTTGTTCAGAACAAATCATCATCCTACGACGAGAAAGTGAGGTAGAATGAATATCTAACAAAAGAAATCGAGACCCAAAATATAAAACGAGATAAAGCTGCATATTGAATGACTCAATTGACTAGATTGAAGTGTAAGGAATCACAATTTAGGGATCTCATCATAATTTTGATGTTTAGCAGACATGAATCTGAAAGATCCGTATTTTTCACAATCGACTCGTTCAAGTGTGAAAAAAACAACTTCCTTTGGAAGCTCATATTTAGAGGACCGCAGTAAATTATTTTTTTTAAGATAGATTGGCTTTTTATTTAAATGTCATGGCAGAGCCAGATCCCCATCAAAAACCTGGCTCGGACCTACATTTTTTCGGATAATCCTTGTAGATTCTAGACGGAGAGCTTGAGCGTTACCCGTGGCAGCAACAAGAAAGTCTAGCTTGGTCATAATAGATAAGTGTCAGCTAATTTTTTTGCTAAAAAAACTTTATCGCTGCGGGGAATTGAAGTTCAGGGTTTAAGAGAACTAGTATTAGTAATGCGATGCATTGAAGCGGTGCTGGCACTTGTTGAATTTCCCGATATTTCCGAAAGAGTCTTATTACTTCACTGGCACCGGCAAACGTAAAAAGAACAATTGAAACTCAGCGTTGAGTCATTTCGTATGGTCATATATTCGATTGCATAAGTGAATCAATTAATCACAAGGTACCAAGAAATTTGGATAATCTCATCAGATACCCTAAAGTACTTTTCATGGTTTTCATACTATCGACTACTACTCAAACTAAAAAATCAGGGACTGTAGTGAACTCATGATAGCATAAAAAGAAGCTGTTGACCATCACTGTACTACTGCTGCGAACAGGTCAGTTTGATTCTACTTTGGTCTCCTGCTGTAATTCTTCATGGTTTCTACAACCCATTTAACATCCTCCTTAGTTTTGGCTAGGTTGGCAATCTTTACGCAATCTCTGATATCTTTTGATTTCAATTTTGTCCAAACAACATCTGCTACTTCAGTGGCGATATCTTCGCTAATGCCTTCTCCATGGCACAAAAGATGGACTGTGACCTCTTTAAAGCTGTTATACCTGTACGGCTTAAAGTATAAAACTAAAAACCTTGATAATAAGGGAGTGAGCATTCGTTCAGTACCGTTACTTGTCGCAAATACCCAGGTTTTCAGCTGAGTATTTCGAGCTTTCTGAAATTTTGTTTCCGCGATTATTCCTGTCTCCATGAGACTAAGCAATGCCGTTTGGTCTTTTAACGGCATATGTTCGATTTCATCAACGA
>JBKPHJ010000392.1:0-1754 GCA_046729835.1 Thermoproteota archaeon
ACATGGTCCATCGGACGGGGCTCCTCCAGGCATTATTGAGGCAGTACACACCAGCTCCGAGAGGGCCGGACTTGGCCTCCTTCGGCATACTCAAGCGACATGTGTCACCCCAGCATGTGCCCCGTGCATGCCACCTTCTACATGAGTGCCCTTGCCCCGGTGGCAAGCTACCAGTGCTAACAGGGGTCTTTGAGTGGGCTCTACATGGGAGTTGAGCAATGAGATGGGAAGGAGGCAATAAAGATCCGGGACGTCTGACTGATGCTACACTGGACATACGAGTGCAAAGGATGAATGTTTTCGATTTTTACCGAAGCCTATTAAGGATCTCCAAATTTTCTTGCAACTTACGGTAGTCTTGTTTTTGTCCTTCCGAAATATCTGGTCTCTGCAACCAATTTTCTCCCAGCCTGTCGAGAAGACCTATGTGGAATCTGGTGATGGCTTCAAGAGATACTCTCGGGATTGGTGGATCGAGTATCCACCATGTCGATCCGTTATAGATCAAATTGAGTCTGATTATGTCATATTCCAGGCTATCGGGTATAAGTTTCCGTTTGAGAACCCCATCACCCTCGGTCCGTGCCAGGCGCTTGTAGACAATTGTCGCGATTGCATGATCTTTATTAACTGACACATCTATGATTTGGTAAGAGGCCACAACAAAAAGAGGATCGTTATCCCATGATTTTACCATTCCTCTGAATTCAGGATCTCTCTTTTTCTCCCATAGCATTTGTTTTCGACTATACTTGGCTATGTCAAGGCGTATGTCTTCAACACCTATAAACTCAGCATTGCAGAATTTTTCTGCAAGCTCTCTTGCCGAATCTAGATTTGTTAATTCATTCGAAGCAGTGACATGAGAAAACACGCTAAGAACACAATAAACGATTATTATCATAAAGATATTAGATATTTTCATACGAATATCTCCTTCAATATACTTACTAACAGATTAATCAGGCTTGTAGTATCGATACCATATTACGAGACCATAAATCTTGTTATAACGTTCAAATTGATACGGCCCATAAGGTGGTCCGCCAGTATGGCGTGCCGTCCAAACGTTGTTACCATTAGGGGCGTCTGGATCATAGATTGCCATATGGCCATTCCATCTCCCTACATCGCCTACTTGTGGAATATTATCTGGCGAGGGTCGGAAATTTGGGCTGTTTGGAAAGCTCGCGGAAGGTAGATAGCTATATGGAAAGCCTGCCTCTTTGTAAATTGCCCAAGTTGAACCAGAACAGTCAGCGCCGTCCCTGCTTTTCCCGCCAAAGACGTAGCGAGTACGCTCCCAACTTTTCGCCACGTCTACGATCTGTTGCCCTTCCTCCGCAGAGATGGATTCTAACCCCCACAGATCTACCCAGTTCACCGGGTCATTGAGTACGTATCCATACAGATTAGTATCGCCACCGGCAAAGTGAATCGGGTCCTTTGCCGTCCACCTTCCTGTCTCCGCCTCATAATCTCTCGCACCAAAGCGCGTCAACTTGGTGTCCGGATCATAGAGGCCGCCGGCAAAGCCAAAGGGTTGGAAGCCGGGGTTGTCATCGAAGACCACCTGCCCAAAGGCGTCATAGGTCATCCGCTGGACGATGTGACCGGTGGTGCTATCGATGACGATGCGTGGGCTGCCTAGATGATCGGTGATGAGGCGGTAGGTGATCCCACCTTTGACCAGGTAATCGGGCACATTAGCCTTGGTCGCATAGATAAAGCGGGCCACAACATTGCCGCTGCCG
>JBKPHJ010000393.1:0-8845 GCA_046729835.1 Thermoproteota archaeon
CTAAGACTCTGGATATATTACGTAGTATCTTACCAGCGTCAACCCTCACAAATATTGGTATAACTGGGAATGGTAGGGCTTTCGAATATTTGCTGTCTAAGATGTTTTCATCGAGTTTAAGCGAACTAAAAAACATGGCAATTCATCTACACAATGAACTTGATATGGTTATACCATCATTCGTCAGACGTGCAAATGATGAAAAATATGGCAAAATTTTACAAGAATATTTTATAAATACAAGAAAGGCCATTTACAAAATTTCTGAATCTCATCTAAAAAATGTTAGCCTGAATAAAGATCCAGATACCATAAATTTACTTGATTCTCCAAATAACTTTGAAGCTGAAGTTAAGGTTGCAGCAGCTATATTGTATGAATTTGCTAAAGGGCAATCGTTAGAAAGCATTATTAAATATGTGGGATCTCTCATGGATGAAGAACGGATCAAAATAATACGTACGTATACTCAATTTAGGTCTAACCGGAGACATAGACCAGGTAGAGCATTCGAAATGGTTGATTACACATTTGAAATGTTTACAAATTTCGGTATGTTTCGTGATTTACACAGACATAGACTTCTCACTATTGAGAGACAATTACTCTCTACAAGATATGGTTATGATATTCCACACGAGATTATTGACTTAGGAATTTCTAAGGATTTTAAAGATTGCATGTATAAATGTCATGAAGTATATGAAATGATATCTAAACAGATGCCAGAACAAGCACAATACGTAGTGAATTTTGCATTTAGATATCCATATTTTTTAAAGGTTAATTTACGTGAGGCATGTCATATAATCGAACTTAGGACTTTGCCTCAAGGACATGCCGACTATCGAAGTGTGTGTCAACGACTTTTTAAATATATAGAACAAGTGAATCCTATTCTAGCTGATGGAATAAAATTCGTCGATCTTACTACTTACGAACTAGAGAGACTTGTTACAGAGAAGAAATCTGAGAAGAAAAGACAGAAAATCTAAGAGCTTCCGTTCTCACTTGTCCATTTGCCATATTTTAAGAAATAATTTCTAATCACAAACGGACATGAAAGTTTCAACCTTCGATACCATGAAATTTTATGTTGATAACCTTTGAAAGATAATTTACATCATCGTCGTCGATTTTAAGCTCCAAACTTAAAACATTTAATCAACCAAATCCTTTTTTCACTATGAGTACGATTCTTATCTTAGTCAGGGTTTTACGTCGTTTGTAGAAATACGAAATACGGTCTACATATTAGTAATGAATAGGATCCCAATATTCATATAGTCTAATTATGATATTTATACTAACGAAGTGATGATAAAATCAGAATTTAGTCATTATCGTCCGCCAGGTCCAAAACCAAAAGTTCCTTATCTCTTTGGTTTGAAATTTCTAAAGGATCCCCTGACAATTTTAAACGATTTAGCAACAAAATATGGTGATATTTCTTATTTTAGATTTGGCAAACAAGACATCTACTTCATTAGAAACCCAGACTACATTCAAAATGTATTGGTAACGAATTCTTCTAAGTTTATCAAGAATCCAGGACTCAGACTAACGAAAAGAGTAATTGGAGAAGGATTACTTACAAGTGAAGGCGAATTTCATAAACGGCAACGTGGTCTAATACAACCAGCGTTTGATTACAAACATATTGCCATATATGGAGACTTAATAACGTCTTGCGGAGAAGCTATGTGCAAAAAATGGAGTAGTACAAGCCCAATAACATCAAAAGAAAAATGGACGATAATAGATATTCATAAAGAAATGACCAAACTTACATTATCTATAATTAGCAATATACTTTTTGGTTCAAGCATCGATTCAGAAAAGATCACAAAGATCATTCAAGCTATCACTACATTGGTAGGATATTTTAATCATCTTAGATTGCCATTCATAGGACAAACACTAGAAAAGCTGCCTCTTCCCAGTAGTAGACGCTTTCATTCTGCAAGAAAAGAGCTAGATTTACTCATATTTGAAATTATCAATGAGCATAAATCAATCTTAGAAAGTTATGGAGTACATGATCTCGATAACTTGACAAATGGTTATATTATTAATGAGAACGAGAAAGGAAATATTCAGAATACTCTTCTTTCCAAGCTGCTTCTTGCAAGAAGTCAAAAAGATGAAAAGGGTACTATTACTAAGGACAGCGGGACCAACAGATTGACTGAAAAACAGGTTCGAGATGAGATTATGACATTGTTTTTGGCAGGTCATGAAACAACAGCTAACGCTTTATCATGGACGTTCTATCTTATCTCACAGAATCCTAATGTAGAGACACTCATCGTTAAAGAATTGAGATCTGTATTAGACCAAGGAACAAGACGTCCAGTTGTTGAAGATATTTCTAAATTTCAATATCTCCGCAAGGTCTTTACAGAATCTTTGAGATTATATCCACCTGTATGGGCGATAGGTAGGGAGGCTATAGAGGATATAATGATGGAAGGCTATACTATACCTGCTGGTTCAATATTGGTTATGAGCCAATATATATCACATCGTGATTCTCGATTTTTTCCGCAGCCTGATAAATTTATTCCAGAACGATGGACAATTAAGATGAAGTCTACTCTGCACAAATTTGCTTATTTTCCATTTGGAGGTGGACCCAGGATATGCATGGGTGAGCCTTTGGCTTGGATGGAAGGGATCTTACTGCTAGTAACGATTCTAAGATACTGGAAGATGGAGATTTTGTCAGAACATCCAGTAGTATTACATCCACTTATTACATTGCGTCCTAAGTATGGAATAAAGATGATTATCACACCTCGATAAGGTGTTTTAACTATTTAGTAGGAATATTTCTAATAAGTCACTAGTGATATTCTACTGTTCATCGACGGAAAAAAGTGCTGTGTCAAATAACTGACTGTCTTGTTAGAGATCCATCCAGAGAAGCTTTACCTCCAGTATGGATGTGCTATATCGCGTATTGCAGTAAGCAAGGTAGGATATACAAGGGCGGTTCCCTGCGAAGTACCCGGCAGAATGGATCTGACAAAATACCATGCCTTTCTGATATGCTGTAAGGTGTTTTCAACCTTATTTTGGAGTGGAGAACTCAAAAGTCAAGAGTTGACAGTTAAAATTAGATCGGGTAAGTTAGTAGCAAAGAGGAAAGTAATAGAACTTTTACTAGATCCAGAAAAACATACTCTGTGCTTATTGTCTTGTATACTCCGAACATAAATCCAGTACATTTAGTTTAGCTGAGATAAGTATTGAACCATTCTACGATTTTATTAATTGCAGGACCGACATACTTTTCATTATCATAAAGGTCAATGTGATTAGTAGTATCCAACCACAGGATTTCCTTAGGCTCACCAGCCTCGTCGTATACTTGCTGTGCAAATTTTGGAAAACAATATTTATCATTCTTTCCATGAACGATAAGTAGTGGCGTAGGTGAAACATGATGAGCATACGGTACAGCACTATATGACATTAGGTTTTCAACTGATTCAGTCGTATAGCGATTCACCCAACCAGGACTCCAAGCACGTGAGGTTCCGTAATATGCAAAAGGCTCATCACCTACCATCGCTGCTGGTTTGTTGTCTGTAGCTACTGCAGGAATATACTGGACTTCTCCTGTTTCGTAATGTTTCTGCCTGGCTTTGTTAAATTCCTTTAGAAAGTTAACAAAGCCCTCTTTACCAAGCATCTCCGAGAGTGTATCGCCAAGATTCAGACCTGAAGCTACAATTGAAACTACTTTTACTCTTCTATCAAAAGCAGCTAGTTGTAACATGTAGCCACCTCCCATCGATATTCCACACGCCCCTATTCTTTCTCTATCAATACCCTTTATTGTGGACATGAAGCTTACAGCATTTTTAAAATCCTCCATTTTCTTTGCAGGATCTTCATGTTGTCTTGGTTCCCCCTCGCTTTCACCGAAGTGTCTATGATCTAATGCTAAAGTAACAAAGCCAGCTTTAGCTATGCGTTCTGCATAACTACCAGCAACTTGTTCCTTAACCCCTGTCATAGCACCAGCGACTAGGACTGCCGGTAATGACGTCTCTTCTTTGACGTTTTGAGGTCTAAATAAGTTGCCAACTATTTTCAATCCTTCACTATCAAAGGTTATTTTCTGTTTGGACATGATATTATTATTTGTCATGACTTATCTCCTTTGCAATGGCATCTATATTCAGATCAAACATGGTATCTAATGGCATCAAGGCTACATGAAGATAATTAGGGTATAACAGCTGCAACTCGTTTTTTATTTTCATTTTACCTTCTTCAGTAATATTTGCTGCTTCTTCTTCTCCTACTTCTGTTTTCGATTGTATTTGCATTTGTTGTCCAACTAGTGACCTGAACGTATTGATGTAGTTCAATTGTTCATCTAGTAATCTCTTTGGTGAACCAGATTGGCCATGTCCTGGAAACAGGACTTTTGCGGCTGGATAATTCTGCCCAGTATACCCTATTTGTGTGACCCACTCTATGGAATGCCCCTCAATTAAAGCAGGATGCATCCGGTTATTGACTACGTCACCAGTAAACAGTAGCTTCTGCTCAGGAAGATAAATCAGCATCATGTCACCGCCTTCTCCTGGGCCAATGTCTTCAAAATTATAAGTTATTCCGTCAACAGTGATATTTTCACCCGATTTTACAATCCTGTTAGGTAATACTACGTGATCAGCATAGTCGTTACCGTGAAGCCGTTTTGCAAAGGCTATTAATCCTCCGGTGTCATTTTTCATAATATCATAGCTTAACTGTGTCGAGTATATTGGTACATCGGCTGTTCTATTTAACAGGACTGCCGTTCCACCGATATGGTCTGGATGAGGATGTGTTATTATCACCCCTAGAATGGGCTTGTTTATCTTTTTGATCTCATCAAGAGCATTGTTTGCTTCGGATAATGTACGTTGAGTGTCTATTATAATAACTCCATTTCTGCTTTCTATGATCCATGAATTGACTGGCGCAGGAGGTGTAGAAGTAAAATTATGAATTTGAAGAAAAGTTGCGATAGTGCCTATCTTATTCGATGATGATGATGGTGATACATTAGTGTTCTCTTGGCCAAACACATATTGCTGGTATGATATTTGACCTATTTGATCTATGTGGTTAATCAAAAATATTGCCAACATACTTAATGCTGCCATAATTGTATGTATTAATAATTGATTGCTGTGAAAGTTCAACTTTCTAACAGCTCGTCGTGCGCCACTTGAGCTCCCTGTAACAAGTGCAATCTTTTCGCGTTGCATAACTATATTAACTATAATATAGAAAGTATTTAAATTCGTAAGTGATGATATGGTTAGTAGGTGAAGTGTTGGTAAGTTGCAAACAGGTGATATTATGTATAGTATGGAAGGGATGAAACGATGTCCGCTCGATAATACATTCACACTCATTGGGAAAAGATTTACTGTGCTTATAGTGCGGAATATGATGAGTAATCAGACTAGGTTCAACCAATTTATTGAATCTATAGAGGGTATAAATCCAAAGACACTCTCAACAAGGCTTAAAGAAATGGAAAGGAATGGATTGATACACAGAAAGATCTATCATGAAACACCAATCAGGATAGAATATAACTTGACACAAAAAGGTAGACACCTGAAATCTATTCTTGATCAGATGGCTTTGTTCTCCGCACAGTTCTGTGTCAAAGATATCTTCAAGGATGGAAAACCTAGAACGAATAAAGAGATATCTAAAATATTATCATAGAATGCATTAGTATTCGTAGCTACCTAACCCAGCTAGTAGTATCCATCATTGAATTGATAATCGCATAGGTCATAGACCGTAGAATGGACGTCGCTTCCTTATCTAACAAGCCTTCCCCATTCTCAATTGCGGTTCTTAATGAAGTTATCAGCTTGTCAAACCTCGGATTAATAGCAATCGACCCACCATTATATTCCAATACTTTCTTAGCATGTGCCAGCATTCGTTTATGTTCCTTGGCAAAATGAACTGGAACAACAAACATATTTCTCATCAAAAAGTCTAAGTTATAGATATCATGATACGACTTTTTGTAGTAGTCGATTTCCTGATCATAATCTGCAGTTTCTCCCAGCTGATACTTCAAAGAACGGATAAAGGAAGGGTTTGGCCCATCAACGAGTATCCTACAGCCATTATCAAATGTTATACCGTATTTAGTTACGAGACTCAAAGTTATGTTTATCATTTGATTAAAGTCAGGTCTTTCAAACTCTTCTGCATATGCAATCTGAATCTGAATGTCAACCCATTCGGTAACCACGAGTAAATGAACTTATTACAACTAATCGTACACTAGTGTTAAGTGGACAGTAATCCTTTTTGGATGAAATGTTTACGTTCCACAGGATCAGGACAGAGAAACCTTTACCAAGATACTATAACAAGCGATTAGGTTAAATGGCTTGAAACTTTGCTGTATTATATGCAAGATGATAGATTCCACTTTTCATTATCCAGGGCTATCGTTATAAGCCTAAATCTTGTTCTAATGCTTTCTCTTGGTCATCAGATTAATTACTTGTTTGCGGAGGATGAATTTTCTGACACATTTAAAATTCAAGGACAGAATATCACCTATGTAAAGGAGGATCCGTTTGGAATAGCAGAAATCTACCCTACTGCGGAAGGAGGGAGAGAATGGTACGTGAATATGAGCAATCCTGAAAACAGCTCCGATTTCAGCGAGACAGGAGGTTTTGGGCTAATTAAACAGAAAGATGGGTCATGGACGGTGAACTCCACCCATGTGCGGCTAGTAGTATCTAGTCCTTCAAACCAGACACTCACTGGGTACATAAAGTTGAATCTCCAGGAAGACGCCAATTTGACCGGAACCTCAAAGCCGAACGAAACGTCACATTCCGCAAGTAACAGCGAATCAGCAGAAATCGACGATTTGGCCTTTATAGGTAGAAGCGGAAGGCATAATTCAGAGGTCCCATGTGAAGGGACTGCATATATTGGAGGTCTTAATAGGGATGGTGAGGTGGGATGGAAAAAGGAAATTTGGCATACTGGAGGATATACCGAGGAGCGGGCGGAAAATCGTGTCACTGAATCGATATTAGATAGATGGATAGGATGGAAGGTGATCATGTACGATATACCCGCGAATAATGGTACTGGGGTAAAATTGGAATCGTATCTGGACGATATGAATAACGATACTTGGACCAAGATCACTGGAATAATAGATAGTGGAGGGTGGTATACCGAAAGTCCTGATAGAGAGTTTTTTAGTGAGGATTGTGGACGAGAAAGAGACTTTATCATAGATGGAGCTGCCCCATTAGTCATATTTAGAAGTGACAATCTTATTCTAGATTTTAAGAACCTAAGCGTCAGGGAGATCGTTCCATATGGTTAATTGTAAAAGTAGAATGTCGCTATCGTCCATATGTTGCTAGAAGTAAGTTGTTCTTAAATCTAGGTCGGTCCTGACACCTTTTGAATTGGTGGCAGATTGATCGGCAATATTGTTCTTAAATCTAGGTCGGTCTTAACATCGTTAGAGTATTTTTCAGACTTTTCAAGATTGGTAAGTGCTACAATCGCTGATATATTCTGTATGTTAGAGTCTGGTAAGGTACTTGCCAATTGCGTTGTTCCTTCAGTACTGTTTATGATAAATCCATCCGGAAAGGATGTTAACTTTATCAGCGAACCATTTTCACGATCGTAAATGCCCATTACAGCATTTATTCTCTGTCCTATAACTGATTCATCTCCCATGCTGTAATTTATCATAACTTTCACTTGATTTCCTTCTCCAGTAGTAAGAGGAAGTGCAGTTGCTTGGTCTACGGAAATAGTACTATTTTCCAAAGCAAAGAGTTCGTCTTCAGTCGATAATAACGAATAACTGGCTATGATCAAATTAAATACAGCTACAAATCTTATTAATAAACCAATATTGGTACAACAAACTTCTACGCAGTAATAGAAGGCCTCGAATCGGCCGTGGGTTTAGCGAATGTAGCTAAAAGCTACCTCAGCTTTTAGCTGAGATCAGTCCATCCAAAAAGATTGGACCAGCTTTCTGCAGTAGCGGAAAGCGTCATTTTTCTCGTCAATTAAAAATGAGTTAACCTGGTCTAATTTTGCTTAGATAAACTTAGACTGTCACGAGGACAAGCATAAGAATCTTGTATAGTTTAACTACTTCCACTTCAAGATTACAACACTTATATAAGTATATGCTAGCTTGAGTTCATGAATCAGCAAAAAACCGAAAGGAATGTAAAGTTACATTGTAACTCAACTATGGTTCTAGCTATCACTTCATTCCTTTGTATATCCGTTCTACTAATAGGACCTTCAGTTCAGACATCAAATGAGTTGTTCGGACAGGGAGTGACAGAAGAAGATGGCATTAAGGCTGCTAGACAGGTCATTGATGCCTTTAATACAGGAAATGTAAGCAATGTTTCAGACTTTATAAGCGAACGATATTTCAATGTCGAATCTCAAATAGATCCTGTTAGAGGGCAACTTAGAGGACCAACCGAATTTATAGATACTGTTGAAAATAATCGTATTGCTTTTCCCGATCTTCGTCATAACGAAGAAGCAATAATTGCCCAAGATGATATAGTAGTTTCTGTAATCAATGTAACTGGTACACATACTGGTAACTTCTTTATCCTCCCGCCTACAGGAAATGAGATCTCATACGACGCAGTTCATATATACAGAGTTGGTGAAGATGGAAAAATAGTAGAACATAAAGCGATTCGTGATGACCTTACATTTCTGGCACAACTTGGGGTCATAGAACCCTCGTCGCCAGAGTATGCCCCCTTCCTGTCTCTTATAC
>JBKPHJ010000394.1:0-6969 GCA_046729835.1 Thermoproteota archaeon
CATGTAATCTGCCGGGATAGATGGTATCCCGAACATATTTACCATCTTTGTCAGTTGTAATCTTGCCTCTAAGGTCATATCCTTTGTTGTCATAGCTTCCATTCGCATCAGCTTGCCAGATATCCAACACTGCTCCTTGTACTGGTCTACATCCCATGGCAGATAACACTTTTCCTGTTAACTCTAATCGTGGTCCTTGTAATCCTTTAGCAAAGTGTTGACCTTGCCTTAATGGTGGTCCTGCTTTATACTCTGGTCCTTGAATAGTTGGCTCTGTCGTAGCGCATTCCTGCTGTTGTAACGATGGTAAAGGAGTTGTCGCTGTCAACGTTCTATTCGTGATGGCACCCGATGTACTTGCTGCACTCGCCTGACTACGTTGTGGTATTGTTATACCAATCGGCCCTCTTATTTCTCCTTTCTGATATTGTTGAGTGCGCACTTCTACAAACGATTTACCTTGTTTCATCAAATTCACTAAATCAGATATCTTTTTACCAACTAAAGGACCACTTAGATCATCTGATGTCAAACTTCCGCTAGATAGTACACCATTTATTTGTCCAGTTGGAGTACCAGATTTGCCGTTGTGAACTGCGTATGGATTAAATACCTCAGCAAGAAGAGATCCATTATTCTGACTTACTCGTGCTCCTATTACTGCATTGATATTACTAACATCCAATTCATAACTTATTGTATCATTTGGATTTACGGTAAATCTAGCAATCCCTGTTGCTTTTGTAGTTATTGGTAGACCTTCATTTTTTCCTGACAGGTTTGCAATAAATGTTTGTTGTGGTGGTTGTGGTTTCTGGGCATAAGCGGAGCTAACTAGAGAGCCAAATCCTTCCACAATACCAACTCCAATCCTGGAAGTGACATAAAAGAGCGAATAGGCCGGACCCAGACAAGTAATATACATCCGAAATGGGACTTAAAATTATGTCAAATTTGGTTCACAAACCACTGGTCCCAAACCAAACACTCGCAAATATTACGAGAGGAGACTAAGAAAGTTCCTTGATGTTGTTAAGTTCAAACCTGAGGTCGAGGACATAGAAAAGCGATGCAATGATTCTGTAGAACAGGGCAAACAGAACGCAAACTGGGCTAAAAATTACTGAAAATATCCTTTAGGAGTATAAACCAGTTGAACACTTGTGCTTTTACGGCTTGTTATACCTATTGAACAAAGCAGCCTATAAAAGTAGGTACCTCAAAGATTGAATGAAAATCCCATGACAGGTAAAAGGCTTGAAATCATCAATGGTTTTCTCTGTCTCGCAGATGTAATTCTTCTTATTTTTATCTATAACAATTCACAAACTGTTTCAAGCGCCGTAATCGTTGCTACCTTGGTTTTGGATATCATTGTTGTTGTGCTTGTCGCATTTGACTTCTCTGGCAGAGTGAGAAAATCGCGGCAAGGATGGAGATATATCTTGCACAATTGGTTCGAAATCCCAATAATGGTTCCTATTTTTATCTTTGTCTTACCAGACAGCTCCCAGACGATCTACGCTGCAATCACGACAATAGGTATAATGTTTAGAGCTTTAGGAATATTGTACTTGCTTAGATTCGTAGTAAAGGATAGCTTGAATATTTTTGGAACCAACAAGGCATTGCATGTCCTCATATCCTTCTATGTGATGCTAGGTGTGATTGCAGTTCTTTTCTATGATGCAGAACGATTGAATGCGAATTCTTCGATAAAAACTATAGGCGATGCATTTTGGTATTTGATCCAAATGGCGTCTGGTGCAACATTCGGACCTAGTCCAGTTACCACTGATGGGAAAATCATAGGAGCCATTGCTATGATTGTAGGTTCCGCATTGACAGGGATTTATATTTCAATTTTTGCTGTCGCGTACATTACTCGAAGTGTGGTTAAACGAAAGACTGGTCTTGGCTACGAAACAAAACAGACGATTATAAACAAGATAGAGACATTGGAGGATCTAAGTAGCACTGACTTGAAACTCCTTCTATCACTGATAGGAACCCTTCATGAGAATCTGCAAGGCTCAAAACCAAGTTTTTAAATATGGAGGCGATTATGACCTAGTTTGGATAGTTGCTAAAATAAGATCCGATCTAAAAGTAGCATAGAAGTAGAAAGATTCTAAATAAACATTGGCCTTTTTCTCCAAGGGGGGATTTCAATTACTATATAGGCAGACGCAAGCGCGGATAATATAATAATTTATTAACAATATATTGGTTTTCCAACCTTCGTATTTTTGACGCTACGAGTCGGCTGATCGCTGATGCTACTAACTTTTTTAGCTACTGGGGTTTTTTAGTTAAATCGTATAACACCTTCTTCACATTACTAACGAAATTAGGTAGTGCCCATATATTTCGCGAACGTGCAAATCATGTTGGAAATCCTTATCCCTTATCCCTTGCATCTTGCTATGGGCACTCTAAGTATTTGTTCAGCTTTTAGAACATGTTCATTACTAATTCTGGTTCTTCTTTGTGCCTAAGTGTTAATTCGAATAGTCTCTGATTACCTGAGACATCTTGTACTCGAATACGGCGTGACCTAAAACAATAATAAATATACCTCATGATGTGAATGAGATTTATGAAATCCAGCATCAACAGAGCTTTAATATTTCAAGGAGGAGGTTCCCTTGGTGCATATGAAGCAGGTGCTTACAAAGCTATCTATGAGGATCTTTCAGCATACTTTAGAACAGAAGGCAGGGGAAAAGAGCCAATATTTCATATCATATCTGGAACGTCAATAGGCGCGATAAATGCTGCTTTATTGGTAAGCTATGTAAAGGAAAACAAAACATGGGAAGGATCTGGTGAAAGGCTTGTCGCGTTTTGGGAATATGTTTCTACACAACCATCTGTTGAAAACATACCTTATTTTACGTATTATTGGGATTCTTGGCGTAGATTAGATAGACGAATCGCTTCAGGAGAATCTGCCAGAAGATATTTTAGCACTAAGGAATTTATTTTGAAGGGAGTTCCTAACGTATTTGTACCCAAGATGCCTTTATTAGACAATAGATTTTTTGATCCATCAAATACGTGGTATAGCTATGACAACAGACCGTTAAAGGAAAGTTTGGAAAAATTTGCAAAGTTTCCTATTTCCACAAGCTTCGAAAATGATGAACCGAGACTCTTGTTAGTTGCTGTGGATGTACAGGATCTTACTCCTGTGGTTTTCGATAGCTATGAAAAGGAAGATGGAACAAGAAAATCAGAATACGGGAGATACGGTAGAGTGAAATTTAGTCATTCTGATAAGGATCCGGAGAATACTGAGGGATTTGAACACGTTATAAGATACGACGATGGCATTAAAGCAGACTTCGTCTTAGCAAGCTGTTCAGTTCCGGTAAATTATGACTATACTAGACTAAGTGTGGAAAACCGTGTTTTGGCAGGGGGAGGGCAAGGCGACAGTGCAGATAGCGGAGATAATAGTAGGCCTTCTTCTTCTTCGAACGGCAATAACAGTTTGCGCAGTTTCTGGGACGGTGGACTATTAGCTAATACGCCATTAAGACAGACTATTCTTGCTCACAGAGATTATTGGCATAGAGTGAGGAAATTAGAAGAGAATATACCCAGACTGAGATATGGTATAATAAATCTTCATCCAGCTAAACAAGATTATCTTCCTTCTGACTATGACGGTGTTGTTGACAGAAAGAATGACATAATATTTCATGACAGAACACGATTTGACGAAAATGTTGCAGTTATTATGTCGGATTTCATAAGCTTAGCAAAGTCTCTAATTAAATTAGCCGAAGAGAATGGTGCGAGTAATGAGGCACTGCGAAAGATTTTGAAGGAAGAAACCAAGTCTGTGTATCTTGCCACTGGCAAGCATTGGAGGTTTGAGGATTTACTAAGGGCTAATGTAGATGTCGATTTTGTTGTTCGTTTGGAGCGAAAGAACGACAGTCATACTATTTCAAATAAGACATTTGACTTTTCAAAAACTACAATCCAACACCTAATTCAAGATGGATACCAAGAGACTAAGGAACAGATGAAAGAAGTACTTGCCAGGATAAGAAGAGAATTGTCTAGCACCTAGTCACTTTTCAAAATCTACGATCCTGTGTTCATTGAAAGTCTCTTCCATAAATGACCTTTTAAGAGTCCCTGGGAAGGCGCCTCTGTCGGAGGCATTTGGGATCGTATAAGCTCTTAAAGTATTTATCTATTGAAAGTGCATGAAACATTTCAAATTCTATATTGAGTCAAATGCAGAATAAGTAACTATTCCACCTTTACTTTGAGATCATGATTCTCTTTTGAGATGAATTCTGTTTCATGTCCCTCCTCAGCAGCATGTATTTGATGAACATTTAAAGGCTTCGTGAAGAGAGAAGGCCATCAAATTTCTAGGATATCGTGTGGTAGTAAAGTAGGATATTTTTAGCTATAGATCTATACATTAAACTGAACAGTACCGTATCTATTTTTCCTTACACATTCACTTGTTCAAAGTCTATTTTTTTGCACACACTAAGTAAGACCAAGACCACAGTTGCTGCAAAATTTAGGTTTGCTATGATAAACATTACCACATCTTGCGCACTTGTATAAGATCTTTGACTCTTCAAGTAATGTAAGATACAGATTTTTCATCATGATAACGAGTGCGTCAAAATCTTCCTCGGTCAGCTTCTCTATCCCTTCCATTTTGTTTATTATAGCTGTCTTCGTCTCATTAGCTAATAATCTGGATTGAACCTCAGTCTTAGACTTAAACCTTGATTCTACTCGCTGCAATCTTCTCTGTGAAAGCGTACCTAAAACAGCTACAACGATACCAATCCCGGAGAACATCACGAATATCGCAATTATCCGTCCAATTGTTGTAACTGGATAGTAATCTCCATATCCTACTGTTGTGATTGTAACCACGGCCCACCAAAAAGCGTCACCTAACTTAGTTATATTAGCACCTTGATGTTCATGTTCAGCTAGATACACACCAATACCTCCAAAAATTATAATCAAAATGACAAGAATTGATGGAACAACAAGTACCATGTTTGCCTTTAGGATCGTGTAGAGGCGGTCAGCTATCATATGGAACATTTATCCTAGTTTATGTAGATATATAATATTAAAGTGCTCTAAGAACACTCTTCAGAACTGCTAAATTTGTTAAAGTTATAATCAATCCCGATCTGGGACTTCTTAATCTGTTATATCTGTTTTACATTTCAATAGTTATTCAAAAAAACTTAAAATGCGACTAAAATATTGGTATAATCAATGTCAAAATTAAACCAGGAGAGCTCCAAGCAAATAACGATCGCTATCGCAACAGCACTGATCGTCTTGAGCATTACCTCGGGTTATCAGCTGGCGCAGCCAATTACGGCTCAGAATCTGCCCGAAAATATAACTGGCAATCAGACAAGTAATCGAACCGGAGGCTCATTTGGACTAGACTTGGAACCGCCTCATGTGAGAGAAGAAGAAGAGCAAGCCGAAATATTAGGAGGCCAGCAATAAGAGCCACTGTAGGCATCTTATAGCGGAGAAATAGATGTAATGCAGAGTCGAGTGGTTTGAGTTCCAATCAGGTAAGAGTAATTGAAATCATTAAGCAATCCGCTGATCAGTAGTTTGATCTGGCGAATCTGCTAACACGACATCACTTCCGCCTAGACATATTTTAGCATGAGGCTACAGGTCTCATAGACGTACTCTATTTAGTCAAAGATGGAATTGGCTAAGGATGCAGAGAGCAGTAGTGACATGATGACAGGGATATAACCAAAGGAGTTCAAGGATCTTATCTTTTTACGTCACATGATATTAAACGACATAACGAGTTCCATTCAATGGACAGAACTTTTACTTGCTCCACAGCCGTGGGAACATTTAAAGGTCTCATGAAGAGAGAAGGCCCGCAAAGTTCTAGGATATCGTGTGGTAGTAAACCAACGAAATATTTTAAGATGAGCTCCTGGATATTGGGTTATGCTTGACAAAGATCTAGAGGTAGAAGACCTATACGAGGACGTTGAAGGAATCCCTAAGGGCATCAGGTTTCCGGCAGGTATGTGGGAAAGGTATCTAGGCTAAGAGGTTTAAGAAATGAACTGGAGAAGAATAGACAGAGGGAGGCAAGAAGTGAATATGATGATGAATAGAGATTCCGTATTAAATGAACGGTAGCTGATCCTTGAAGTGTATAGTATATTGTCTTTATAGTATATTGTCTTGGAGAGGTATGATCAGTGTCTCTCTCAGTGGTGACGATGCCTCTCGATCGTTGGGCATTAATAGTACAGATGTTTAGGCCTTATGTCAAACAGAATACAACATGAATTCCACAACGAGACCCACCATATACCATGAATTTCTGAAAGCGAGATATAAAACCTACATGACCACGACCACAAATGCCTCTAAATACATCCTAATTTGATCCGCCACATAAAATCTTTAAATTAACTTAATTGTTATGTTATGAGAAGTTGAATCCGATTAAAAATAAAATTCCAGAGAAGGCAAGAGCAGTAGTACTTCAAGGTGGAGGATCGCTTGGCGCTTACGAAGCTGGAGCGTACAGAGCAATGTACGAACGGCTGTCTAAGAAAGATCTAGACGAAGGGAAGAAAGGAAAGTCTACTTTTGATATTGTTGCAGGCACCTCAATAGGTGCTATTAATGCTGCTGTTCTCGTAAGTTATGTCCTGGAGAATCAAACATATGAGGGATCCGCGGAGAACCTCGTTGAATTCTGGAACTACCTTTCCAAAGAATCGGTAGTGGAAACAAATCCATTCTTTAAACCATGGTGGGATTACTGGCATGCAATTAACAGAGAGATTGCATCTGGAGAAACTGCAAGGAGATACTATTCAGCTAAAGAGTTTGCGATCTACGGAGTACCAAATGTGTTTTATCCTCATCGACCCACGACTGACACCAAGTTCTTCGATTCAGATAATA
>JBKPHJ010000395.1:0-5143 GCA_046729835.1 Thermoproteota archaeon
AGCCGCTTATCATCCTCTTTAGATGTTTGAATGTCATTGTTATTATCCCGTTTCTCAATTACAGTAACAGCATCACCTACTTTGTTTTTCTAATTCGGGTTATATAGAAGATGATTTGTCTGATACAAACTTTATGGCCGCTAGGTAGATGGAAGAATTCTTTTGGAGGTAGCATAGAGAATCTTTAATATACTATTGAATTATTTATTTGTCGATTTCAGTGTTAAACTGTGGTAATGAATAATAGATAATGGACAATAGAGAAATTTGTTCCTAACCTGCTATTTTACACAAATTGATTTCCTTTTATAATCTATAATCATCTATCCGATTGCAGTTTATGTGGGGGGATTGCAGTTTATGAAGCCATATGGCTTCATAGAATATTCTAAAGCCTTGTTTCAATCCCTTATTTCAGGTCTAGTTTTATATTTGTGCATTAATCTCTGATTCCATATCTTGGATCTGAATTAGCTTTTCTCTCGGATGTTTTACGTGCTCGAATTTATTGTTATCTTCTACGATTTCTTTAGCACGGGTTTTATCACCATATTTAAGATCAGAAAGACAGCCCAAGACACTCTTGAGAGTATCAATTTCATTTATGAGAATATCAGACTCTCTAAGACTGATTGATTCTTCTAGCTCTATCTCTAGCTCTTGAATTTTTTCATGCAACATGTTTTCAAATTTGATAGTGTCTTCTAACTCTAATCGCATTTTGGTTACTCCAAGTTGTTGTCGTTTATCGTTACCTTGGTCTAAAACCCACTGGATAATTCTTGTGACCCACTCTAGAAATTCTATTTCATCTCTACGGTCTGCTATGTATATCGGAGATAGCTTAATGTTTGTTGCTATTTCCACCTCTTCTCTGAGCGACCCAATTTTCTCTTCAATTGTCTTTTGCAATTCAATGAGTTTGTGTTTGCGCATGAAGCGATGATATGTCAGTTTGTAATATAATCAGTGAAATACTGCAGGCACGGGGAGAGTGTTAAGTCGTAGCATGACGGAGTCGATAACTTGGTATTCCCATCTGCAATATCTGGTGCTAGCAGCAGCACAATCCAAAACGTTGGATGATTATGAAATCGAAGATAACTCTTCGGAATCCACCTTTTTAGTTTTGATTTCCAATATTAGCCAATATTAGCCTTCATCAGACGTAGCTCTTGAACCCCAGCCCCATTTATATAATCAATTAATGAAACATCGGCATTTTTCTGTGCATCTTCATGTGGAGATGCAAATTGTAATGGCCAAGATCTATTATTGATGCGGTCTTATCCGACAACAGCACTCTTCCCACGAACAATCAGAGCATTCTTTCGGCGAATTACTGAGTTTGCAATCTGTCTAGGATATAGTCACAAACGAAACGTAAAAACATAACCTACCTCACTTTATGCAAACTACGAAAATTAGACCAATCAAACTATGCTGAAATCGGTGCATGGTGCGATTGTTTGTAGGTAGATCGGATAGTAAGAACAATTATGCAAACACTTTGGGGTGTCTGGATATCCTGCTATCAAGAATTTAAGCGCAGCGTCGACTATTCGACGCATGAACGTGTGGGTGATAAAATAATTCTGCACAATTTGCTAAATCTAAAATTAATTCCACTGAAGAGGTAACTGGCTTCCTCGATACTCCTAAAGGTCGATTCTATGTGACTGTGGACCATTCACCATGTGTGAACGCTTGTTACTTTGCGTCATCATTGCTGTCGTAATTCTTTTTCAAGTTTGGAACAAGGACAGAAATTATTTTAACAGAACCTCTCCTCCTTCTTTCCTAATTCATCTCTAATCTCGTATCTTATGACGATTGCCTGTAATTTGGTAAAAAGAATTTAACATACGCTATGACTTAATCTCTATGAAAGGGATATCCGAAATAAGGGTTGACTTTTCCCTAAAAAGGGAGGTATTTTATATTGTAATAGGTTCGGTAGTGGGAGCAATATTCATGATACTTGCAAAGATGATCTGGGATCCCCAAACAGGGATTCCATACGATATCACGTGGATAGCATTCGGACATATTCTAGGAGTTTTCTCGCCCCCTTCATCTGCAATCCTTGCAGGAATTACAATTCATATGATTACTGCTCTCTCGATAGGCATTGCGATAGGTGTATTCCTTTACAAAACTAATATCCTGATCATAAGCAAGTTATCAAACGGCATTTTATACGGACTTTTTGCTGGTAGTGTTGTTTATATTGTCTTCTTTATTCCGGTGTATGAATCTATATTGACACACGAGATTGCTAGAACCCTGAACACAGTTGGGGCTATAGAATATGCTGCAGAATATCTTGCAAGCAATTTCTTTGCCATAATGATTGGCTGGCTCATAATACATCTAGTTTATGGAGTCATAGTGGGGATGGTTTCATCACTATTATCAATTAGGTTTGGAAGTAGATACAGATGTTCAAAGTGCGATATTTCGTTTTCTAGGATCGATTCATACCAGAAGCATATTAAATTAGTACATGGAGACATTCCCATTCAACAAAAAAGAATACTAATTCTAGGAGGGGGATTTGCAGGTATACAGGTCTTGATGCAATTACAGGAAGTGTTTCAAAATGACATCGGCGTAGATCTAACACTTGTAAGTAGAGACAATTTCTTTCTTTTCACTCCAATGCTTCCGGAGGTATCTTCAGGAATGATAGAAACAAGAAATATAGTAACACCAGTAAGGGCATTCTGTAATAGAGCAAGATTTTATGAGGCTGATATTGACGCAATAGATCTACAAAATAAGGACATAGTCATTAGTCATGCTCTAGGAAGACAAAGTAATCCTATTGGTCGGAGAAGTCACATTCTGAAATTCGATCATCTTGTTATTGCTCTGGGAAATGAAACCAACTTCTTTGGTATGGAAGATGTAATTAAGAATTCCTTTACAATAAAAACATTAGGAGACGCGATAGTCCTGAGAAACCACGTAATAAATATGTTAGAGCAAGCCGATATAGAACACGAGGATGTCGATCTTAGAAAAGGTCTGATGACTTTCGTCGTAGTAGGAGGTGGTTTTTCTGGAGTTGAAACAGTTGGTGAATTAAATGATTTCATACGTGAGTCCATCAAACTTTTTTATCACAATATTAATGAAGCAGATGCAAGGGTTGTTCTCATTAGTTCCGGTCAACGAATCCTACCAGAGGTAACTGAAGATCTGTCAGATTTTGCGTTACAGAAAATAAGAAAAAACGGAGTAGAGGTGCTTCTCAATACACGTCTTCAAGCAGCTGATACTAATAACATTAAGTTAAGCGACGGGTCATCCATCTCTTGTAATACGCTTGTATGGGCAGGCGGTAATAAACCCGATGATCTGATCAGAAATCTATCCTGTGAACATGATAAAGAAGGAAGACTCTTAACTAACAAATATCTCGAGATTCAAGGACATGAATATGTCTTTTCTCTTGGTGACTGTGCGTGTATAGTTGATTATAATACAGGTAAACCATACCCACCGACAGCACAACATGCTTTAAAGCAAGGACGAGTAGCAGCTCACAACATAGTGTATTCCGTTAGGAAAGAACCTGCACTAAAGGCAAATCGTTATAATAAAGGCAAGAAAGTATTCGATTATAGAACAAGAGGTGTTATGGCATTAATAGGGAGGCACAACGGTGTTGGGATACTATTTGGACTGCGAGTGCACGGTTTTATCGGTTGGTGCGTTTGGCGCTTTTATTACCTGTCTACACTTCCGACTCTGCAAAAGAAATTGAGGGTAATGGTCGATTGGTTTATTGATCTGTTCTTCAAACGCGACGTAACCAGGCTTAAGATATCCTATGAGGAAAGGAATTCATGGAACAAATAGATCCGAGATAGGCTTCTAACGGTGAAGAATAAAGAACAGATACACCAACTTTTATCCTGCATGCACATAAAAACGGTAGCAGTAAAAACCGTTCTGTAAAGGAATGCGAGCCAAAATTTGAAACCCTTCTTTCTTCTTCAACAATGAAGGCAAATGAACACGCCACAAAAATAAAGCAGCTAAAATCTTTTTATAGCTCGGCTATTTTTGGACTCTATCTGTACCGGTTTCGTAGCAATCACCACTCTGGTTATTAGACCCTCTTTTTCCATTTCATGTAATCGAATGGAAAGTGTCTTTGTACTGATCCCTTCAATAGAGTCAACTAGTAACGCTGGAATATATTAAGCATATATTATTTGAGGTCCTGATCTTCTAACGCCTCTAACCCTTGTTTCTTTATCCTCCATAGTCTCTGAGTGTGTCCTTTGACAGATAACTCTCTGACCTTCTCCCTGCGCCATTCTATTCTCTGTTGTTCCATTTTGATGCTCAAATGTTATGCCTACTTAGATATAACCTTCTTATACTGTTCGCGCACCTAATCAATCACGTGGGCGAACAAAGTACTAATAGCAATAATGAAGGAAAAAATAATTCAGATGCCCTAGAAAAATATGGAGTAAATGGAGATATTTCCAAAGACTATGATACTATCTTAAAAGAAAGCGCAGTTCTTACGACAGTGTCCGGGATTCTCTTCGCATTCCTACTTAATATTTCGGTAAATAGGCCAAGCGATTTCTCGTTCGAAGATGGTATAATACTTATGATTGCTCTGTTTACGATTACTTTTGCCATTTCTTTTCTATCTATGCCAGTTTTTTACCATCATCTACAGTATCCGTATCGGAATATTGAAAAATTCAAACTTAGAAGCCACAGATTCATTGTTTTTGGAATCGTACCGCTCTTTATTACATTATACTTAGGATTACTGCTAGGACTCAAGTTTGGACTACATTTAGCCTTTGATTCTCCAGTAATTGAATACTGGGCATACATACTTTCGTTGGTACCGTTTGCGTCTGTATACATCTTCTATAGACTCAGAAAATGAACTATTTCATGAGATCTGTTAAACGTTGTTTGTTTTGCAAGTAGTACGTAAATGTAACTATTCTTCTTCTATAATCATCCAAAGCAGTTTAGGCAGCCTAAACTTGGTTAGGCCGTATCCTCTAGTTCGTTTGCAATCTTGGTGTAATCTTCTATATTATCTACCCGTCTGGCCAATTGAGGAAAACGAACGAGTATTTCCCAAGACCCGGGCCTT
>JBKPHJ010000396.1:0-9072 GCA_046729835.1 Thermoproteota archaeon
ACATGTAGACTAGATATTTATGTGAACCTTCTATTAGTACTGATAATTATATTGGTACGTATTTAATTAAAATATTTAGCTGTTACATCAATTGTAACTATCTGATCTTAGAAGTGATCATTCTACTAGAAAAAAAGAATACAGATCGATAAGAGTTATCAGTTTGTCGATGTTAAATACTATTTGAAAGGGTTTGTATTAAGGAATCAAAATTTGTAGCATTCTGATTTCTCTTATATGCCCTTAGCTTCTCGATAATATTATCTTTGGATAAAAGGTTCAGTATATTATTTATATGATTGGAAATTATTCCGTTTATAAGTAATGATTGACTTGCAGAAGTTACGTTATTGGATTTCTTCTTATATAAGCTTGCACTCTCAAAATCTATAATGCTAACACGATCTGAATATGAAATAATTATATGATGGTTCAGATTGTTTAATTCTCCATGATTAATGTTTGCCATGTCCAAAATAAAACATTGTTTCAATATACTAGTAACAATATTAAGTACTCTATTCCTGCTAAGACATCGTTGTCGAATCCAATCAATAATACTTAAACCATCAATAAATTCCATGATAATTAAATTCTCTGAGAATCTAAATAGTATAGGGCCTATGCCAATTGCATTTACCATTCGATGTACTGTAGCTTCTCTTAACATCGTTTTCCTATTTGCATCCACTCTTCTAATCTTTAAGGCATATCTTTTATTCCCAATCCTAACTTTAAGTACAATACTGACAGAACCTTTGCCCAAGATTGGTGTTCTGCCAATCTGAGTAATTCCTTCAAATATGATATCGGTTATCCCCAGGTCTTGCATTTCTTCAATACGTTTGATGCATTCGTTTATACTCAGACAGGGATAGGAAATGACTCTAACAAGATCAGATAAATTCGTATCAATTTTATTAGAAAAATCTTTTTTCAATTGTAGTGAGTTCATTAATTGCTGTTTCTACCAAACACGTAAACTTAGTTTCATTTGCTGTATGAATTTGTATTTTGTTCTCTAGATCCGGCACAAGACCCTTAGTAATACCTATACTATCAATTCGTTCGGTTAAAAGAAACCTGACATATTCTCTTGCATCAGTCGCCTTTCTTGCAATCAGAGTCGTTATTCGCATCTCATTATCAATCCACATTAATCGTGCAATGTTATTATTCTTTGAAACAAATTTGCTGGAATCATCTCTCCTTAAAACCTTCGGACCAGTTTTTACCATATAAGACGGCAGAGTTATTGATTCCAACAAAAATATGAAGGCTGCCTCTGTCCTTTCGTCAGTAGTACATATGCTTCTGATAACATTAAACCCTGCAAGCATCAATTGCTTGGATATGGCCTTCATACTTTTCTTAAGCTGACCCCAAATCACATCTGAACTGCGTTCTCTGTAGTTAAAACTTATTACTAATATATTGGAATATATTTCTGAAAATACCTTGGTAATTCCTTCCTTCTCTTTTAGTTTGAAGAATTCTATTGATGGTTCCTTAAGAAATGCTCTTGCTGCTAATACAAATTTGCCGAAGTTTTCAAGTGAAATTGCAGTTCCCAAGTTTCTCTTAGGATCAATTGGATCCAGTATAATTATAGAATGTTTAAATGCTTTCTTTACAGACTCCTCATCTATTGGATCCGTCGAGATTATGACTTTTTCCTCTTGCACCTGAGATAATGCTTCTAAGGTAGATTGAAATGAGCCATATTTGAATATTAACACTTCTGTGACATATCCGCTGAAACCATTTTTAGCAATTTCAGCTCCATATATTCCCAAAGATTTTAGAAATTTCTTTAACAATCTTACCTGATCCCTCTTCTTCTCATCCAGCTTCATTGTAATATACTCTGTATGAAATGGTGATCTATCAGCTGCACTTTTCCAATTCCACTTTTCCACATCATAACAAGGGACTATATTTACTCTTATTCCGTTGACAAATGCCTCAACATATGGATGATCAGAATATCTTAGATATGGTCCATATTCTTTTAGCGATTCCAATCCTATTTGCTTACCAAGTAGTTCAAATTCCTCCTCTTTCATCGAACTGTCCATCCTTACAAATATATCGATATCTACATCACCTTTAAGCCACGTTCCTTTTGCATAGGATCCTCCTAATATTACATCTATTATTTTTGTAGAGGGTGTATGTTTGCTTATACGTTCCTTGACTTCCTGCGCAATAGAGGATACTTTTTTTACTTCTCCCTGCATTGGTTTACATAGTTCTAATGCTTGTAAGAGAACTGAGTTCAATTGGTTCATTTTGCATAGACTGTAAGTATATTTGAATAAATCGGACCTCGTGGTGTAAGATCACTTCTTTTCAAGTGAAATCTATCCACAATATCAGCACCAAAGTTCCTGCTTCCCACAAAATTAGATAAATTATCAAAATCTATTCTTACTTGCTTTCTCAGACGGAATAATGTTAAATGGGGTACAAATTTTTTGTCCACTTCAAATCCTTCCTCCTCCATTTTTGACAATATAGTATGACTAAGATTCAACATTTTCTGTTTTCCCTTATCATCAATCCCTACCCATATAATTCTAGGAAACTTTTTGTTCGGAAATGCCCCGATATTGTTATATAATATATCGAATGATTCAAACTCAACTTTCAATAGCTTCTCTGTAATCCTTTCTATAATATCCTTATGTATTTCACTCAAAAAAAGAATTGTGAAATGAAAGTTGTCTTTTTCTACTGGCTTAATCACATTTAAA
Source organism: Thermoproteota archaeon (assembly GCA_046729835.1). Taxonomy (GTDB): domain Archaea; phylum Thermoproteota; class Nitrososphaeria; order Nitrososphaerales; family Nitrososphaeraceae; genus TH5896. The sequence goes on from JBKPHJ010000396.1 coordinate 2,757, forward strand.
TCCCACTGAATACTGGATGTCAATTCTTTCTGAAGATTTTCTAGAGCATTCGTATTCAATGCATCTATAGCAATAAAGGTGCGTGCAGTATCATGCAATCGCGTATACTATCAGACGATCTGAGACTTTATAATATTCTTTCTCTATTGTATAGATGAATATGTATCTTTAACACATAAATATCATCTGTGTTAGTATGGCTAAAATATAAAAATATTGAAATATTAATGAAATCCCAATCAACTTTATACTTTAATTGACGTTGTTACGTATATAGTGCAGATTATCATTCGTCATGTGAATGATAATATACTGAATAAATAACAACACATAGAGCTCATCAACTGTTTCTGTTTCTGATACATATTTCATCTAATTGCTTTGAGGAACCAATCAGGTAAGATATCACTGTTCTTTCTTAGAAAATACTGAAATGCTGAATCTAATATGTACGTTTTAGCCCAATCATCTATAGACCTTATTGATCTGCCATAAGCTTGTACGAGCTTTAATCCTGTCTGCCAATAATACCATTCTGCATCCTTATCTCTTTTTGCATTTATCCACCTATCACTTTTATTAGGGTATGGCACTTTGGTTATTATTTGAAATCTGGATAGATCTTCGTTTAAGTCCAGTCCTGTATGTAAGGAAGGAGATATTAGGACGGTAGGCTTTTTAGTGTAGATATGTTCTTGAATGACTTCATCTCTTTGTATCTCTGGATCTGTTACAATAAGTCTTCTTGTATTCTCTTTAGAAATATTCCCTTTGATAAAGTTGAGCTGTTCATAAGATGTTGTATGAATTATTCCCTTATGTTTACTGTGTATAGTCATTAAATTATTAATTGTCTTTGTAATTGCTGTCATGGTATCTTGTCGTTGTAAATTATTGTAATTGAGATAAGCCACATTCAAAGAATATATCGGCCTATTTTCTACTGGAAAGTCTGATGGAACTTGTATAAATTTTACTTCGTTACTATCGGAAGAGATGCCAATATTTCTGCAGAACGCTTTATAATTTAGTATCGTAGCACTCATTATAAGTGTCTTTGAGCATCTGTCAAGTACAGCCTTACAGTACTTTGATATGTCTAATGGTTTGAACTCAACTTTTACCACTTCGTAGTTCTCTTTTATTATTTCTGATACTATCCAATTTTCTGGATTTAATATGATATTATTTATCGTACGTGTTAATCTCTCCGTATCTCTAATGGCATCTGCAGCAACCTCATCTGTTATGATATTATTATTTCTAGTGAAAGAGAGATCTTCATATTGATTAGATATTTCTTCATCACTTTCGAATAAATCTGAGGCAGACATCACTCTTTTCTTCTTACTCTGTTTCTTGTTCTTGTTAGCTGAGTAACCATACCTGACTTTACGTTCGATGGCCAAGGATTCGACTACAAAGCGATTACCAAGTAAAGCAAGCATCTTTGTTTCAATTTCGATCAAAAAATCGATCCATCTTTTGGTATCATTAAATCCATAGTCAATGATCTTTAAATCAGAGATATATCTTTTCCATCTCCTTTTTGAAATTAATAATCCACTAAATTTCACAAGTTCCGTTTCTAATAAATGCCCTTCATCTAATACAAGTAATTCTCTTGAAAGCAGGCTTTTTTTATTTGGGAGTAGTGCCAAGAAATTAGAATAGTTAAATATCGAATGACTCGAATTTAATGCGATGTTTAGCTGATCAAAATATGGACAAGCTCGCCATTCTGTATCAGAAGAAGAATTACTCATTTTAAAATTCTTTAGGTGAAGCCACTGTGAATATTCTTTTTCGTAATTTTTAATATTTTCTAAAGGAATGAATATCGACTCATCTCTTGTACCTTTCTTGACCACTGTATAATCCTTCAGAAAAGTTCTGTATTTGCAGCCATTATCTCTAAATGTTTCATCAGTCATACAAGGACCATATTCAACCGTGGTGTGTATGCACTCATTGGTTGCTATACCTTCTTCTTTCCCTTTTGCTGATGATCTTTGGTCTAGTATAGGTGAAAAACAGATTTTGCATCTATAGCTACCATTTCTAATGAAGTCTTCTTTTACCAAACAAGAAAAGTTGTTTTTCCCCTTGGCTACTTTTAGATATGGAAAATCCTTAGTATACTGAGTCTGCAACTCCTTCGTAGAAGTACATATATAACTTGATCCCAAAGTGAGAGCAAGAGATACAGCTACCGGACTCTTTCCGAATCCAGTTGGTGCCTCAAGGATTATCCATTTATAACCCACATTAAAAGCATCACAGATTTCTTTCAGAACATAGTCTTGCTTTTGCCTTCTCTGTGAAAAAGGAAAATTTCTTGTTACTTCAGAGGTCTTTATTGATCGTGTTTTAATCATACTATAACGCCAGTAATTTTATTTTTCATATCAATACGATTTAGTTTATCTATATATCTATATATGATACTTTTCTGCCAATCTCTTTAGATGTGATTTCAGCTGCTTGATTTGAAAGACGGCCATAAAAAAACCTTATTAGCGCGCTTCGGAGCCACAAAACATACTATGTCTGTATCATCCTCCACACTCAAGATCTACTGATGAAGCTTCGATCCGTCTTCTCTACCAACAGTTAATGGATGGCTGGAACAGCGGTAGTAGTAGAGTCTTTGCCACTCCATTTGCAGAGAATGGTGATCTAGTTGGATTCGATGGTACTCACCTAAAGGGACGTGAAGAAATCGATTCATTTCATCAGCACTTTTTGACACTTATGTCAAAGGAAGCCGTCCCGTTGGAAGGATCAGGAATATACGATTTCTGACGCCTAATGTTGCCATAATACACGCAGTAAGCGGGACAATCATGTTAGGTCAGACTGATATTGAACCCGAGCGAAATTCTGTACAAACGCTAGTTGCTATGAAAGATAGTGACGGGAAATGGCGCTGGTAGCATTTCAAAATACAAGAGCTCAGTATTTTGGAAGATTAGAACAATCTCAAGCTCTGACTGAGGAGCTGCGAGGACTACTGTAATGTAGTTAACTACTCATCAGAGACATATATGTACATCAGAACGGCTAATATGGTAGATATTTGAATGATTGATGATAATCATAAAAACATCTTAAGAACTTCAAGCGTATGACAACGTATAAATGCTAAGCTTGCGATCAAAGAGTTTCGGAATTGTTATGGGAATGAATAAACTTTAATATAGCATATGATTTGCTTCAAACAACCAAGCTCTCTTCTAATACTGCTAATTTAGAAAGACAGTATCTTAATGATTATCAGAATGATAAGATTCTTCAGCGTATCAGCAATCAAGTCTATTTTGTAATCTGTAACTCATGTTATTGGTGTGCATCTTACTTCGATATTGACGATTTAGAATACATATCTGCATCATCATCACATGTTCTTGACTGTCATGTTTGCAATTCGCGTAATACCGAACTAATACCAATCTCGGCTGAATGAATCATTTAAGATAGAATATAATCTAACTCGGGGGATGGAGATAGAATTCTATAAGAGTAATAACATTGTCGTTAGACAGCAATCTGCTAACGAGTAGTAATTAACTACGAAACATTTGTATAGCAGTTAGTCTTGATGTAAACCCGCTTGTTTTCGTAGATATTCAAGCAATTCGTTGTCATCATCTTGATGTTCTATCTTCAAATATCGTTTCATCCCATTTAACAAAATATTACTTTCTTTAGAACGTTCAGCTGAATCATGATTTTTAGAATCATTTACCATAATAAAATATGGGATCTTATGATATAAAAGACTGTGGGTCTCGGGGTGCAGCTAGATCTAATCAAATGTTGGGAGATGACTGTGTTCTAAGAAATCTTCTAACTGTTCGTAACTTTCTAATTCAAGATATTTCATAAGACATTCAACAGTGTTGTCGTCGTATTCAGCATTTTTGTACTTCTCTTTGCCCGGCGTAATTTGAGTATACTCAGTTTTTTCATCCAAGTCAGTATTACTTAATACCCAATTATGGTGTAATATATATAACAGTTTTTGAACCATATTTTGAAGAAAATGGCAGAAAAAAATATTGATCTCTGATATTCTGCCAATAATATCTCAATAATCTACTAAAGATTACTTGATAAATTTAAATTTATAGCTGTTTAGTTATGAGCAGTGATATCAAACCGGTCATTTGACTCGTATGTAGTATTATCTTTATTAGTAGTTTCTTATATACGAGATGTCATAATAAGTAATTTGTAGTTGTTAATTTTTTGCAACTCACGATTTTCGAGAGCAATGATAATATCCGATGTTACAAGACCATCTACTCGCTTTGCGATAATTCTTAATTACAGATAGTGCTCCAACCGATTAAACAGCGTATCTGGCTAATAGCTCAAATCTTGTATTTGTTTTCTTATATCAAATAGAAGATAATAACGAAAGTTTTTACTAAAGCGGATAAAAAATATGTTGGTCTATTGATGATATGGTGCTTGGAACGTTACTTTACATAATACTTATCATCATTGCTATTGTTATCATTATAGCTTTACTCAAGTTTCTATTTCAGTTGTTCTTTATAATACCAGTCTTTGATTATTCTGATTATATTTTGTATACTAAAGAAACTTTATCTCCCATAAATTATGATCTGCATCACAACCAACTTATCCAAACTTGGGTTTTATGATATGAGACATTCTTGACGACAGTAGTAGTTTTATGATGTCCCGCATTGTTTCCATGACTTGTAGAGTTGTCATTAAAAATTAAAGAGCCGAACGAAAGTCAATATAGCTACAGTGATCGGAGTGAGAGATTGTTCGCTTTATCACTTCAGATAGCAACAATTACTATAGATTCTGTTTTTCTCGATAATTCCATATCTAGACTTTTCAATATGACTAGAACATGAGATGTTTAATTATCTTGCACTTCGTTTAGATATGACACAAAATCTCATTTATTTCAACTTTAAGCTAGCTTGACGAGGCATCAAAAGTCAGACCACTATGCGTTCGGACAACGGGGGGAACACGAAATGTGGATATGGATGGGGTGAACTAGACATGTACGGACTATCTATGGTCATTAATGGCAATAATTACCACCTAATACCAATGTATATATGTGGATGGGTGCTACTAATAGTTATGTCAACATCAGAAAATAAAACATCAAAATATAGCACAAGCACTACGAAAGATGCAGCAGCACCAGCAGCAGTCAATATAACTCACATATTCGATGTAGCAAACGAAAACTTCACAAAATTGGCAAATGAAGCAGCAAAGGTTCAACCACAGTATGCACAAGCAATCTCCAATCTACAACAAGAATACATAGAAGCAGTTAAGAATGCCATTCAAACAACAACTTCAGTTGAAAAGCAATTTGCAAACAGCAACACTAGCAATTTCAACAACATCGTCGTCTCAGACACAGCAGCACCATATATCCAGGGCTTTGTAAAACAATCAAATGATTTTACAAACAACGTCATTAGAATGACAGACATCAACAATCAGCTAACAATCAATGCATTAAATGCATTAAGAGAAAATGTGAAAAACTCTAGCAGGACAGTCGAAACTATTGCTGAATTTAACTCTAATCTAGCAAAAGCTTGGACAACAACCTATTCATCGGTTCAGCAACAGTTTGCTACTGGGGGCAGTAAATAAGAATACATACATACACGCACACGCATACGCACAGACATTGGCCCGCAGTAATATAAAAAACTGCTTATTGTTGTGTTTGTCTGGGATCTGGCTTACCAGATCAGCCGCCCCACCACGTACACCGCCAGCCGAATCCAGTGAGCCCCAATTCATTGATAATTGGTATTTCTGTTCTTCTTCGTCTGTCGTCTGTCGTGACTTTTTCATACTCTTGTGAAAACTTACCAAGCTTTCTAGTACCACACCAATCGGTATCGGTACCACTGCTATCAAAGTCCACCAGCACCAGCAACTCTAGTTAGCTGTTCCTGGGTCTGTGCCTCTTGTATACTAGTAGTTACTTACTTAGGTCATGCTTTCCCTTTGGATTTAAGTTCTCGTTCTTTAGCAGAATTCCATAGTCCGCGTATTAACCCAACTTGTATACAAATTCACGTTTATAACGACGTGACGTATCTTTCATTGTCTCTTTCATCATATCACCTACTTCTTATATCATTTCTGGATCATACGTCTTTGTCTTTCTCATTCACCATTCAGCTTCAACGTCAACTTTTCCATTGTTCACCATGTAGCTTTGAACTACTCTAGCAAAGCGACCCCAGAAGATTTGTTTCCACATCTTTTGTGTTTCTCTGACGATATTGGC
>JBKPHJ010000397.1:0-27445 GCA_046729835.1 Thermoproteota archaeon
AGCCTCAATCGTTCTATGGTCAAGTCATACTAACAAACGGAGGAATGGTGGATAATGCAATTACATAGTATAGAGAAGAAAGAACAACAAATCCAAGTGTTCGCAATCTTCAAGCAGAAAGCAATTGATACTCCTCAAGCCTTTGGATCCTTTTATGAATCCAATGGACAAAAATATTGTGCAATTTCAGTACTCTCAAAGTTTTTAGGTTATGATATAGCTGCAGAAAAGAAAATTCAAAATGAGGAATAAGAATGCGTTTTATGTTATCTCTATCAATTGCGAATGTTACCACGCAGGTTGACGAATGGTAAGAGTATAGGTTGAATAATCGCATTTATTGTGTGTCATTATTAAATCGGGAAGTTTCTACTTACTAGATACAGTAATGCATACCTACTAAGTTAATTATCACTACTACAGTTAAGCTTACCTGTTATATATTATGCAAGTAGGAATTGATAGCTTCGCAGCGTGGGATAACGCTGGCCTCCCTGTCAGTCCATCTGAGCGTTTGCGAAAATTAGTCGAACAAATTGAATACGCTGATCAAATCGGGTTAGACGTGTTTGGGGTCGGCGAACATCACCGTAGGGAATTCCTAGATTCCGCTCCTACTGTAATCCTAGCTGCGGCAGCCGCACGAACTAAACATATACGTCTTACCAGTGCTGTAACGGTATTAAGTGCTGCCGACCCAGTAAGGGTGTTTCAAGAATTCGCAACTTTGGATCTATAGTTCTCTTCCATATGGGCCAATATCATGGTAGAAGTTTAATCATCTGATATGCTGCTAACGCAATTTTTCGCGAAAGATAACTATCTCATAGCCAGTCTATCAAAATATGTGGCTGTTAAAACTGTTTGAACATAAGCAGTTAATATCAGCACTTATAAGCATTAATTCTAGCTAGTTGCCAATTCGATCCAGATAATCAGCTATCTCATCAAATGTCGTACCAGAGTCGTTGAGTTGAATGACCATATCTTTATCAATACCGGCTCTTTTCAACTCACATAAAGCAGACTGTAATCTTCTTGCTGTGTCAGTATTGTGTTTACCATCCCAACCATAATATGACATGATGACACCGATAGCACATCTTCCATTGAGGTCATTAGAATACTTATTTCTTATCTGCGTAAACTGTCTTCCGTAAGAGCGCAGAATTTGAGCAACAGCCATTTCTTGTTTTAATAATAGTTGTTGATTCATAGATTGTACTTTAATCAATAAACTATTTAGACGCTACATCTGCTAAGTCAATCGAAAACTACATGCCTTAATCTTTTACATCTTTTATGATTGTTTATTGAAGATCAAAAAAATTAGATCCAACCAGATCGTTACTACTCCCCACAACACACATTATACACGTACCCACTTAACAAGAATATGCACATTATCACACTAACATAAACAATACACTACATGATCTAATGTGGTGAAAGACATAAAGTACGTAATGGTAATTAGCCACGTATATTAGACAACCAAGATCCAAGGTGAGTGACTACACGATAACCTCGATGATCAAATTGGTGATCAAGTCTATCTATCCAGCCGTCGTGCCAACACTGACGTAAAACGAGTTTACCGAAAAGAATTATTCAACATGCTAAATCCAAGAGTGCAGAATGTTCGTAGTGTGTCAATAAGACACGAAGGCTTGAATGCAAAAGTTCAGAGACTGAGCGGCACTCTGAGTGACAGAGAGATTGTGATGCATGGTCTAGACAAACAAAAGACGGCTCAAGGCTTGGTTTATGCTATGCGCATACACTACTTCTTCATACGTATTTACAATGCTATCAAGTTGAGCTGAATAATAAATATTTTGAGAGAATGGCATTGAACAAAGAACTGCAGGAACTAGAGGACTTGGCTTATGACAAATGGAAGGTTTATGGACGTCAAAATATGATGCAAAGATAAGAGAGAACTCATCTTGACAATATGCGATCGTTAGGTCAAAATCTTAAAAGTAGACTCGACGAATCATTAATTCTAGGAGACATAGGTCCAGTATATGTATTAAGGTTATGTAACCCAAATTGGCAGAACTCAATTCTAATCAATCTTACCAGATAGTTACAAGATCTTTATTTCCATTTCGATTTATCATTGGGTACTCTCTTAGCTTCCTTTTCCAAGAATTCATTCCATGCGTCCAAGAATTCTTTATGTGCTTCTAAGGCTTCGTTTGCATTATGTCCATATGTAACAAACCTAACTCTTGAGCATTCTTTACTAGTGTCGTCTATGGCTACTTCTTCGTATCCGAATTGGAATTTATATGGATGATCCATTTACAAATACTTCACCAAGCTGTTCAAAAGTCACTGCTGAGGGTACTATGTGGACATCAGTTCCTCGATTGTCGCATCTAAATAGTGGTAGATGGACCGTTAATGGTGAAGTGGATACCATCAAAGAGACTGGTGAGGTAAGAGGTAACTTCACAATCTCTAATATGTGATAAAAGAACGATCTTAACATTATTATTCATACGGAATCAGATCTCATCTAATTCCTAAACTTCTTGAGAGATTAGGAGCCTAATCTTGTAATCATCATCTAATAATTGTTAATGTCCATAAACTTCTATTATTACAACCCAAAAGTACGGTTTTTATAGTTTGATAATATTATAATGTTAGGAATATGTCATCTAGTTCCTTTTCGATACGCATTGTCCTCAACATTGTCCTACCAGAACATGATATTCACTTCTAACAGCAGCAGCAGATTTATCCTATGGTAATATTATTAAGCTGTTATCCAATCGTATTGAAATTAGATAACGATTTCCACAAGTACCATGTAGCTATACTTCTGTAAGGTCTCCATGGATTGGCTATCGCTAACATTGTATTAGGTTTCGGAAGTTCATCTAGCAGATATATCCTTTTCATCGCAGTTCTTAATCCTAGGTCAGTGACCGGTAACACATCTTCTCTACCAAGACAAAATATCAAAAACATTTCTGCTGTCCATCTGCCTATTCCTTTTACTCTTGTTAACTGACTTATAACATCCTCGTCTGTCATTGCTGGTAGATTACTTAAGATCAACCTTCCATCCGCAATATGAGCTGCCAGATCCTTTAGATATGCTATTTTCATTCTTGATAGGCCAACTTCAGCTCTTAGATCAGTCTCAGAACTTGAGAGGATTTGTTCCGGTTTTGGAATTGAACCCTTGTAGTAATTCAAGAATCTGTTGTAAATGGTTCTCGCAGCACTTCCAGCAAGTTGCTGATAAATTATAGCTTCTACTAATGACAAGTAAGAATCATTTCGTATTTTTATAGAATAACTTCCAACCACTTTAATGATTTTAGCCAGATGTTGGTCGACACTGCTAAGGTGTTCCAAATAATTTGTATTCAAATATGAACAGTCTTATTGATGGCTAATTATATAAGATTCTAGATTAATCTTATTGACGACTAATTATATAACATTCTAGATTAATGGCCTTGCAAGCTAACCGTCAGCTCTATGCAGATTCTACTTTCTTGAAGAGGTGAGGAGCCACGGTGCTAACAGGATACTCAGATAATCTGGCCTGAATGCCGACGTTGCTAATGGCCTTTCTGTACATTGCAATAGGCTCCCCAAGGTAGCTCTTATTAGAACCATCCGAGTTTATAGAACCATGAGAGATATTCTCGCTCTGTTCCTGCAGTTAGTGCTTCGGGTATATCAGGTGTCTTATGAAAGGCAAACCACCAGAGGTTGTCTTCAATTCCTGGTGGAAGGAAGCCTAGGGGGGTTGCTTTCAATATTGCTAGCTTACATCATCAGGATGAGCCGCAGCATAACTGCAAGAATATTTCAGAACATGGCCAAGGAATTAATCCTAAAAGCGTCACTCTATAACATGTTTGCTACCATGATGTAGAGAGATATAGATAATGTACGAAGGAATAAAATGATTTATGCAAGAGCTCATATTATAATACAAATCCCCAAATCATGCCACTGGGTTGAGAAATAACTTAATGTTATATCGGAACACATGGTACAAGTGGACACATTGAGACATTGTCATAAGTGTCATAGAGAGTTGTCTCCGATTGAGATAGACTTATTCGGTGACGACGATACTGCCATATGCAGAGATTGTTGGATTAACCAGAATTTTGAACCGATCCAACGATTAAGCGGTATCTAGGCGTAAGTAAAGCTTCTTTCCATATAGTAAACGATCTAACAACACAATACACTATGCGATTGTAATACGAGTATAGTTGTATGTATCTAGGACATGGACAGCCTGGTTCAATAATTCTAACCGATTCAGCCTGGTTCTACTTCCACTGCCATGCAATAGTAGTAATATTTTGCCCTCCTTCTATCATATCTTTATAGATAGCTATCGTATTATTTAGAAAAGATAATTCTCCATCGGGGCTGGATGAGTTGAAGAATATTACGCCATTGTCTAAAACTATATCTTCACCTGCTTGATACCCTATGGATTCGTATTCAGCTTTAGCAGTATCATTTCCTTCTTCTGTTCTTAATTCCATTATTCCTTTTTGGTAAACAGTCCCGTCAGGATTTGTAACATAGATTCCTGAAGAATTACTAGTATGTTTAATAGTTTTGTTATCATAATTTATTGTCCCATAGCCAGAAAAGATAACTTCAAAATCCTCTGTGGCAATATCTGTTGTTCTGATTCCTATTGGTTTTAGTCCCGTCGTAGTCGAATGGTCGACTAGGAATGGAGAATCTAGATAGAAAGAATTATTGAGCTGGGCATCAAAGTTTATATCTTCTATTGTATTTTCTGCTGTTGCACCGTTTATTTCAATGTTTGAACCCAAGGCTATTGTTGTGATACCACCTGTAGTTAGTAACAAAATGAATATCTTAAAATATATGAAAGTCCAATAGTTCTGCTTCTGCTTATTTTTCATATTTGTATCTCATATTAGATTAATTTTTTATCATTATTAAACACGTATGTCTAATGCTGGTTGATAGAATCATCTAGGGATCAACCTTATCATTTAGCTTGTACCAATTTGCTCATAATGTACTGCTAAACAGTATTGAATAAAAGTCGAGCCAGATTAAATTAGATTATCTGCTAATGGAAAAAATCAAGATATTTTTGATTAAAATTAAATTTCCAAAAATATAGAATGTCGAGAAGATTCTAAATAATCTGTAATATCTAATATCTGCTGTATGTTTTGTTTCTTTTGGATATCATTATTATGCATCTGTTTGCCATACGCAATTTCGTACTGTTGATACATCATTTCTTTCGGATTTTCAGCTAAATCCTTAAGCGCTGTTTTATTATTATTATTGTCATTATCTAGCTCATCAGATTTTTTCGCATCTGCCATACCTAGTGATCGGGTTTAGCTTTCACTATTTTATCATCGCGGAGAGAGGAGGTCTAGTAAGAAATGACTAACTATGCTATCTGTATCTCTACTAACACTGGTAGCAGCCTTATACCAAGACAGGGCGAAGATAGCCCTTTCTTATCTCAACCAGATAAGAATTATCTCACAACAGGCAAGAATCGATGCTGCATTGCGTGACCAAATATCTTCTGGTTTAGACTACGTTCATAACGCCTGGAATCTGTTGATATTTTACCTCCAGAAAAGATTGCGTTCATAGCATATAATATCGGAGTATACGAATCAGTTCAGAAGTTTGGGAGATTGATAACAAGCGGAAAGATAACCAATGGTACTGATGTATCTAGAGTAGCAGAATTATTGTCAGAGTCACTCGCTTTTTATGATGCAGAAATGATATCTGAACTTATGAATACAATGCTACAACACATATAGCTTTTTTCTCGTTTCTCTTATTTTTTATTAAATATCGAGTCATTATCTAATCATTATCTAATCTCTTGTACTTCATGATGTTCCTCACGGTCGTCGATATAGGTCAATGAAGTACCAACATGCATCTATATAGTGATCAATATGCCTTATAAAGGGGATCGCTATTGCATGAAAATTTATTTATAAAACAAGAGTCTTGAAAAGATGTGTTACTTGTATTGGAATTTTATTTTCTTACGCATAACTCTCTTAGTTTTCTAAAAGTAGAACACGTTGATGATGCCATAATGCAGAGCCACTATTTACATGTAGCAGATGTATCTTCTTACTATTGTAAATGTCTTCAGTTCTTCAATTCTTTCCATCGTATCCTCGCCTTTCTTATATGTTTTCTTGCTGGTGGACCTTCGTCTCCGCATGATTTATAACAATATTATATACAGACGCTATTTCATTAGATAAACCTTACGCTTCACGGTACTTTCTAGCGTTACTATCTTGGATATTCTTTATACTCATCTCATTCAACAAATCATGGCGTCAGTATAAACAAGCTCGCTTTCGAAGCATCAAGCCTTAGCAAGGTAACTTCGATGCATAAATTTAGCAATTCGTAACGCGTATATCGTCGAATAACCGATTAGCCGAAAAAGTAGGCTGATACATCATTTTGGCCACATATGCGAGTAAAGGCTTGTATACGCTTCAGGAATGATGTATGCTGTTCTATGTAGTAGATTAATCATCCCCTTAACAAGGATGAGGAATATAGGCCTAGAATAGCTTGGGTAAAGCACAGGGCTACATCAATAGCCCAGGAGGAAAGCAAGGTGCTGCGTAAAACTGTAAAAAGCAATAAAGATCATAAACATACATGGAAGCAGGAAAACGTGAGAATATAGAGCAAATTCCCCAAGAAGATGAGCCACAAGGCAAGACCGGAAAAGTCGTCGTCGAGCAGGGGGGAATAGAGGGGCAAGGAAAAGAAGTAAATGTTGAGAGTTATTCTAGGGTAGCCGAAATAGGACAGATGCTGAAAGATATTGAATTTCCAATAGCTAAACGTAAAATAATTGATCATATTAAGCAGCAACACTCTGATAGTGTACAGAAGGAAAAAATATTAGAAAAGCTAGAAAAAATAGAAGATAGAGAATATCGGAACGTATCAGAACTATAATGCCAAACCATGTTGAATGTTGCACTAAACCGGTCCTAGACTGGATTGCTATGAATATGCCGGAGGTTCCGGTCAACATTATGGATCAGTATTATCCAGATAATCTATGCGATCCTAGCTCGTCAAAATATCGGGAGCGGTACAATGAAATTGCAAGGTCGCCTACTGAAGAAGAAATAGTAAGATCTTATCAGTATGCAAAGGAATTGGATCTCAACTTTGAGGCATTATCTTATGAAAAATCGGTTTTCGGATTAAACCTATAAAACAAAGTCATTTGGATATGACAGAACAAAACAAGTGGCGGCATGATGTGCTAGTACGGCGTAAGAATCTAATCCATAGAGTTTCTGCCTTCCATTCAATACCTATTATTGTGTGTGTGCCATCTGGATTATTATGATATATTCTGTTATGAATACTAGATAAATTCATTTACGGAGCATGATACAAGGTATATCAATAATCGTTAACTGTAATATTGAATTACGTGGCACACTTCGTTATACGGCCGTTATATTAAACATTTCCTAATCAAATCAAGCCTATCGGTCGGGTTGGAGACATAACATAATCTGTCATTACGTTCTTCCATTCATCTTGCCATGGCTGTTTCTATGCTAATCCTCACTTTTGAACTATTTACTCTCCATGAATCATCTTCCCTACTATTTGATCCTTTCATAAGGACATTGAAATTTATTAACCACCTGACAAGGATACTGTATAGGATCTTTTTCTTGGTTTCCTAATCCTTTAGAAACCAATCGATTAATCCCAAGCTGGATTCAACAGACAATGAAAGCAGTTCAGCTCACCATAATTTGCATTCTTTGTGTACTCCATTAATTCTAGGTAGTCTGAATCCCATTGCTTTACGTCTTCTCGTTTTCGCTCTTCCTCTAATTGGTCTTCCGATATGTATGTCAATCCTTGGTAGAAATCATCAGGAAAGCAATCTAGTGCATAAGGTGTATCTCTGATCTCAATCCATTTTTCTAGTAGAATTATCGGCTTACCTTTCCAATGACTTAAGGCAATTTTGTTACTAGAATGAAATACAGGATCAAATTTATCGAGTCTCTTTGTTAGGGTATCGATTGATCTCTCTAGCTTCGATTTTCTCTAGCCTCTCTGCTAATAGTTTAAGATGCATCACAAATAAGCAGAAAAAGATACAGCTGGATGGGACTAATGATCATTGTTTTTGATGGCATACATACAGGAATTTCGTAGCTTTATATGCCGAAATCTCGAATTTACCACTCAACTTTTGACAGGATCATGTGTCCTCTTGATCATACCTAGGATATATCTTATTTTTAGCATAGTGAGATAAAGTGAGAAAATGGAATCACCCAACCCATGCATTACATACGCAGATGACGATAAGATAAACTTAACATAACCTTCATCAGTTCGTCAGGCGTTACCTAACATAGGAAGCTCTATCTTTTCGACGTAGCTCTGCAATAAGGTAACATATTTGCGAATCCATTTGACATGACTTACATGGATGCCGCGTACCTCCAGGACTCGCATTAGATTGCGAAATGATTTGCCAGCCATGCCCACAAACATATTCAATTCTTTGAAGGGAAGAGTTCGGTAAGCTCTTTGAAGCACTAGATAAGTTGATAGAACTAAATAAGAGGGAGGGAGAAAAATGACTCTGTCATCTGACTATTTATTTCCCTTTATTCCATTTGCAACTAGTACAGAATAGCAGCCAAGTCCACAGCGTTCGCATATTGGCTTTAATCCATTTTTGGTATCAGAGCTTCCAATACAACATGGTTGCTTAACTCGTCCCATATGATCCAAAGATAAGATTGCCCAAGAAGGACATTGTACTGGCGTTGTGCCTGTTCCACCCCAATTACCCTTCATCAATGATAATTGTTTCTCTCCGTTTACTACAAAATTTGGATATCGTTTCCTTAAAGCAACAAGAGTTTCGACTACTTGATCTCGTTTATCCCCAAAAGGCAGCCACAACGGGTCATCTTTAACAATTGGAGTATGGAACTGAAATGCTATTTTGTATACTATCCCATGCCATAATTCAACTAATTCAGTAACAGTATGATGATTTAATGAATTAATAGTCATAGCTATCCAGATGTCTTTCCAAGCAGGTTTACCATTGCGGTCTGGGCCCGAAATATAGTTATAGACATTCCTTTTAGTTTTAGTATATTTAGCATATTTGAACGTGGGAGAACATCCGCAGAAGTAATTCTTATCGCTAAGGATCTTATTAGATAATTAATATTTGGCAGTCGATGTTAACTTATGATTTGGAAACTGTCATGAATTTAGGTCGTACCGTCTAGGATCATTTTTTAATAACTCTAGGGTATTTAAGTTGTTCATGAGAAGCAAGAATTTTGAGTTTGGTGCACGAGAAGAGTTTTCTACAGAGGGAAAAGGAATCGACTGGATGTTAGACACTTTTTTGCAAAGAAAAGTAACAGGGCAGGCTGGTTTTAATTATGAAATAGTTAAGGCTCGTCCAGAAATGGTTGTAGAGGTATTGAATGAGAAATATAACTATGACGACGTAAATAGAGTATTACAGTCATATAGGTTTTACAATTTGTTTCTGGGTATGAATATTAAAATGCATGACCCTGACACATGGGCTTTAAGTTGGGCGCGATTTGAATTTGAAATAGATGGCCCTGATGTCTCTGTATTATCTTATGCTCCAAATGTTGAAGGTATAAAGGCGACAATAGAAAGAAATGGCTCAAGAGATCTGAATCTTTCACTTACTGGTGAAATTGGGATATCTGCAATGGGTGGTATGGGCGATTCAAAAATATCTCCTGGAGTGACATATGACAGAAAGAATGGCTGGACAGTAAAGTTCGATGATACAGTAGAAGAAGTAAAAGGATTCAAAATGAGGACTGTAGATGGCACTATTAACTTGCAATGGGACATATACAAAAATAAAGCAGTAAAAGTTCCCCAAGGCAATATAGGTGAGACAGCTGATATGGGATTCACCTGAATTGTCACTAGTTATGAATGGTTTTGAGACGGATTGTGAAGTATCTGTGAATTTGTTATCGCAACTTCTGCATAAATATTGTGGGATATACAAATGTTATTTCTAAAGATTTGCATTTGGGCATTCACGCCAGGGAAGAGTCAAAACAACTAGAATAATAACATGTACCTAATTTAGTTTATGCAATTGGAACAGATGGTCTTGCTGAGTGTCGTCTCTGGGAACTATGTCGGTTATGGATATTATGGAGACTTTAGAAAGACGGTCTTTGACTAGGATATTCAGCTTTTACAGGATCCCGTACAGCGGGATTATCTTTTTTTCATGCAGGTCTGAGTCTATTGATTTTTTGAGTTCTTCCTCCAAGGCTTCTGATCTTTGTTCTGTCAAGGGATCTTGCCTTCTCATTAACTCTCGCATTGCTTTTTCTAGTTCGGGTCTAACTGTTCTATCTAGGCCATATGATTAGTCTAGTAAAAGACGTTTGTACAAACAAGTTTCTTCTGGCTCCTTCTCTATTCTTTCGAACAAGCCATCAGGTGCATTAGGAGTTGATACCATTATTATCCATGGATTAGATTTAGCGTCCTGTTGCTGTCCTGGTGGAAAGAAAACAGCTTCATCTAACAAGATAACAGATACATCCGATAATCCCCTCATTACGTCTAAATGATGTGAAGGATATGCCTCGATATGTACTCCATTTAGCTCGATAACCGTTTCCTTGCTATCAAAGGTAACAAGTCCATTATCTGTAAATAGCCTCTTCATTCTGTCGGTAAGGGTGATAGCAAGGTCTATCCTTGGGCCTGTAACGATACACATCTGTGTACCTTGTAGATTGTTATTTAAGACAAAGCCAGGCCATATATCGTAGTATAAACTCTGTGATACCAAGACCAGTAGCTTTCTTTATCCAGATATGCTTATGCTGTTGGAGGGTATCGAACACTGTCTTTTCGTAATCGAAGAATGGCTTCTCTTGTGCATTTTTGTTTGGTAGTCCGATAATATGATTAAAGCAGAAGTCACCATTTGTTATGGTATCTGCTACTTTGTGCTCTTTAATATTCCATATCCTGAATCGCTTGCTACATACTCGGTTAGAAAATGCGGTTATTTGTTGTTGACTGCTGTTGCTCATGGCAACAGCTTTCATCAGCTCCTTGAATGTCATTACTATTGCTAACTTACTCATCTATGGTAGCTCTTTCATCAGAATTAGCTTTTTCGGTTGTCGTTAGTGCTACAAATCTGATAGCATCATCTACTACTAATTCTAGTTCCATCACATAACATTCTTTTGCTTATGCCTTTATTTTGTCACTCTTTACACTGGGATATAGTCTACACTTCCCTATAAGCTGCGGTTCAATCCAACAAGATAACTAACAAATGTAAATGATGAAGGTCTAGCTCTGTTGAATTGTTAAAATAGCTAATATACCATTTAGATTGGAAAAGGATTATGGATATGATAAGAGATTTCCTTTTTCCATGATTGCCTCTTTAACTTCAGGTAGTCGATCTGCAGGAAGAGGGTCACCTACGCCTAGTAAGCTATCTCTAGTCACAAGCATGGATAATTCCTCTTCAGAGAGTTTTTCTGTGCCCTTAGGTTTCATGGGAAGTACCATGTAATGAATATCTGCAGTAATGTCGTACACGCGAATTTCTACATCATTATTTAATTTCAGTCCATAATCTGTCAAATACTTTCTAGGTTCGTTAATTATTCTCTGTTTGTACTCTTTACTGATGTACCATAACGGCGGTTCTCCAAGATATTCTCTGGGGTAACATGAGCAGAGAGTACACACGCACACATTACGAAGTTTTTCAGTATTCTCCAAGATCTCTAATCCATTTGGATCAATTATCTCCTTATCCTTTGCATATATAACTGACGGATCCCATCCAAGAATAGCTTCTTTAGGTGAAACTTTGAGTAATGCTTTGAAATCAGGATCAACCCATGCCTTGGCGACAACTCTAGCACCTGTGATCGGCGTTCTACCTTTCATTTGTTCATAGTGTCGTTCGAATCCCCTACTCAGGGCCATACTGTTGCCCAGAGTCAAGTTTATCATTGATAGGACCTCTAATTCAAGCGGATTGACAGGTTTTTTACCTTTCTTCTCGTAATGACCCTTTTGCCTTTCTACTTCTGCACGAAGATCGGTTTCATTAATTATACCTCTGTCCTTAAGAACTTCTCTTATTCGAATAATTCTATGATCGAAGTACGATACTCCAAATTGGAAGCCACGCTTCGCTTCAAGCTCATCCTTCTTGCGCCTGCTTTCTTCAAAAGCAATTATCTGATTTCCACATAAGAATTCTTCAAATGCAACTAGCTTCCACAGATAATCTGGTAGTGTTGGGGTTAAATATGCGCTAACAGGATTTATTGGCTTATGGGGATCACTATCCAAAAGATGTTGTAATTGTTCTTCGCTGCTCATTATCTCGACCTCCTTGGAGGCAAGCTAGATAATGGCTCATGTGTTATATAGTCCTCATAAACTTCCATGACAACTTTATCATTTTCTGTTGCATTAGGTGAGACCTGATTCAGACTGAAAATGCAGGAATGGTAAGGAGGTTTCTTCTCGTGATCAGGTGGGCAATGAACATAACCTATCACCTTACGCACAGTCCCAACTTTTCCTACTATGTACTTCGGAAATCTTCTGGGATCTGGAATTATTGGATCCTTTTCCTTCACCTTAATCGTCTCCCCTTCATGAAATTTACGCATCTGAACCATATATGACATTATTATCATGAAACGTATTTATCTTTTAACATGGACTTAGGCTATATAATAGATCTTTAACCCTAATTTAGAAGTAGTCTAACAAAATCCCAATTTCTATTCATTTAGAAAAGCTGAGTAAATTATTCGCCGGCGAATAATATGAGTAATGCTTATGAACTTAATGTAATTTTGGAATTTCTATCTATTATCTATCATCTAAATCCCTAGTAAATATGCGGCGTTGTAAACTTTAATACTTCATAGTACTATTATCTAAGGATGCTAGAAACACCCATAATTATCACGAAAGACATTGGTGGTGTACCTAAGGTGGCCATAGGTGTACTCGTTGGTGTTTTGCTATTTGGAATGTTCTTAGTAGGATATGATCAAGGGCACTTATTTAGTCTTGTCCAAGGGCAGAAAGCGTTTGATACAAAATGGCTGCACGAGTTCTATCATGATATGAGACATGCTGCGGGTTTCCCGTGTCATTAATATTTTTTTGCGACAACTCCTAGTTAAAGTATGAAAACTTTTATTTTCATAATTATAACTCTGCTCGCTGGAGCAATCGCGGGCACTGTGCTAGGTCTGATCAATCAAGTTGTGGTAGAACCTTTTGTGGACAAAGCCATAGATATCGAGACACAAAATATGATTTCTCAAGGTGAAACCGTTGATCTTCAGGAGCTCAATAGCATTCGTTTATGGCAGAAGGGAGGTGAGATAGTTGCAGGTACCGTACTTGGTACATCAATAGGCGCATTATTTGGCCTGGTTTTTGCTTTTGCTCGGAGCTCGCTTCCAGGATCCAATGAAAAGAAGAAGGGTATCATACTTGCAGGCATAATGTTCATTGTATTGTTTCTAGTGCCTACTCTCAAATATCCTGCTAATCCACCGGCCGTAGGAGATCCTGAAACTATAGTCTATAGACAGAGTTTGTATATTGGCATGATAGCAATTTACGGATTCACTGCGTTGGGACTTGCTTTACTATATAGAAACATGGAACATAAGGATTCAAAAAAGATTATCATTCCTTTGATCTATGTTACAATAATTGCAATTGCCTTTGTAATACTACCCTCAAATCCAGATCATATAACAATATCAATGGACTTATTGATGAATTTTAGAATCGTAAGTGCGTTAACAGTAGGTATATTTTGGATAATTTTGGGTCTAATTCTTGGTTCGTTCTGGGCCAAGGTCAAGCCTCATGAGACAGCCAAATTTGCTACAGTATGAGGTATATGAGGTATATGTGTGACATAGTTATTAGTATGGGACTAACAATATAGTTATTTTAAATAATTCGATTGTTATTGGATACAGGTTCTGAATCGGCTTAGGATAATATATGTTGAAAAAAGTAAAATAATAAGAGTCTAGGTACATGCATGTTTATGGTAAATTTGTTGGAACATTTAGAGACATTTTTTGTTGCTATGAATCTGTATACTATATATAAAGATCATTTTCAAAATATCGTTCTCCAGGTTAGCAGCCGAATATTACTTTATCTCAGAATCATAATTAAGCGTCCTACGTAATATGCGCTCTGCTCTCACTCTTATACTTCGAGCTAATATCGGGCTCCGACCTGAAGTTGAAATGCCAACCTGGCAACCATATCCTATGGGAATAAGTGAAAGATAGGAAAAATCACTATACTGAGGATCATCTGCTGCATATACAATGGCATGCATTTGACGCCCCTTATCAACCAACAGACGATTTAGTAATCTGTCATTGGTAGCAGCTATAATTAGATAGGGATCGTCATAATTATCTAGTAATGTCTTTGCATTGGTGAGTTTAGACTTAACGATCCTAATCCTGCCTTGCTTCTCTAGACTCGATAAATATTTGTTAGTTCTATTAGTTATAACAAATATATTACAATCATGGTCCAGTAGTCCACGTACTTTTCGAGATCCCTCGATTCCACCACCGATCACAATCGCATTTTTATGATTTAATTGAATGTCCACGATCATATAAATTACTATCCATAAAATCTAGCAGTCAATGAATATACGGCCCCATTTGTTTGGTAACACTCTGACGTTCCCTGTATGCTTTATACTTGTTGTTTCCGCTTAATAATTGTGTACTGCCTTCTACACTGTCAAGCTTTCTTAGACGCTTTTGCATTCTTAAGAAGGTATCTATACTGCTGTATATCATGATCCTATGCTCTATTAATATGTCTGAGGGAATAATCATCATTAAGATTTCTTATTATATCATCTCAGTATATTAGAGTTCATTTTAAAACCGTATTTGTCTTTCTAAGAGTTTTTTTTCAATTTCTCTTTGTACACTATAACTAATTTAGATTCAATCGGTGCAAAGAAATTTGTAGCATGTTTATTTACCATCATGTGGAAGAACAATTTAATAATGAGTCATCTTGGCTTCCTACAAGAAATTAGTTCGTCAAAGGTCCATCATCCCCAAAATCAACTTAGGACAGACCTGGATAACTTACATGATCTAGCTGTTTCTATTCAACAACATGGATTACTTCAACCTATTGTGGTAAGGCCACGACAGCATCAATATGAAGTTGTTGCAGGAAACCGTAGACTAGCTGCAATTAGACTTCTAAGATTAAGAAAGATTAGTTGTCATGTAGTAGAGCTATCAGATAAAGAAGCTTACGAGGTAGCACTAGTTGAAAATGTACAACACAAGACAATGAATCCTATCGAAGAAGCTTTGGCATTCAATCGCTATGTCGAAAGTTATGGGTGGGGTGGAATTTCTGATTTATCCAGACGTATAGGCAAGAGTCAAGAATTTGTAACCAAAAGAATACAGCTACTGCGACTTCCTGAAAAAGTAAGAGAGGAAATTATTCGACAGCGAATGACAGCAAGCGTAGCCTTAGAGATGTTACCTTTGGAGAAAGAAGCGATGGAAGAGTTTGCTGATTTTATCATAAAAAATCCACTTACAAAGGACGAGGTAAGACATATTGTCCGAATCTCCAAAGGAGGATATGATGATGATAACAATTTAGTAATTGATCATAGTACCGGGTCTAATAAGAATAACATAAATCAAGAGAAGGAACTTTACCTCCTTGATAAGGCATTGAGAAAATCAATTGCTGTCATGAAGTCTACATTAGTAAATTTCGACGATATTGTGAATAATGTAAACGATGAGTGGGTCCTTAAGGAGTTGCTTATGCAATACAGAATGATAATACATGGTGATATAGACACGTTCCTAAAGTTACGCAAAAGGTTGATGAGAAATGTCCCTAAGGAATATTTTAGAAGTCAAGGTCGAACTAAAATGCTAAAAATTAAGTCTAGTAAAACAAACGATGATTATTTGAATGATAGCGATCGTAGTCCTTCTATTCATGTCAGGAGTATTAATGGCATATGGCAATAGAAGACGTATTCTACTCTTTTTTGAATTTATTTAAGTGGATAGATTAGCTACCATTGTGTGTCTCAGTCGCTTATGACGTAGTTCTGAATCCTAGTATGAATTCAATCCTTCAATGTGACGTGACGTGACATCAGGCACCAGATCAAACACATGTTAAGAAGGCAGATGTGTCTGGTTATATCAGATTTAGTAGAAGGTAGACGTCGTTAATCATCTAAAGATTTCTCTGTTCTTCGGGTTATAAAGTGTCTACCTTTGTGTCTTTTTTCAGCACATGGATACCAAAATAATACAGGAGAGAACCTAAAATAAATTTGGATTTTCTCATCAAGAATTCGTGTGACATGTGTGACAGTATGACGGATGCATCTTATTGCTGAAGAAAGAAATCTTATTTAACATTTCTTGACCGAAGTCAGTACTTGTTGAACACTTGCTGCCGCTACCATTATTAGTATTCCTTCACTCTTGATTGTTTTTTTATTGTACCCCCATAACACCCTGTCACACCGTCATACTTGTCACGCTGATAAAAGCAGTAAATCTTTACCCAGAATTGTTTTACTCCGTACTTGCTAGAAAATAGAGTTATTTGTTGTCTTCTTTGGACTAGATTGCTCGCAACTACGATTTTGATTTTCTTCAGATCTTAGAATGTCACTACTATTGCTAGCTTCTTCATCTACATCATCCGGTTTGTCAGAACTTGCTTTTTTTATTGATGTTGTAGGTGCTGCATGTGATGCTACAAATCTGATAGCATCATCTACTACCGTAGCATTGGTAAGTAATTCTAGTTTCATTGCGTAGCATTCCTTTGCTAAAGCTAATGCCTTTATCTTATCACTCTTTAGATTATCATCTGTTTGAGACATAGTCCACGTCTCTTTTAATATGTTGTTTAATCCAACGAGACATTTCTCATACTCTTCTGGAAGTCTTTCGTCTACATACCTGGTTACATTCTCTTTTGCCTGCTGCCTCAAATAAGCAACATCTCTGCATACTATGGATCTATCTACTTGCAATATCCTTGCTATCTCGGATTGATTGATTTTTCCCTTGCTCATTAGTTCCAAGACTTTGGCTCTTCGCCATTCCACCTGCTGTTGTTGCATAGACAAGCTCACCTGTTGCAATCCTCCGTGCTTGTGTTAAGGGGTTGTTGCATAACTGTGTTGATCACTTGTTAAATCATAGCTTTATTGTTTACGGATCTTGCTACCTACCCGGATTTGTACTAAAAAGTTAATTCTGAGAATATATTCTCCACCACCCTTAAAATATGTAGCAGAAAACTGGAGGACGAAAACTATTTTGCTTACTTAGGCGATCTAGTTTTAATGAGTTTCTCTGCTCGAGCCAGTAACTCAAATTATTTCTTATCATGATTAGCTATGTATGCTTCGTTATTGATAGCATGGAAAAAGACTGGAACATTCTGTGTGTTCGTTGCTTTGAAGCTTGCCATAAGCCAATCGCCATTTTGAAATGTCAGTGTTCTGTCCATAAATGCGTCATCAATAGCGAATGTATCAGATATCAGTTGCCTGTCGTACGGTCTGGGCATAGTACTTACAAAATAACTATGAAGCTGCTGAAGGGCGTTTGTATTGAGATGAGCAATCCTTTGGGTAGATATCCATCCATGTAAATTGTATTTACGTCCATGTCTAAGTAATTTTTCTACAGCCCTGCTAGAAAACTCAGTCCCATCCTCTTTTTTCCTATCGTAGGGAATAAATTCTTGTGCTTCATCAAAAACAAAAACAATCTTTGGCTGAAGAGTGAAGCTATTTTTTTCCGTATCTAAATACCCTATTGATAATCTCTGCACAAAATGTTCTAGCAGTGTCAGCCTCTGGAAGGTTAATTACAAAGATTCTTGGTGAGTCTTTAGTATCATCCATGATCTCTCTTACCAGTCTTGTTGAATTATAGTCCCCAAAATCTTTCTGAGCAGGATTATCTAGTACGAGTTTGAGATTGTTGAATATGGATATTAAGGCCGCATCTTGTCGTAGCTTAGCTGCAGCCAACAACCTTTCTACTGATTCTATCAAAGGTATTATCTCCTTTCCAATCGTCGTTGATTCATCTTCAATACTGTTGTCAACCATGAATTTCCTTATCATTCCAGCAACAGTAGGGATCAAGATTTTCTGAGCAGCGGCACCATATTTCTCACCTGCAAGATCAGCAAGTGTTCCCAAAAGACCACCATAACTAGTTATCACTTGGAGTCCTTGTTCAGATTCTGACTGTATGAAAACTTTCTTTATCTTATTCTGTCCGATCGTTTCTTCAATTGACGCAAGAAGTATATCATTCACATCTTCTAATGTCTCCGGAATTACATGTCTCCTCAGAAAGTCTTTGGCCTTTTCGGCAATATCCTTACCCCTTAGTTCATCTGTAAATATGACTCGACTTGGAACAGATTTTAATAGATCGAGAATGTTGATGCCGTATTCTGAAGATACATCAAATATTACAAATTTCATATCTGGAAGTGAATTAACTGACTTTCTCAATATAAGTGAAGTAAGATTACTCTTACCAGATCCTGTAAACGCAAAGACACCTACATGATAATGCAGAAGTTTCTCTATATTTATTGTGAAAGGTACCTGTTCTTCTATAACGCCCAGAAGATAACCAATATCATATTCTTCTACTAAATCTTCTCTCTTAGGAGTATAACAAATAAATTTTTGAATAGTTTCTTTATTTAGTATATGTACTCGAGATCCTATTAGTGGGGCGGTACTTTTCCTGATGAATTTCGGTTCACTTGACATGTCGTTATCCAGTGCGACAATGTAGCCTGTAGGAGCTGCAACAATCTCTATCCATGTACTCTTTGAGCTAGTTTGCCATTCATTTTCGATTAATGTCATAAACTCATTACGAATGGCTCCTGGTTGACTCTTATCCAATGTTAACATACTATAATGCATAGGATATACATCGGCCACTTCGTAGATCGAAAATATGCTATTCGCACCAACGGACATAACGTTGGGAATCGCTATGAGTCTACCTGTTTCTATCTGTCTCATGATATCTGGTGAATATACTGCTTCTACTTTTGCAGTCTTGAAAGTAATTGTTGCTTTTCCATCTGTGGTTGTTCTAGTATTCGAAGATATTTCCCTTAATCGTGCAATAAAGTCGCCGTCAAGAGTATCAAATAGATCATTAATATTTCTGGTCGTTTTCTCTTCAGTTGCAGTTTTAGTCAAATGTTCTTGCTCCTCCTCAAAGATTCCATCCGTGATCTATATTCTCTGAAGCGAGTATCATATAGCGTTTGCTGATTGAACTCACTATTTGCCATTTCGAAAGCTACAGCAGACAAGTAAGCTTTTCTAGATTCTTCAAGAACCGACTTGGCCTTTTTGTCTGCTAAGAATAACGGATAATTATGACCTAAGCATTCTGGAATAACCTCAGAAGACATAGAGCAAAGGATGTCCATCACAAGGTGGGAGAGGTCACAGTCTTGTTTGAAATGGAGTATAGGTTCAATCCTTTCAAGTACCTTACCATCTCTATGAATTAGAGCTAATTCTTTTTTTAGGTCAAATTTTGGATAGCAAGGTCTATCATATGAGAATACATGACTTCGTACAGATAGATCGTCCTTACTAGACCAAAGTTGAATATATGATTTGACAAACACCCTCTCTTCTGAAATGAGATTCTTGAAAGCACCAGTAACATTTACTTCATGCTCAGTTCTATTGTCGTTCCTATCTTGATTTGGATAGATCTCATCTAAAGTATGTATATGTGGGGGGACAACTGTTCTAAAACAAGCATCAAATTCAAATGTCCTCCAAGGTGCAGCCATACTTTCTGGATTGACTATACTGGCAGTCTGTAAGAATAGCTTGTCACTATTTAAAGATGGAAATTTTCTATCCAGAGCTTTCATGCCAATGCTTTGAAGTATAGGTATGACTGTCTTCGTCAATTCTGAAGCCGAGATATCTTTGATAATTCCAGCATTATATTAAATCAATTCTAGCTGTCTAACTAATGGTAAACCGATAAGATACACTCTCCTCAGTCTAGCTTCTCTCGTATAAACTAGCTTAATACTTGGAAGCAAGACATCAAAATACCGCCTCAGCAGTTATTCATACTGATTAAGAACAATGATATCATAACCAGAGACTAATAAGAGGAATTAGGATCTTCATTTAAGCATTCAAAAGTGAAAGGGAGCCGCAATTTACTAGAAAGCAGCATACTATGTTAAGTCTCCCAAGTCTAATTCATTTCGTAAGATCGCCTAACCAGAGACAGCACATATCCGAGATCTTCCACATTCTTGACCGAAATTTCGTAATCTCCGTTTCCCCAATGTCCTACCCTTGACACATCTCTTGCAATCTTCTTGGGAGCTTGGAAGCAAGTGAAGAAACTGCATACAAACACCAAGAACAAAAATGCTGGAAAGAAGAATAAGAACAGGAACAAATAGCAAAGTCTCTTGATCGTGCGCGATCGCTTGATATGGATCTATACCTCTTAAGACATGGGCAATCGGTTTCCGGCCGAACTCATAGTCAGCTCATGGTAACAAGCGGAGAAATTGAAAGGACTCTTACTATCGATGGTAAAGCTGAAGTGGAACGAGTTGGAGAAGCATTAGAAGTGCTAAATTTCAAACCGGATGTAATAGTTACTAGTCCCCTTAAGCGTTCATGTCAGACTGCTGAAATAATTGGCAGCATTCTCTTTGGCAAGAAAGAAGTAAAAAAAAGAAAATCGCAGCAGATCAAGAGATATCAGGTCTGGAATGACCTTGCTCCTGAAGGGGATATGGCTAATGTTTTTAAGAATCTGTCTGAATTTAAATACGATTCAAAGATACTTGTAGTGGGTCACGAGCCTTTCCTAAGCAAGATGATAGCTGAGACTCTGAACTCTGCAGGTTATGATAATGCGGTAATTACTACTGTTGATGGACGTAATCATTCCTCCTCTTCCACTTCTTACCTGAAAAATAAGGAGAATCTTGATCGTAGTATAGTTTTGAAGAAGGCAGGATTGGCAAAGCTAAGAATTTCCTCTATGAGTCCAAAGTTAACTGGAGAACTAAGATGGCTCCTTACGCCTATGTTACTAAGAAAAATATCATCAGCTAAAAGAAAGAATAAAATCAAATCTCCGAGGTATCAACGTACAGATACACTAATCGCTACTCATACTAGGAGAGGAGACAGATAATAATTCTAGGATTGTTCAAGAGAAAGAAATTATGTAAAGACATTTGTGGGTTCTACAAAGCACGTAAAAGTAGATACGTCAATAGCTATTATGAAAATGGCTCTGAGATGCGTGCATCATATGACACTCGAATTAATACGTTACCAGTCATAGTCTTTTCAATCTCCTAGTAGAGGATCCTAAGAGTTCCGCATCATCCAGTATCTTCTGTGCCTTCCTTAGTATCCTCGGCAGCAGCATGACTGGGGAGACGTAAGTGCAATAACAAATGAAATAAGGACATTATTGCTTGTTGTTGGTGGTATAGCTGCATCAACATTGAGTCCGGCTGGATGGATAGTGGCAGCTGTTGCTGCTATTGGTGTTGGAATATCCTATTTAGTTGATCTAGTGGCAGGAGATGACCAAATTGGCACCATCGCTACACTCACTTTAACTGAAGTACAGGCGGACGCATTTACTGAAAGAGCAAACCCTCATAATTTTTCTCCATTGCGCCTTGACGGAGGAGATGGAGACGGCATTTATGATGTTTTTCTAAAATTGCGAAGACCTTGAAGGATTACTCTAGAGAATGATCCGTTTCATGGTAAAATCCTTTCATAATCATTGATATTGAACTTTATTTTTGATCGGTGGGCCATCCTGTAGAGCTTCTTGAGACGGCTAATGCAATTTCTATAAGGATCACCCAGTCAAGTTCAATCCTTACTTGTATAACGAATGCTGGGAGCGTATTTAAAGGGTCGATACCAAAGGACAATATCTTAGCTACTATAATAAATGTCAATGCAAGATTGAGTGTGTCAAATCTGACTAATTTCCGAATTTGTATATTCTTACATGGAATATAGTTCAAAATCATGACGGCATTGATATCAGTACAGAAATTCTTGCAGTACATGCAGCACTACTCTATACTGGAAATAACACTGGGAAAATTCTCTACTTTTCAGGCTCGCAGCATGACTTAAGGAATTACAATTTTGATGCTAACAGATTGTGGGATCCGACGACAAATAGAATAGAGGTAATACATTATCCAATTCCTGCATCAACAAATATCCCTACGGGGGAATTGGATATCCAGATTGAGCACGATCTTTTCTGTTGTGGCCATGCTTTTCTAGAAGATGGTTCTCTAATAGAAGCAGGTGGAACGAGCAAGTACCCTAGTGGCAGGAGCGGCAGGAGGACACCCTTATGGGGATGATGAGTGGCATAACAATAACATGTTGGTCAACAACTGGTCAGCAATAAACAACAGCATCTTCTAGAGCTTACTAAGAGCTGGAGTATAGAAACATCCGGCACTAGAAAGACTTATCCCCCTGTAAACTAGACTTGGGTATAGTATCAGGCACGTACTTTGGAGGATCCTTTAGCGGATCAACTTTCTCGAAAATCTCTGGCATTACATCTCCAATATCAAAAGAATGACCAGATATCCTCATCAGAACAAACCTGCCCAGAGACGGAATACCATCTTTATTAATTATGAATAATAGATAGTAGCCAGGAGGAGCTATCATGTTATCTGGCGGCGAGGAAACTATGAGACGGTTAGATTCGATGCTTACAATATTTAGTCTGATGTAACGCTGATCGAAGTTAAGCCAGCGGCAGAGACTCGGTCTTGCCACCCATGCCAAGCGTATGAAGAGTTCTGGAGTTAAGAGACTGCTAGAACGTGCACTATGGGAGCAAGGTATTCGACAACCATTAGAAAACGGTAAAAAACGGCATGAATGGAAAGCGGCTCATGGATTCAGAAAATTTTACGAGACCACTGCAAATACTGCAATGCGGTCCATTAACGTAGCCTGGACCATGGGACACAGTATCGGTATCTCAGAATCTTACTACAAACCAACAGAAGATGAAGTGTTAAAAGATTATCTTAATGCCGTACCTAAGCTCACAATAAATAGTGAATCTGAAATTCTCAATGATGAATTAGATAAGTTGCGACAATCAACTGTAGACAATATATACATGGTCAGATCTAAACTTGAAGAGAAAGATAATCAGATAGCATCACTCAATATTAAAGTGAAAGAATTAAAATCATTAGCTGACAGACTTCATATCATTCAATCCAAGAACGAGCAAG
This sequence comes from Thermoproteota archaeon, assembly GCA_046729835.1. Taxonomy (GTDB): domain Archaea; phylum Thermoproteota; class Nitrososphaeria; order Nitrososphaerales; family Nitrososphaeraceae; genus TH5896. The sequence goes on from JBKPHJ010000397.1 coordinate 23,560, forward strand.
ATATGAAGACTATGAAAGAGCAGGTGACGTCTCTTGGACCTGAATTGCAATCGCTGGTTACGACGATGGCCAACAGTGATATATCCGTAAGAAATGAGTTAGCTAAACAGCTAATTAAGAGCGGCGTCTTTAAACCACACCCGGAATTCGACTAGACGAAAAAGAGTGATGAAAACGCTATTATTTTTACAAACTTGGTATCCATTAGTCCACGATACCACGCAGTTTTCGAGTCTGCAGAATACTTTAAACGAGCCTCTAATAGATAGATGATTCAAAAGCATTGTTTAGAACCAATAGGTAATCATCACATATCTGCAATAGGCTCTTCAGCACCGTTTGACGTTTCTCGAAAAATCTGACTAAATATTTTAGATTGTTATTAATTCCAAAATTACGTTCTAGTATTATTATTTATCACCTATAGGTGAAATTTGAATTTGGTGAATACATGTTAAGTCAATTCCGCTCATCCATACACACTTAATAATAACGAGAACATTATCTAATTAGATTATATTGACTACCCTATATGAACACCATGAAAAAGATCAGTGGTGGTTGAACGAGCTACGCTCACTGGGAATAGAGGTTAATAAAAGAAATGAATTTAATGATATAAAGGAGATTAGTAATTTAGCGAATAATCTGAAGAAAAGCTACTATGGATATTACAAGAACTCACCAGGCTATAGTGACTGATATGATATCTTATGCCAGTCAGTAGCTAGCTCTGCTTCCACCATTGGTACCCTTACACATATTACATTTACCGTAGTAGAAAGGGTTCCTACATAGATTCTTCATACCTGACTGATGATGCTGAGTCTGTTCACAACGAAACACTATAGCACACCTAGTGCATTGATGGCAACAGTCAACCTGTTTTTGTTGTTGCCGCTGTTGCTGCAGCAGTTGATTACCAGCATCACTGTACGGATATGAGTCTTGAAATCCAGTCACTACCACAACTTGATTATAAGATAGTTTATTTCAAGAATAATTAATAAAGTTACACAATATTCATTAACAAAATTAACTTCCTCGACCATCAACTACGGTAGATATATTCCTTTTAAATACGAATGATAGGCATGTCAAAAATGCGATAAAGACCATAATCTCTGAAGCAGCTAAAATTGATGCTCTAGTAAATATCGCTAGTTACGCTGTTGGTTGAGCGCAAAAACTATCATAAGTAATCCAATCTGATCTGAATAAAATTAAGAATTCAGAATCATCAACTTTTGGGTCCTTCGCAACGACTTGCCCTGGACCTAGTACTCTCTTAAGACTTGCAAACGAGAAGTACTCTCTGTTTACGCCAATGCCCACAATTAGGTCGCGTAGAATGTCTATAAATTGATATTTGCGATTATGATGTTGTTGTATTTGCGCGGCGCACAAACTCATTAACTAACACGAAAAACTATTATCCAATCATTCCTAGTAGATCCTGCAAAGGAACTTGCACACTACTGCATAGGATATTCATGGAGTTATTCATCATGGGGACCTTTTTTAATGTGGCGCAAAAATTATCAGATCAAATTCAACGTAGTCGGATAACCTAACTTCGGATTCTTCATAATCCCGGATCCATACTAGTCTTGTATCCTTGAATCCCTCATTCGCGTAGTCAGAAAGTAATATGCCCGTTTGTTTCAATAAATTCAATTGATCAACTACATCCCAATGTCCTATAATCAACCCATCTTCTATTCTATAGAGATCGGCAGATCTAATGTTTACGGTTTTGTTTGTTGGTGGCGTCCCATGAAATTCCCCTCTGTGTGTTCCAGATCCATTAAGATTATTTTCATAAGATTATTTTCTGCAATTATGTGTTCTATCTTTGTATGCATGTCAGGAAATGCAGTAAAGAACTCGCCTAAGAATTGTTTAACTCCTTCACCTCCTTTCCCTGCCTGAGGACTGCCTTCTATAGGATCTTTGTCGAAATATTTTTCAACGGATGAAACGTTATGTTTTCGACAACGTCCTAACAGAGGATGACTTGGTGGGGTTCAACAGTTGTATGTCCACAATACGGACAGTACCTTGCATCATCTTGCAATGCGGATATTTTGATCAACTGAAACCTGGTTCTACAAGTTCTACATACATAAGTATATGCTCGTAACATCTGATACATCAATATGCAACAAAACAACTAATTACGGATTTCCAATACAACATTATACATTTAATCAAAATTGAGATTGAATCTTTGTGATGCCGGTAACGCCCTAGGATGCATAATCTCCCAGGAAGAGAATCCTAAAATCTTAAGAGGTATTTGCAGAATAAAGAATATTTGGGATTATTTACTGTTCTATTGTTCGTAGTAGTAGTCCTTGCAGTCATTGGCATAGGATGGAAGACATTTTCAATAGGAGTCATCAATGGATTTGAGAGGGTGATAGATGTGTGTAGTCAAGGATCTAACTCAAGAGCAAAAGAGATTGTAAATGATCCGTATTTAATCCTGACGTGAGTTATACCTTTGCAACACATCTAATCTCGATCATGAGTTCAGGGAAGGCAAGACGTTGAATTTGTACGATGGTACTTGCAACGACAGGATTGCCAGAAAAGATTTCTTGCCTGCATTTGACCGCGGCAGAGAAGGCCGCACTCATATCAGTCACGAAGAGTATCTCATCTACTACGTTTTCCATTGTAGCCCCATACTGCGAGAGCACCTTCTGGGTGTTGGCGTATGCCTGACGCATCTGCGCCTCCATATCTCCTTGGCCTACGATATTGCCCCTATCATCATGACTCACCTGTCCTGATACATAGATTGTGTCTCCAACTTTCACTCCCTGGGCGTAACCGTACTCTTTCTCCCACGGCATCCCAAGACTCTTAGTCTCCTTGTTGATTGTCAAAATATGCTCCCCTTGTAATAATTGCAAGACTTGTTAATGCATAAGTTATGCACCTCGAACCGCCAGTCAGAGCAAAGGGCTATGATGGACTTATCAAGTTCTGGACCTAGATGTAAGCACATGGAACATTTATGAAGTTAGTGAATAATAAAGATATTCGGATAGACTAAATCATAGTCTTCCTAAAATGGTATCAACACCAATGTTATTCAAGTATAAGAACATGAGGTAATCTGGTTTTTGCGCGCAAAAATTGTCACGAATATTCTGCCAAGATAGACAGTTGGGAGGGAAAATTAAAGTTCCAAAGAACCTGGTGCCCGGTATGGGTTATTATGCTGTATGCGCGGACACAGAGGATAATACATTTGCTATTTGGGAAACAGAAAGTACGGCTAAGTGAAAGGATATTCGAAGAGGGTGGGGATTCATTTTCAACTGATAATACTCGTTGGCCTGTGATTTCGAAGAGTAGTTCTCCTAACATCTGGATTGTCATAAAGATTTAACTGTGTCAATGATTTGTGATCCTCCCACTGAGGTGATCTAAAGTATTGCTCTTGTTTCAAACACTAGAAATATCAGGTCTTCGACTGTCAAATTTACCTAAAGTAAACTGTCACAGTTGTGGAATCTCCAATGAGATTAAGTTAATACAAAACTAGGGTGTACCGAGTGCAACCGAATTTTCTTTCGTGATTACAATCAATGACTTCGAGACCCTTCCTAATTTTGATTTAGCCCTTCCTGCTTTATGTCTAATCAATATTCCTTTGCAATACAACTAGGAAGCGTTGATAGGTTAATACCCCCTCTTATGCTGAAGTTCTTTCAGTGACGGTACTGTGGGGATGTATGATTCGTGTGTTGTTATCGCTGCTGAATGCGGTCCTTTAAGACTAACGGTTCCGTTGGCAATGTATTTCAGTATTACATCGGTGACAGGATCGCCGAAACCAAATTGTGCATGGTATATGCACATATCTGGTGGG
>JBKPHJ010000398.1:0-2203 GCA_046729835.1 Thermoproteota archaeon
GGATAAAAGTTACTTCTTGATTCGAACTTTTGCCGTATAATCTTGATGATTTTGGCTGAAACGCTACCCGGCCTACCGTATATAAACTTAGCATTCTTCTGTACTTGTCGGTTGAATGAGCTTGTGTGCAATTTATCAGAATGTGCAAGATCAACCATCTCAACGATCCAGCGAAAGTGCACTGGCGGGACCAAAAAGTTGCTACACGCCTCGAATATGGTTTCCGGGCGGTCAGTATTAAGTCTAACAGTGAGGGACTTTACATGCGGAAAGTAAAGTAGTTCTTCTTGCATAGACCCTGAATCGGTAAGCTCCAACCAGCAAGAGCCGCTATCAAGAAACTCCACAACATGTGCGTACTCCTGCCACAGAGGTGTCTGAATAAAACTCTGTGGGTATGTAATAGATAATTTGTCGAGTACGCTGGATAATCCATATGCTTGGAGTGCATGTTCTGTAGCGGTCAGCTTTATGAACAAGACTCTATAACCTGATTTGACCAGCTCGATCACACCTTTAATAATTGCCATAAATCTTGCTTCAGTGAGGTTTTCTCTCCTATGTATATCGACTCTAATCCATTTGTTCGTCACGAGTTCATTATCTATGGTACAGTCAGGGCTTTGGCTCACAGGTTTAGTAAGGCGTTTATTCGGAGACGATGTTGATGCTTTTAGCGTACTCTTAAGTGTGTCATTTCCGGAACTACCTTGAGCTAATATTGGGTATGTTTCGAAAATGCTCGTTGCAGATTTCTGTCTTCGTTTCAAGTCGATCGCATCAACAACGCTATTACCAACAACAAAGATATTTTCTGATGGATACCCTTCTCTGATGAGATGATCCTTATTTAAATGAGTGGGTGCAAAGAAGTATTCCGTGCCTGAGGAGCACACCCACGTATCGACCTGCTCCGGAAAAGGTTCATCTCTGGTCAAGAACCATCTGTCCTTCTCAAGCTGAGAATTTATAAATTTTTCAACGTATTCTTTATCTGGTTCTCTTGTGTTAAGGGATCGAACACTTACAGGGCTCATCGATCGCAGGCCGGCCTCGTTCTGTGCTACCTTCTGTCCCATTCCGAACAGCCATGATAAGGGCGTAATGCCTGCAACTAGAGTGTCGCCATGCACAATGGGTAATACTGGATTAGTAGGGAACCTTCTCCTACACATTCGCCCGAATGTAGCGAATTTTAACAGGAGTTCGCTAGCTTTTTCCATCAGGTCTCCCCTTATGTTGAGATTGCAAGCAACATGACCGTCAATTCCGAATTCCTGCATGCCATGACCCAATAGGTTGTCGTAATGTTGACCTGTTTCTATCACGAACGTAGGTATGCCTTTGCTTACCGCTTCAGTAACCAAAGGGGCCTGTTTGTAGAAGTCGGGTTTAGTACCAGTTACGACGCCCAATGCAGGACTCTCAAGGTCATGACAAAGACGGAACACTTTCTCCAAATGTTTTTCATACAAAGTAATGGGCAAATAAGTCGGAGAAGTATGGATTTCAGAGAAATTGTCTAACAATATCTTGCAGGTATTATTGGTCTAATTTAGGGCTTTTCTGGGTAAATCCTTGTCACCATCAAATTACACTGAAAATAGTCAACTAACACTTCCAATGCTCAGTCAGATTTATTATAGAGAAAAGGAATATTACTTTCAAAATACAACAGAGGAATTTGAATAAGTTGGATGACGAGATAAAAGAAGGAAGCGATCTGGATAAGGTAGTCGATTTACCTGTTGATTTACCTTTAAAAAAGCGAAAGACTACTAAGAAAGGGATAGTGATAACTGCAATTATAGTTACGGCTATAATAGGAGCCAGCTTCCTGGTGTACTTTATCCCATAGATTTTACCACTGCAAGATTCTTTATTTAAAGATGCAGAAAAAGTACTTGACCTTAATTATTTGGACGAAATTGAAGAGCTATTGTGAAAACGGCCCTGAATCAGTAATCAATTTACATAGGGTTTTACTCTCTTACATCGATTGAGCTTTAGTTCGACGCTCCTAAGTTATTACATTGCCATTCTTTTCGTTATGTCCCTGAGCGTATTGCTCTTAGAGCTGGGACTTACTCGGATATTTTCCATCATTCTTTGGTACGACTATGCATTTATGGCCATTTCAATCGCTTTTTTTGGGCTTGGCATAGGATCTATAATTGCCCATATTATTAAGACTAAACTACGC
>JBKPHJ010000399.1:0-4032 GCA_046729835.1 Thermoproteota archaeon
GAATGATACCGGGTTTATTAGATACTCATTCCCAATTCCTCGTAATAGCTGGGGCAAAAAACTCTTCACTCTTAGATATCAAATGCACTATTTTAATGGAAGACAATGGCGCTCGATTGGAAATTTTAGCACCAAAGATACACATTTCGTGTACGTACTACCTCAAAGGCAAATCAATAGCTCCCGTTACACTGTCTTTGTCTCAAGAAGTATTAGGAACGAAGATAGGCCACTTGGCGACTTCATTGCTCATAGACTTCTGCAATGGAATCTAGAAACTCGAACGGTAGGAATAGACGTACATGCTGCACAGCATGATACTGCTAGGATAATAAGGGAAGAAATAAGGAATGCTGATGGAGTTATTGCCATAGCTACACCAAGGAATTACGATCAAATTACTGGGACCTGGCGCACGTTGGAATGGCTTCATGGAGAGACAGGTATAGCGTACGGCATCAATAGACCACTCCTTATAATGAGAGAAGGCAATGTTCAATTAGGTGCGCTACCACAATATCTGACATCATTTGACAATAGACCAATTATTCACTTCACTAGTAACAATCTAAGCAATCTCGTTTACCAAATAGACTCTTGGATGCCATACTACAGAGAATCGGTTAATAAAGAACGAGTAGACAGGTTCTTTGCTAATTTGCTCAAAGTAGGAACCGGTATTTTGGCTGGAATCGGATTGGGTGTAGTATTAAAAAATGCTTTTGACGGATTCGGATGGACTCAGAAAAAATAGAATTAAATTTCGATTGAGGCTGGTAAGAATAAGGTGTGTATTGTGACGATCTTTATCCTGACCTTGGTTAGAGCCGATGATCTAATTTCATTCATAACCTTAAACAATATGCAGGAAACTAATAGCATGATTATTTCATATTAACACTAAAGTAGAAACCTTATTCCTTCTTTGTTACTAAACAGAGTCCTGAGAGTGCAGGCCTTAAAATATCACTAATGATAACTGGTAACCAATAAATATACGGGAAGTTTATCCTCAAATAATCGTTTTGTACTTCTAGTTCAAATGTTGGTCTTAATTACTACATAGATTGACGTTACTAGTTAGAGAGTAACAAGTCCTGAGCGTGAAAGTGATTAGTAGTGGCATTTACAGCCGCAATCCTTATCGCTGCATTGGGAATGCGCATCAGTTATGCATGCTAGTGACTTAACCGCACCGACTCTACTTTTCACCATAAATACTTAATTCTAACCGAATGAACTTAATAACGAGAGCAGCCTTTAAAGACAACAGATTTTAACACATTTTAATCACTTTAATCTAATACATATGAAAATATGAGCGAGGACCCAGAATTCTCAAAAATATATGAAGATTTGAGTAAAGAGGATAAGGAATGGGCTAGAATGATTGTTCCGAGATTAATGGAAGCACTTTGCAATATGGACGATGAGGCAAGGTCACGAGGCGATGATATTTCGTTCACCATGGAAGGAGTTCACAAAAAATCAAAATTAGGTTCAATCTCATTGAAAACTTTTACAGAGTTTGCTAAACAATGCCGAAAGGTGGGTGAACCTCTCTTCGATATAGATAAAGACGGTAACGTAACTCTTACTGACAAAGGACGTAATTGGTGCTCCATACATATGGGTGGCTAGTAAGTTACTGATTCGAGAGTAACGGTATGCCTCGTATACCATACCTTGACGCCAGGTCTTCTTGCTCATCAACATTAATCTTGACATTCAAAGACTTCCAGAAGTTAGTCGAATCGGACTCACAATCTAATCCTGAACATAATCAACTGCAGAACTCATGACTAACCATTTAGATCTAACAATGTGTAATCCTCGTAAAACAAATCCAGCAGTAATATTTTAGGTACTATTGGATTGAAATATATTCTCTGTTAAGATGAAGAACTGTTGGATTGGTATATCCCATCAAAGTCCTGTGCGATACTGTTTAACGCACCGCCGATCTTTGTCAATGTCTGTCGTGTAGCATTATCAAGTGAGAGTGTCTGATTCTCAGCTATGTCATCTATACGTTGTCCCAAACCTGAGATGCGTCCGCTACTATTTTGGAGGGTCTCATCAACGTTTTCGATAGCCGCTGCTGCAGTCTCGTTATTACCTTGGGATAAAGCCTCACGTGCCTTGTCAACATTGTTTTCTACATCACCACCCCTAAAGAAGCTTCCAATTCTGTCTATAACGGCAACTCCGCCGTCCATTATCTGTTCTAACACACCTCTACCAGCTTGAAGTGCATCCGATAATTGTTGTCCCACTGTCTGTCCTTCAGCTAGCGATAAGTTGTTTCCGGCGACCAGCAAAAACATCATAATTGATAGGCCCGCTACAAATAATAGCTTTATCACAAAACAACTACAAGTGACATATATTTAAATTTAATCTACAGGAATATTGAGGATTGGAGACAATTAGCTGGCAGTAGCAAAAAACTAAAAGCTTTATTTGGTTAGTAGAGTAAAGGCAGAATTAGATTAACAACATTATGTCTGGCAATAATTTTCTATCGACAACACAAAATACGATAACTGAGATTTGAGTTAAATCAGATGTATTACTTAGATTTCGGAAGAGTATAAGGATCGACTAATTCTGATGCAAGGTTTATTTTCATATATTTCCTAAAACATTGTGGAGCGTATGACTCAGGGTGCCGATCCTTCAGCAGGGTGTACCCTATGCTGATGATCCGCCAGTTCTGCTTCATCCTTGAATTTCTTTCCGCATTTATCACATTTGGACTTTTTACCGAAAATATTAAACTTCATTAGTTACTCATATAGGTAATGGTATTAATGGTTTTTATTTATTATATACTTCGAACTGTGGTCGGCTAATTAACCGTGAACGCGTTACTAAATGATGAAATAGTATCTCTTTGGGAGCAAGAAGACATAAATTTTAGAACCAAATTTCAAGTAATAGAGGAATCAATTAGAGCGTGGCGGTTGTATGACCAATGCAGTTGATAGACGCTACTTACCAATTAGTCTAGATAATCCAGAGTAGGAACCTAAGACTTTGAAGACAGATAATAGAAAATTGTACAACATATTAACAGCCAAAAAGTAGATAAAGTACATAGCCACTTACATAGTCGTAAGGAGTGTTTCTATGAAGATCTTAGTGGTTGGCGGGACGGGCAATGTTGGCACACTGCAAAGAACTGTTAGAGTATCAAAATGGACTGATGGCTATACATCCACGTTATAACAAACTAATCACTGCTCTGCTGCTTAGAACTGCTGTAGAAAATGGGGAAGGCTCACTGGACAATGAGGCTACAAGTCATGACGATTTGTTTGATGCATTTCGATTATCGCTCATGTTCTGGAACTGAAAAATGGTCAAATCGTATGACATACGAGATTACAATGAAAAAGACCATGTTAATGGGACTAATTGTGGCTGCTATTGCAGCGACGACGTTAACGGTTGCGTCAAACGAACGTGTGCGTTGGGATACAAAGGGGGTATCCCGTACTACCATATGTTTTATCAATGGAAAAAGGCCGCTTACACGCTCATCGAACCGAACAAACGGGGGGATCTTAATCTTGTTCATGTAAATGCTCCGATACACGCTTATGAGATGGAGCAAATCAAGCTCCCTTTTTGAAGTGGAAAAAGGCCGCTTAGACGTTCATCGAACCGGACGATCAAGGGGGTCATATCATCATGACGCGTCACGACCTGACATGTTCTAGTTAACAATTCGGGTTTTGTTCTGTCGCTTCTGGTATGCATCCTGGTATGTTGCTTCTCTCACCGTTGCAATTTGGATTATAGTCTGAGGCACTATCGTCGTCGCTATCATCATCGTTCTCACATGGGGGATGTATGCTTTTACAGGTGATGTCGTAACTATTGCTGCTGCTACTGGTTGTCTTGATCTTCTGGTTCTGGTTCCGGTTCTGGTTCCGGTTCTGGTTCAGGTGTTTCTAGTATTCCACCTTCTGGGATTCTTGCCATTCCTTCTTCTGGTTCTGTTGTTGGTGGTTGTTGTTGTTGTTG
>JBKPHJ010000400.1:0-3492 GCA_046729835.1 Thermoproteota archaeon
TAGGGTATAGAGCTTTTTGAATTTGTAGTTCATCATGTAATAATATATTACAACTGGTTCTCAAGCGAGGATAGCTAAACTGAATCATTGATATATCCTATCTCGTCATAATTCATTCAGATTGAAGAATGGATTGATTAATAGTAACAGATTCAATATATATCCACCGAATATATGGAAAATTCTATATGGAAAATAGGATTGATGCGACGGAACAAAGGATTGCAATAGTTACAGGGAGCTCAAGAGGGATAGGCCGTGAAACTTCTCTGACTGTAGCTGAAAGACTTTAAAGTATATGCTACAGTAGGAGCTTATTCTTCCTCGCCTTTTGCAGAAATGACAAGAAGCATTATGGAGAAATCTAAAGCATTAATAAAAGTGGGTCATCACCTAAAGTGGTAGCTGATATAATTCTCAAGATATCTAATACAGATAATCCAGAATGGAGATATCGTGCAGGTACAGATGCTGATAAATTATTTGATTCAAGAAGTAAAATGAGTGATGGTGAATTCGAAAAAACCCTTTCTGAACTACTGAACAGATGATACAATAAAAAAATATAGGCGGTTTACAACTTATATGTATCTTTTTTGGTACTTTCTGTTAGAAACATCATAATAATATCGTACACTCGTTAACAACAGCAACAGCAACAAGAGGTTGAAAGTTGAATTTAGAGAAGAGAGAAAAAATAAGAAGGCGGAATTACTGCTTGGGCTTCGAGTTGGTTTATTATGGAAAGTTAACTTCTTCTGGCTGTGGTTCAGGATGGTTTTCTCCAAACTTGTATAGCGGAGGATCAATCGTTTCACCTTCGTCTACTAGTATAAGCAGAGCCAAGAATTTGTCTCCAACTCCTATGGGACTTCCATCATAAACAATTTCTGCCTCTACCCTCTTCTTTGAAGATGAATACTCAAGTCGTTTTGATTTAACGTTCCCTGGCTTTAGAAAAGCTATTCCATAATACGTATGTTCGTCACCTTCTTCACTGGGGTGTGTTATAATGACTTTGAAAGTCATGGACATATGTATTATCCAGTTCTAGCTATTACTACAATTCTCAGCTTTTATCATGAGAAATTATTGTTCTTTATGATAGATTAGAAATGATGTCAGTCAGATGAGCTAGTATGACTCAAACCATATAGGTTTTTATTATTAGTAACTATAATATGACTATGGAAGAGATAAATCTCCTTGTTCCACCAACTTAACTGCTTAAGCGGCCTTACTGTATCAGACTTATCAAACCTTTAACAAGACAGCTAACATTCACTTACTTGTTTATTCATCATTTCTTGTTGTACCACAACAGAGTAAAACAGATGGGAAGCATGGACGAATCGATGAATGATGTAATAGGTACATTTGGACTTGGCAGAATCTTCTATACGACACGGCAATAAAGCCAAAAGAGATGAAACTGGCATAATCATGCAGTTGAACTATGACCTGAAAGAAAGAGGAATGCCAAGCTGTATATCATTGATCCCAGGTCCTTATGAGACTATTTTCTCGGACAATTCATACTTTCTGAACTCAGACATCCAATACATATATTCTAATAATTCTAATATTGAAACATCGATACAGTTTGCCTACAGCTAATGAAATCAAGAAGCGGTTGGAAGATAATTGGATTAAGTTTCTTAATACAAATTCTGCCCAATTAACTTCAGTAACGCTCTCTGGTGCGACTCCACCTTCAGTTTTTGTAGGACGCTATGGCTATCCCAAAGTAAAGGTGGGACCAATGGTACCACCATTTCATGGCGACACTGCTATACTTGATAAACCAGAAATGTGGCTCGGTAAAAGTATAGAGGATATTGTTAACTATCGTTTGTCTCTCGTAAGGGGGGTATCAGATATAACCGTCTATACTACAGATGGAAAGTATATAGAATCTTTACAAGAATTAGCTATGGCCTCAAAATCAGCGGAAAGTGAAGCAATGTTTGAAAGAAGACCTATTGCAGATATAGAACAAGAAAAGGATTTAGGCGAATCAGCACCATTTGGTCCAGTTGCACCTTTAAAGAGTTTCAAAACTTCTTCGCTATCAGTAGATAAAAGATTAGAAAATGTTTATTATGATAAGGATTTGCGTGCAGCAGAAGCTGTAGTTGATCTTTATCAAAAAGAAGTAGAGGTTAGCAGAATTCACCGAGTTCTTAGTATAGGAATGTTAGGCCTGCAAAAGAACAGAAGGCTGGTACCCACACGATGGAGCATCTCTGCCACAGATGATATTATTTCTGTCAGTTTGATAAAAGATATAGATATCTACCATAGAATAGATTTCTTTGAAGTCTACAAATACTCACATTTGGGTAATTATTATTCTGTTATATTAATTCCTGATGATGTGTGGAGCTTTGAAATGCAAGAAGTATGGTTTGACAACAATGGAAATTTAGGAATAGGTGTAGATTTTGAAGATGCTAACGGGTTAGATCATTATCCTTCTATAGCAGGTGCATATTTTGCCGCCAGACTAGGTGTTGCTGAGCACCTATCAAAAAGAAGAAGAAAAGCAGCAGCATTAGTTTTAAGAGAAATTCATTCAGATTATGTCATGCCAGTAGGCGTATGGCAGATTAGAGAAGGAATCAGAGAAGCATTAAAAAAAGAAAATAGACAATTTGAAAGTTTTGAAAATGCGTTGTCCTTTGCATGTATGAATTTGTCTGTATCTAGAAAAGAGTGGATTAGAAATAGTAAAATCTACAAAAATGTGAAGGAACAAATGAGAATAACGGATTTCTTTAGCAATAATAAGAATGCATAATAATTATAATAGAGTGAAGAGAATCCCATAATGAGGAGGATTAATTTTTCAGCATTTTATTCAAAGCTAGCTGTAGGCTTATCGTTACTATATTTGTTGAAAGATATCTCTTGATTGGACTTATGACTTCGCATCATCCATTCCTTTCTCATCAACTGTAAACTGTATATCAGGTCGCTTATTCGAAAAAAATGAGCGTGGGGTAGATCTTAGGTTTTGACTTCTTTGTCAACTAGTTGACTTTTTAACTACCTTCTATGTCTTCCACCGAATACGACTAAAGGGCTATTTTAGGTGGGTTGTGGAGGGATAGTTGGCCATGAGCATTAATGATAAATAGAAATGCGATCTCCTCATTGATGTAGACTATTGGATACTTTAATCCAAACTTATGAGGGGTATCTATTCTATAAACAATTTTATGCACAACAATATTAGGAGTGTATAGGGATGAGTTAGTGAATATACTATGAAAAATAAAAAAGCCAATAACAACAGCAATGAAAAGAAAGAAGACGACAAACTGAAGAAGAATAACTTAGTTAATCCTAATGAAATTGCGTCAATTAGTAATTTATGGCAACAATATTCTCCTATGGCCTGGAGCGAAATATATAATGAATATATTAATTACACAAGAAGAATGACTGAAATATACAATGAATACGCTTAAAGTTCACAGAGGATGACAC
>JBKPHJ010000401.1:0-4751 GCA_046729835.1 Thermoproteota archaeon
CTATTGCAATAAGCATAATGGAATATAGAGAGAGGAGTTTGTATTCGCATATCAATCCTTCGAATTTATCAACCCTTAATTTGCTTAACTATCACAAGAATAGATCTTATCCGAACGAAAATCCATTTGAACTGTCAGCTACTTGTCAGGCATGCAAGACACCTAATTCACTGAGACTTTCATTCTTCGGCTATGAATAGCTTACCTTGTGACATACGATGATATTATTATGTAATACAAAATTAGGAACAGAAGGATGAATGGTAGTTTATTAAGGGATTTGGTACCAATTATTGCCGATTTAGAAAGTGTTATTCTGTCGATGTTGTTGTTGTATTTGAATTTGCTGAGTTTCCAAGCTGTTGTAATTCGTTGCTATGGAATTTTTGAATGCTTAGACAACAGCTATAAGGAAACTAGCTTACCTTAATTTTTCATTTTTCTTCATGACGACTAGGAGCGTTACTAATCTAAAATTATAAAATATTACTTTTAGAGTCTTTAACTCTATATAAGGAATTGAGCAATAATGACGTAGCAATAGATCGTCAGATAATTATATTCACACTTACTGGCATGATAATCAATATTAGCACATATTCCCTAATGTCTTAATATAATTATGGCCACAATATAGCTAAACCATCTAGATTATATCAATATAAGAAGAGGATTCTCAGAAATTCAATTTAAAATGCATTCTCAAAAAGGAACTGAATTTGGATAGATAAAGTAACAGTAATAAATACGATTTAAATCCGATACAAAATTGCTTTACTTAATGATACCTCTTGTAAGATGGTTGCACTTATCGATAGTGCTCTGCATACGAACATTTTCTTAAAATACTATGAGAAAATTGGGAGGTGAAAAGTACAGGTTTGTTTACCTTGAACATATATAAGGTTTAGAGGATGTAAGTACGCAGTTTACGAGGGTATCTTTTATCTAGGGGTAAGATGTGGATTCATTATGGCTAGGCCTATCGAACATAGTAAGATTAGAGATGCTTTGTTTTTTCAACTTGAATCAATTCTTTCAGCTTTTGAAAAGGCTTATCACATTGACCTAGAAGATTCTTTTGAAGCCATACACATTATAGAAAAGTTATTGGAGGAACGATTAAGAGTAGAGAAGAGTTATGATGATAGCAAGATCGAGGACTTTAAGAAGCATACAGAATTGGAGATACATCGGCTCAAACCAAAGTACTTCGAATAATGTATGGAAATAATTTCATTAATGGATAACAAAATTAATGTGCCCTCATCTTTATGATTATTTCTACTTCTTCATGATGTTAACTGAAATTACCTAAAGCCATAAAATATTCTGTCACTTTCCCTGAATAAAACTTGTTATATGATACTAACAATATGATGATGTGGATTTAGATATCAAAACAAGGTTTATGTATAAGCCATCTATGTTACTGAATATAGAGATAGATCGTGAATTCTCACTCTTACATCAAATTTGATATTCTCATTTGTTCCCAATAAGGTCTCTTATCTGATCCATTATAATTTTCATATCATCTAACGTCAATTGTTTTATACTGTTAAGTGACGCTATACATATACCATTTTGCATTCTGGATACCATCTCAGAAATAGTACTTATAAATATTGAGTCATATTTGCTAGGAATTACTTTAGCAGTATTAGTCTTGTTGGAAGATGAGATAGAAATTGAGACAGCTCCTATTCGATCAGAATCTTCTGATATCAAAATAAAGCAGTCATTAGAAAAAGACAAGTATTTTACAACAAAATTTCTTCCACTTTGAGATTTTAGAGTCTTAACGACCATTCCTTGGTCAGTTGTCATCGAATCTTACCGCTGCTTTACAATCAAACTTGCTAAATTTGAACAGAAATAGGTTTCTCCGAATATACCTCTTGCAATTTTTTACGTGCTCTCAATCTTGCCTTGTACTTCAGATTCCTAGGTTTCGTTCTTAGTCTATATCCACAACACGGACACCATAATCCTTCCCACTTGATAAATATCTCGCAAATTTGGCAACGTCTTTGTCCACTAGCATAACGACCAGATCCGACCGGTTTTTGTGCTCTATGTCTTATGCATATACCCTTACAAGTCATTTCATTTCATCTTTCCCTTAGTAAAACCTGTATCTACCTATACTATAATGTAATATATAGTATTTAAATTTATACAAATATTATATAGTAAGGTAAGTGTGATATGAAAAATTCCTAACGTGACTAACTATGTCAATTACAAATACTCTAATTAAATTTGACTAGCATATAGATAGGAAAGCTATGCTGCACCATGTCCTTAGATCTGTAACCTTCTCAAGAGATGTGATTGATAGATTTATACAGATGAATAAATGCTAAGGCAAAAGAGAGTCTACTTCTTATTGAAGTTGAAGATGAAGGTACAATTCCAGCTTTTGTACTGAATGAAATGCGTATAAGTAAATAAGCTTTCTATGAATTCCTAAAACAAAAATACATCAAGTTCAACATGTGTAAATATCTGACTGGATATGGAAGTTAGATAATCCATCCTAATTAGCGTAGCACATATAATAATATGTAAACAAGTAACGAATAGGCGTTCTTGAGGGGTGTTCTTTAGTCTTTTTATTAATGACTATACAGCTTTCCAGTTCTGAGTGCAATTGTCTTAGCAGAGCGTTTATCTCGTATTCCACGTCTATTCATTCCAGTATTCCTTGGTAAAGACGTACCATATTCATCTACAATTTCTATGTTGACAATATCCCTGAACTTCAATTTGATCATCTGCGCAATGTATTTTGACATGACTATATCACCGTCACCAATTCTCACAACCTTATTTGCAGATTTAATTCCATTTAGAAATCCAGTAACTAGTTCTATCGCAGATTTAGGTGATGATACAACGAGACTTCCAATTTCATCATGGAAATATATTATGGAAATTCCTATACGATTACCTGGATCGATTCCTATTACCAACTGATCATCGTGACAGTCTCTTATTATGCTTCGGAGTATTCTGGCCTTTGAGAGTACTGGATCTTCTAAAAGGTCCGTATCCAAAAGAATTTCTTTTTTAGCTAAAAATTTGGCTTCTGCCTTAGTAGTTATGATTAACTTTGTATTTGATTCTGCGGCTTCTTGAGGCGAAAGAGATTCAAACACAAGATCCATAAGCTTTAATGCATTAATAATTCTGAAGTAAGAACGACCATAAACAGTAGCTACGGTGACTTTATGTTGTAACAGCTCCCTGCTCAGGGGCGTTTCATCGTAGAAACTTGAACAAAATTTATTATTAAACTTTATGGGAGCGTTAAGCGAATATTTTGCTCTTCAAACATGTGCTTGCAAAGAATATAGGCTCTAGAAAATTGTCAACTTTAGTAAAGAATATCGTAAGCGATATGTCAAATATTATTTAATCGGTACAGAATATTGCTACAAATATAATAACAGGTAGATCATGACGTTTTTGCCTTTATAATAGCTAGAATTATTACGGAAACCATGTATTTCTGCACAACTTACTTCCATTATGAAGTGAGGAGATGGCAATCTTAATCACTTTCACAAGTAACAAATGGGGGATTTCTAAGTCGATGTACAGAAGATGACACTCCATAACCAAATGTTTGAATGAAACTAATAGCAAATTATCCAGAGTCTAGATAAAGATAATCATAGATTAGGATTTGCCCTTTAGAATAATTTTTACCGCGGCGTCTACTGCCTTGGCATAAGAAGATTCAATATTTTTCTTGATCTTCGCAAGTTCTTCGTGAGCCTCCTTTCTGATCAATGATGACTCCTCTTCAGCTTCTTTCTTAGCTGTATCAACAATTCTTTTTGCTTCTTCATTAGCCAGACTAATAATCTTCTTTCTAAGATGTTCGATTTGTTCGTGGGAAGAGTTAATGAGGCGCCTTTTCATTTCTTCTGTCTTAGTATTGATATTGTCTAGATCATCCTCGAGTTCAGATAATGCATTAATGATATTCTCAACGCTAGCTATTTGTTTCAAGCTCAGATACCATTTAAAAAATGCTAGATATTAAAACTTTCCTTTTATAAATATTTAATATTGCTTAAGAAATAATGCTGTAATTTACATAGAGTTGACTAATTAAGAGATATAAATATATATAAATACTTATCAAAATTACATCTATTTGGAGGTCATATTCTACTTCAAACGATAGAGATTCATGGTTATGATTTTAGATTCAGTTTAACTTTGATTTTATGATCTTGAACGATACTCCCTGTTCATAAAGGCCTTTAGAAATACTCATCACGATTCCTTCTTCAACTAAGCCAAATCTTTGTTTGTCATCAATAATGTCTATTGGTATATCTATCTCAATCTCGATCTCTAATTTCGCTTTTCTTGATGATGAAGTCATCTATTTTGGGAAATAAAAACAATCTATTTAGTTATATCTCTTACTTAATTACTTAAACTTACCAAAATAATGATTGGATAGCAACATCATTCAATGTGTAGAGTATGATTTTACTCCAATCTTGGAGACGAATTGATAATATATTCAGAATTTCTAACGAAAGAAAGATTTACGCATTTAAGTAGAGATCTGGCCGTAATAAATTCTTTTTATTGTTTTTCTTAACTTTTTATCAATTCGAGTATTCAAAAGGAAATTATTTGTTCGATATTTGTATGAAGTGAGCTGTTGGGTTGTATTTGTTTTGTAGATGTAAAGCTCATGGATATATGAATAGATATAACAG
>JBKPHJ010000402.1:0-8321 GCA_046729835.1 Thermoproteota archaeon
ATCTTTTGAAAATGCAAGATGAGACCAGACACCATCAACTGATATACCGATAAGCTGAGCATTAAATTTCTCAAATTCAGGTAAAACCTCGTTGTATAAGGTCATCTGATCCCCACAAACTGGCGAGAAATCAGCCGGATACAATGCAAGAATCGTTGGACGACCACGTAACTGACTCAAAGATATTGATTCCCCAGGTTTACTATGCAATGTAAAGGCCGGTGCAGAAGCACCAGGTTTTAGTACTGCTGATTGTTGCTGCTGTTCTTGTTGTTGTTGATATTTGGATGTTATCTCTGACATGATTATTACGTAATTTGTTTTAATAATATATATGCATGGCAGTCATTCATGACTAACCGGCATACAATTCAGTAAAACTTATCTTTCCAAGATACAGAAATCATTTTGTAATGTAAGTCAGTACCTGCTCAAGAAATCCATACTCAACACATACTCAACACAGAAAAGATTCTCTGATGTTAGATGCACTGATGAAAGCATCTCTCAAATAACTCATCTCCTGCACTATATGTTGAATCTAACTTCAGCCATTCCTGCGACCAGATATCAAAGATCAACAGACAGTCCTATATCAACAATAGAGAATAAAGTTACTCGAAATTCATTAATAAAATCAACCTGTTCAATTTGTTTGTACGGCAGGTATGCTTTTTCCCACAGATTTCAATGAATTTTCACGTTAATATACTAATGTCCTTATTACGCTGCGATTCATTAAATCGTCAAAAGAATGTACAACAATCGCTTTTTGTTGCTATCTATCTAACTAATAGAATCTCAGTTCTTCCAAGTTGATCCTATCTCTTATTCCCATAAAATAATCTGTGATGGCGTCTACGTCTTATCCTGAAGAAATTTCTGTGAGATATTCAGTACTCTTAAGTGTGTCAGCAGCTTGCTCTAGTATTTTAGTGACGGTATCTCTGTTCGTTACTGCATAGTACAGATCTTGCTTACCTTTTATCTGAATCTTTGAATCATCTTTTCTTGCTTTTGCCAGTGCGATTTCAACAATAGAGGCCATTCTTCGTAGTCTGAAGAGATCGTCCACATTAAAGTCAGAACCTGGAGCTGCGACGTCATCTCCTATATTATTGGTCCTTTCATAAGGACATTGAAATCTATTAACTACCTGGCAGGGATATTGTATCGGATCCTTTTCTTGGTTTCCCAATCCTTTAGAAACTAACCGATTAATTCCAATGTATATCGGATCGTCACCAGCTGGACTTAATAGACAATGAAAACACTTCAGCTTGCCATAGTTCGGGTTCTTCGTGTAATCCATCAACTCCAGGTAGTCTGAATCCCACTTCTTTACAGCTTCTCGTTCTCGCTCTCCGTCTACTTCATCTTGCGGTATGTATGACAAGACTTGATCGAAATCATCGGGAAAGTATTCCAGGGCATCGGATGATTTTCTGATCTCAATAAATTCCTCAAGTGGAATTATCGGCTTACCTTCCCAATAACTCATGCTAATCCTGTTACTAGAATGAAATACAGGATCAAATCTATCTAGTCTCTTTGCAAGGTTATGGTTTCAATGGAATCACTGTTCTCGTAATCGGACCTGATGGCTATCTGTTTAGTCTTACACCTAAAAAAACTATTTATAGAATATCACTAATTTTGTTAACTAGTTTTGCGTCCAAATTGTTGGACGTAATATTAAGGCTTCGTTCGATATTATGTAAAATCCAAAATTCTATCTTTATGGGACTTCGTCTAGAAGTAGAGCGTTCCGTTCAATAGAGGAAATAACAGAGCAAAACAGCTGAAAACAGATCGCATCACAAGGGATCAAATGATAACAATGTTTTTGAATAAGATCTCTGAAGATATTTTAGTAATACACTCAAAGCTATATGTCGAGATTAGAAAGTCACTACCAGACATTCTAGCATACATATTTAATGTTCTAGTGAATGCTTTAAACAAATACGATGAAGTCAAAGCTCAGATAAAGCCCAACCACAGACTTGCAGACTTTGTCATTTGGGGTGAAATCATTTCGAGAGTCATCTGGAACAAAGAAAATGAATTTCTTGAAGCATGCGACAGAATACTCATCAACAGAATATCAATGTGATTCAAAACAACCCATTTGCCGGTCTCTTAATTGATTATATTCTCAATCACCACTACAACTTAATTGAATTCCAGATGGAGCCGATGCAGCTATTTACAGAGCTGAAAACGCGTGCTATGGAGAAGCAGATAGACATAATTCATGCCCGCTGGTTCCCACAAAGCGCTGAATGGATGTCACGAAGAATCAAAGAACTGAAAGAAGACTTGAAAGCAGCAGACATTTTGGTTGAAACCGAAATAAGAAAAGATTCGAAACGTTGGATTTACTTCAAGAAAATACTAACTAAGAATCTATCCATAGACCGTTACATTGATTGACTACCACCGGCTACCGATTTTATCCATAACGTATAGTTAATGGCTATAGCTGCTTTATTTCAGTACTCCGTGACAGTAATGACAGTAATGACAGTATTCTTCTAAAAATCGGAGATGGAGTACTATATATCAAATAAAGAAGTTTTCATGAAATACTGTAAATGCTGTCATACCGTCATTACCGAGACAATGCGAAGCCATTAAATCTGCAATCCACGTGAATGTAAGCTAAGCCGGCCATGCGGCTTCAAGTTGCAGATACACGACTATATACTCCCCTCGTACTATCCGTTATTCACTGATTATATTAAGAATCAACTGATTGATTGGCGTGCATAAACTCGTACAACTTGCAGAGATTATCGAAGAAAGAATTTCATCACTTAAAGAAGAAGTAGAGGTAGCTTCAAATGTACAACTTGATCCGTTATACATGGCAGATCGACGAGATGAAATACAACTGCTCGAATGGACCATACGAAATGTCAATTCAACTTTGATTGAATCTGATCAGCAGTTTCAGCAAGAATTGGCGGCAACAAAAGAAAGACAAGAGTTGACTGAGATAGTAAAATTCGAAAGCATTCTCAAAGAGAGAATTGAAGAGTTAAACATGAAGTTGAAAAATTCCAACAATTTTCGAGAGCCCGAGCCTGACATTCTCACAAATGAAATCGACACATTGGAATGCGTGCTTGGCCATTTGTCGAATTTAAAAGACAGCGATAAAGCGCGAGCTATAGAAATCGCAGAAGCGAACAGAAATTTCCAGCAAGCAAAGCGCTTAAGAGAACAACTATGCGAAATACATGACACCGAATCTGAAATAAGTGCCAAGATGCTACAAAAACGAGATCAAGTCTACGCGTTGGATGCGGTTAGTGGCGCGCCATAATGGAATACACATATCCATATAAGCATTGTGGTTATGTGCATAAGCTTATTAAGTGCATATATGCATAATGTGTATTATGGGTAGAATCGATGTCAACATACCAGACGATATTGAGAATAAACTTCGGATGGAAGTTGGTCGACGCATGGGTGCTAAACGTGGCGCTCTCACAGAAGCAATTGTGGAAGCCATAGATGCATGGTTAGAAGATGATAAAGTGAAAAGAAAATGAAAGAAAAAGACGAAGCGTCTCAAACACTTGAGCTTCTATTGGAGTACATAAAAATACATGACCGCGGTGCTAGTGTATTTAATAGTTCATTAAGAAAATGCGAAACTGTAGAATGTCTTAAAGATCTATTATCCGATTTCATTGGTAATTATTTCTACGAAACGTCATTGCTTTTTAGAATGGCGTCGGTAAGTGTTCCAGCTACCATAAGTATGAAAAAGATGGTCGAAGAATTACCAGACAAAAAAGAATTTATGAAGATTAAGACTGAAGCCAATTCACAGTATGATAAAGTAAGAGATGGTTTGGAAATAATTAAGAAGTCTCTTGGGGAACGAAAAGCACGGAATAAACGTGGTGAAAGCATCTATGGATAAAGAAGATTACACAATGATGGCTGCGTTTCAAGAATTAAGAGACGCTATAAAAATCAAGAGAGTTAATGACGAATTACTAGAATATCTTGTGTATTCATTACGATGGCTAGTCCGCTATTCTAAGAAGAATCACATTCCATTGCCAGACATAGAGAAGATAGAAGAGACTATAGATAGAGCTATAAATACAGCGGAAAAACTCCGGCCATGATCCGACAGTTAACAGCCTAGTGTAAGACCCGTCAAGTTAACAGAGCCCTATTACACTTTAAGTAGTAGTAGATAAAAGAATAAAAGATTCGAAATTTGATCTCGGTAGTAATGCTATGAAAGTAGCGTATGTATATTTTCTTTTATCTTCAATTTCATACATGTAGTCATTTCTAGCGGATTGATGGCATGGTATTCAAACATGTGCATAATTGTCTTGTCCATGGTGTTCTTTTCACTGCTTCCGAAAATCACACAATCGCAATCTAGCCCAACATCTTGCTTTTTTAACTCTTCAATACCATTACACTTGAAGAAAGTGCGTGCAAATACATAATTAGATTAGATAATCATTCTTTCTTCTACTGCGCTCTGCATCCAGAAGTTCAAAACATCGAGAGATGCACCAAACGGAAATTCTGAAGTCTTTGGGTATCCATAAGTCCGTTTATCGATAAGTATATTCTCTCTTATCTTCAATCTCATACACGTAGTCATTTCTTCTGGATTTATTGCATGATACTCATACATATGCATGATTGTCTTTTGCATAACTTTCTTTTCGCTGTTTCCGGAAATAACACAACCACAATCTAGTCCGACATCTGCGCATCGAACGCAGAATAGGCTTGCCCAAACTTCGATTTGGGACATCAGAAGCGTATAGTAAAAATATCTATATTAAGATTATGATATTCTACTAAGAAAATGTGTCAGAAGCGCGGAGAGTAGGCCTATTCAAAGAGTTGATTATACTTGTACTGGTCGATTTTAGAGTTTAAAATGTTATTGTGCAATTTATAGAATGAATAATTAGCTTCTCTGAAATTTTGGGCATAAATTGATTAAACTAATCATAGTATCTGTGTTCGTGGTTGCTTTATTTCTAATAACAACATCGCTAATTACAGCACAGAATGATGATGACGAAGACCAGAACCAGACGTTACCCCAATAATTAATTTCGATATGGCTGATCCAATACATTACTACTGTCCAATGCCGCCGCCTAACAGAACATGTAATGTGTACGGTGATTTACCGTCAGCTCCAACTGATCTAATACTTAGATATCCAGATTGCTAAACATATCGTTTCGTCATGTCTTGATTTTTTTGAGAATGGAGCTATCAAATTGACTTTCAAACGTAATAAATGTGGTAGCAAGTTCGAAGAACTAGAACGTCCAGAGATCTACAAACGAGTACATGACCGGAAATCAAAGTTTAGTGAATACGGTTCAAACAAGGCGTCTGATAAATCTTGGTTGATCTAGAAAAATCTATGTATAGTATGGAAAAAATTCTAAAATTAATAATTATTGGTTTTGGATTAGTTATCATATCTTTCTCTCCAGGGCGCTGTCAAGTCTCCGTCGGATTCATCATCGTGTAAACTTTCGTCGGATGCTGACGGTTCGATTTCATCCATTAACTTATGAATTCGTTCCGACATGATAACAAGTTGTTCTCGATTTCTTATTGGAATATTGTATTTCTTTGAGTATTCGATGATATAATGTATCGAGCCAAATAGCAAGTCATATAGTTCTTGATTAAGTCGTTTCATTCGTTTTACTTCTTGCCATTCTCGATAAATTTCACGCCACGCGTCGGTTCCATCCATCATTGTCATCATTTGGTTTTTCAAGGTTTTTAGCCAATTCTTCATGAAGTTTTGTTGCCCATTTTACATAGCCATATTGTTCTTTGGTGAGTTTAACTAGATTCTGATACTGGGTTCTTATTTCATGGAAGTCTTCCGGCAAATGATTAATCACTTTGTCCATATCATTTAGCAGAGCCATGTTGAATGCGGATGCTTGGTACAAAAGTGGTAAAAATCTGAACATTGTGTTACCCAACAAATCGAGAAGCATTTTAAATTGATTATTCTTGATATCAGTCGTACTATTTAGCCGACCGTTAAAAACGCGTGAAGATTCGTTTAGCATATCTGGTACGCCACGATAATACATTTGAATAATTTCGTCGTCGAATAATGGTCGCTCGTCACCAGACATTATACATCACCGTCAAGTTTTCTACTTCTTTTTTGCTTCATGGAGTATCTAGCAAGTTCCACAGTGCTGACGGTTTTCTTTGTTACAATCGCCGCTCGTTCACTATTATTCATTCCCATCTTCCAATCAAGTTTATCCCCCGCTTTTATATCCAAAAACTCAGTTATGCCTTCTGGCACCGTCGTTCTTACCGAATTGGTGCCGACTTTAGCGACGCCAACAGTACTTTCCAAACCCATATCCACATATACCGTACTGATACTATATACGTATACCGTTCTCACGGCAGAAAGAGCTAAATACTAGTATGTGTATGTATATATATAACGGTAGATGTGACGGCAACCAAGATAAACCAACGTGAACAACGGGGACAAGTAATCGCTACAGCCAAGAGAGCTATCAAGCGAATCAACTCATCAAATGAAACGTTACGGATCTTTGGGAAAAGCGTTGTAATATAAGGTGTCGTTGCTTTGAAATTGTATCCAGATCTGTGAGAAATCGAAGTCTATGGCCAATATTTCTAGTCCCATAAAGATCGCAAAGACAGCCAATTTCAAATATCACTCCATCCATTCTTGCTTTTCTATGAAATAATGCTACGACAAGCATTGGATCATAATATTTCAATATGCGTTCAAATTTCTCATCTATACCGATGTCATAACGCTTACTTCGAATATCTTCCATAATTATGATATCTCGGCGGTTATATCCATATTTACGTACTAATTCATTTTTTATTTTTCTTCGATAGTCTAGAAGATTCTGGCCCGGCCCAAGTAGTAACAACACCCCGGGTTTTCGAGCCTTAAAAGATTTACTGCAAATACACTCTTAGAAAACGACAGACTTGGTGACAGCACCAATGATGGTGATGAAAATACACAGCTAGTGCCGCCAAGTATAATATTTGTTGATACTGAGAATACTTTCCGCGCAGATCGTGTTTACCAAATAGCGAACAGAAAGGTCTAAACCCAGAAACTATACTTACACGAATTTATCATTGCAGAATTTACAATAGTTTAGAGCTAGAGCTCGTTATTAATAATCTGGGCAAATCGATAGAGCAATACAATGCCCGACTTGTGATTGTAGATAGTATAATAAGTCTTCATAGAGCAGAGTTCTCTGGGCGAGAAACATTGGCTGAACGGCAACAGAGACTTGCAAAAATGCTAAATAGACTGAGAAAATATGCGGACGTCTATAATATAGCAATCGTAATTACAAATCAAGTTATCTCTTCTCCCCAAAGTTCGGAGCTTGGAACAGATTCTCTGAGAGCTGCTGGTGGAAATATAATGGGTCATGGCACAACTTATAGAATTTTCCTAAAAAAGTCCGGCAGAAACAGAGTTGCTATAATGCAAGATTCACCATGCCATCCATATCAGCAAGTAAAATTTTCAATATCAGGCGATGGAATCCAGAACGCAATCTCACTTAGAAATAAAGAAAATAATGATGGGAGTGAGTCAGCATGGTAGCGAGTACGTCACAAAATGAAGACAACAGTAAATCAACTTCGTTGATTCTTGGCTATCCAGATCCACGTACACTTCCAGCACCGCCGTCACTTCATGAATCCATTCCATTAGTCACACTATCTGAACTTGAGCCCGGCAAGTACGTATCAACGCTAGCAAGAATAGTTTATCTCAAGACGGTTGAGAAACATGATGCTCTGGGAGAAAAAGTTGTTTTCAGTGGTTTAATTGAAGACGCTAGATTCAAGGTGCCATTTGTTAGTCACAGAATATCATATCCGCTTATCCGTGATTCTATCTCTACTACCCTAACCTGACCATGTTCACTTATACGTTCTTCATTTGCTCGTAGTTTTGGAAAGCGCTTCTTTGCTTCACTTAATGATGAAAAGGAATATGACACGACCCTCTTTCCTGTATTAATAAGTCGATTTACATCTCCTTGAGCCTGTATAATCAATTTACGGTCTGTATTTGGAACTTTTCTAATAAATACGGTATTTATTTTATCCCCATGTCTTGACCAGTATAGCATCTAAGCCTATCATGCATTTCTGGTATTCCAATGGCAGAGTTTCATCGATGTATTTAGAAATATTCTTCCTGGCTGCCATCTTTAAGTACATTAGATCTCGATTAACAGTACCCAATG
>JBKPHJ010000403.1:0-2515 GCA_046729835.1 Thermoproteota archaeon
GTTCAAGAAGTCTCCGTAACCACAGCCGACATCCAAATATAGTGGATTGGAAGTCATTGCTTTGGCGATAGTAACGACGCGCAAGATATCTAGTTTGCGATATGCGAAATACGTACCTTCGAAGAAGGGGAAGATATACCGTGTGTGACTGTGATAGTTAGAAGTTCGAGCAAATTTTATATATTCATGATATGCATTCAGCAAATCTTTTTGATTGAAAGGCATATGCCCTTTCCTTTAGCTTATTATTATTAGATATGTTATTTAAAAGGAAGACATCTTGGGGCTCCCAAAAGGCTTATTAACTTCCAACAGAATTTGGACATATGGTTAGAAAATTCGAAGAATGGTGGGCTACTGTTCCTGACGATTTAAAAAGGAAAAGTCGGCAAGGCGATGAGCAAAACAAGCCACTGTTAAATCAGGTTAATTATGTTCTATTGCACCTTCATTTAGCAGGAAAGCACGATGTCAAGCCAAGTCACGAAGAGCTAAAGGATTGGCTGCACAGCGGACAAGTAGATGTTCTTAGAATGAATAAATAAGTTTTTACTAGCTTTTTGTACCCGTTTTTTATTTCTTCAGTTTTTACATTGATATAACGCTGTTTTACAATTGACATAGTGTTTAAATACTCTTGAGGAGATGCACCATTAGTGAATTAGAAGATGCCAATGGCCATAATCCCAGATATAGACGAACAGAGATGTATTGGTTGTGCTCTCTGCGTAGAGATTTGTACAGCTTTGGGTCCAGATGTGCTCAGAGTAAAGCCAGTGGAAGGATGGAAAAGAGGAAAAGCATTCATCTTTTACCCTGAAAGATGCATATCAGATGGCGCATGCTTAGGGGTATGTCCTACCCATGCGATATTCTGGATGAGACCTATGGAATACACTTCAGGTCAACCGATTCCTCTCCACAAGAATGGTGTATTTGAGAAAGGTTGGGAAGAAGGTTAGCAGCACCGACCAAGCAAATTACTTTCATCACCGCAATTTTTTTTAAACATTTTTTAATCTCGTGTTTGCGTGACTCACATAATTTAGCTCGAATCTGTGGTCATCATCATCAAAGGTATTCTCTAAATTGTCTATCACCAGCAAGGTCAGGGCTCTAAGCAAGGAATTAGAAGCCTTCCGAGACTGTAGGATTTTTGTTCTGATGACGGTCAGAGCCGAGCGAGCTGTTCATATCTAGGGCATTCCGCATATCTAGTTAGGTTCCTGAGTAAATAGGATCATGGGAAGATAATTTCGACAGTATGCATGTGCTAGAGGACAAAATGAGTATTCATTTTTTTGAAAATGACTTTGGCTACAAGTCCTCTTTAGCTACGGCCCAAATCTCGTGACTAAAACTAGGGAAGTTTTATAGTATAGCAATCCCCATTTCCAAATATAAGGACGAAATTACAATGGTATTGTCTTAATATTCGTGAATAAGGCCTTTTAATTTTTATTTTATCTTTCTGAGGATATAGAAATGGAGTCAGCAAACCCATACTTTTGCTCTAGGCATGGTCTTAGCTTATGCTATAATGGCAACATTAGTTGAATGATAGAAAAGAGATCCCATTTAGAATCTTCCAGATCCCTCCAAAAATAAAGCTCTGACATGAATTCTAAATTTTTTAGTGATATCGAATGTTTAAAAACTGACTTGGTAGAGCATGCTAGATGTGATGATATTTATAGTCATGAAATCAAGAAAATTTTGTTGGATATCAGCGAGTTTGTGTCCTCACTGCCAGAGTCTGTGATTAATGGTGAGAATATAACTTTACCTGATAACGTGGTAAGAAAACTATTTAAATTTGCGGAAATCAACAGTGAGGATATTTTTTATCATCTAGGCTGTGGGGTTGGAAACACAGTACAAATTGCTGCCAAAGAATTTGGCGTAAAACGTTCCATCGGTGTGGAGATAAGAAAGGAGATAGCATCTGTAGCAAGAAAAACGATAAGCGCACTGAACAATACACAAATAATTGTTAACGATATTAGGAACGTTCATTTTTCTGATGCTACAGTAATTCTGTTTTGGTTTACTGATGAACAGATAATAGAACATATGATAGATAAATTCAAGAAAGAAACAACAAATAACCTCAGGGTGTTAACAATATTATCTCCACTTAATCTGATCAGGCCATCAAAGGTAAATTTTCCCTTCTTCTTGACTAGGAAACCCTTTGAATATTCGCGCGATGTACGGGAGCAGATTGAAACTATTCACGGTACTAGTTGTTTAGACTTTACAGGATCATGGGATCTCGCTAATAGATATGTTACTGAGTTGGAAGTAGTCCCTGGAGAGTACCAGAGATTCGTTACTATGGTTCAGTGCATGATTATTTGGATAAATGCTTGGAACATGGGTATTACATGCGAGACTGAAATCCCTGCTCCCGTAAATGCATATATAGGTATATTGAAAGAATTCTATGATCTTGATTTATCTGGCTTGATTTTGTAGCGATAGAAAAGATAAGGAGAACGTCTTCATCTCTTGC
>JBKPHJ010000404.1:0-2406 GCA_046729835.1 Thermoproteota archaeon
TGAAAGAATCAGCTCAACAATTTGTTTATGACTTGGCAAAGTCTGATTTGGCTTACTACTATAAGCAGTCAATCGATGGAATTGAAGAAGCAAAGAAAGAGTCATGGAAAATATACAATGACCAAACAGTTCCTATAAGAGAGAAGCTATTAGCACTAAAACTAATCATACAATCAGATGAGACTAGGTTTAAGCTACTGTCAGAAGGACCTGGTTTACTGGCTATCAAATCTTTAGAGGATAGATTAAACAGAATTGAGAGGATGGGGGAGCAAAGACAAATCTCTAGATAACTTATCGGATAGGTTAGATAGGTTGGAAGAGGAAAGAGGAGAAGTAAAGCCTGTTGAGGATAATGATGCCAACGATTGTCCATATGCAACTGCAGAAGAACTAGAACAAATGAGTTCTATGCTCCAAATAGATTCTGAGATTTCAAATTCATAAGCCTATTAACAATTGGCTTGATTTAAGTATGGAAGTTACCGATCGGTAACATTCTTTCTATTTTGCGGAACTTATAGCAACACTAATTTTTCAGATAAGAGAGCTTGAGCTGAAATGCATCCTCTCCATCTTAAGAATGAGTAGTATTTGACGCCTTTAGATTATCTCTCTGCAATTCTGGCATTGACTCATAGATAATACCACTTTTAACTAAATTGTTACTACCGGATACTGACTTGTATATACGCATAGGAATGAAAAGAAGAATTTAAAAATGAAACACGCTTGGCTGACTGCTACTAATGAACGGTGCTAAATCCTTTTCAAGGAATACACTATGTCAACAAATACCAAACTACCGGAATATACTGAGAGGTACATACAACTGTCCGCACGCTCTAGTCATTCGTTCAGATTAAATTGCGCGACCCAATCTGTTTCCTATTCCTGAAGTACTTTATGAACCAATGAGATCGCGATTGACCCTTCTCCCACTGCTGATGCAACCCGTTTAATACTTCCACCCCGTACGTCACCTACAGCAAAAACCCCTGGCAAACTGGTTTCTAATAAGAATGGCTGACGGGCAAGGGGCCAGCGTGCAGCGCTAAGATTTTCCGGTGACAGATCCGGACCTGTTTTAATGAAACTTCTTGCATCGAGAGCTAGACAGCCATTGAGCCAACCTGTTTTCGGATCGGCACCAGTCATTAGAAATACGTGTCTGATCTTGTGCTCTTCCGTCGATCCCGTTTGACTATTTCGCCACCTAACTGATTCTAAGTGATCGCCTCCTTGGAGCGCCATGATCTCCGTGTATGGTTGAACTACTATGTTAGGAGTCTCTTCGATTCGGCGAATCAAGTAGCTCGACATAGTCTTGGCCAAACCGACAGACCTGACGAGCATGTGCACTCGCTTTGCAGCCTCCGCCAGAAACACAGCAGCTTGACCTGCTGAGTTGCCTCCGCCAACCACAATCACTTCATCTCCTCCACATAACTGCGCTTCCACAAAGGTCGCAGCATAATAGACACCTGCTCCTTCCAAGCGCGACAAATTTTCGCACCGCGGCTTTCTATATTCCGCCCCAGTCGCAATCACGATAGTGCGTGCCGGAATTCGAGCTCCATTCTCAACTTCTACTATATATGGTCTGACGTCGCAGACAAGTCGCGTGCCCCTGGCGATGAGCATCTCCGCCCCGAACTTCTGGGCCTGGAGATATGCTCGACTAGCAAGCTCCTGGCCTGAGATACCCGTGGGAAATCCCAAGTAATTTTCAATTTTTGAGCTTGAACCTGCTTGGCCTCCAGGGGAACTCGTTTCCAGCACCAGAACATCAAGCCCTTCTGAAGCGCCATACACTGCCGCAGCTAATCCAGAGGGACCAGCGCCGATGACGACGAGATCGCGTACATGAATTTGGTCAATAGATTCGTTGAAGCCGAGGCAGTCTGCTATTTGCTGCTTACTAGGATTCCTAAGTACCACTTGGCCACGGCAAATCACCACTGGTATCTCGCCGGCTGCGAGATGGAAACTGTCCAACATATTCTGGACGTCGGGGTCATGTTCGAGGTCTATGTAGGAGTATGGATGTCCATTCCGCATCAAAAACTCTTTAATTCTAAGCGTATCGGCAGAATATGTCGAGCCAATAAGAACAATGTCTCCAACACCCGCGGTTATCAACTCCGCTCTACGTAGGATGAAAGCCCTCATCAGAATCTCACCAAGTTCAGCATCAGTCTGTACTAAGGTAAGCATATTCTGGCGATCAAGTTCTATCACCTTACCCGGCTTGGTGGCACGAACACGGAACATGGTCCGTCGGCCGGACAGCGTGCCGACCTCGCCAGTGAACTGGCCAGAGCGATGTACGGTAACGAGAGTCTCAACGGCTCCCGAAGGGCGCAGAACCTCGAGCTCGCCTGAGACAACCACAAAGAATGACGC
>JBKPHJ010000405.1:0-2494 GCA_046729835.1 Thermoproteota archaeon
GCGCAGCATATACCGAATATACCGTCTATACTCTATATAAGTATACCGGTCACACCGGAATGATTAAATGTGCGTGGGATACTTAGTATACTGTGCAATTCATTTTGGCATCAACCATGAAGATAAGCGATGACACCAAGAAAGAACTTATCAAGATTGGAGCAGAATATACCGTAAAAGATGGTAAAGAAAGAACTTTGGAAGATATTGTCAGATTATTGATTGAAGAACATAAAAAGAGAGAATGATTAAATTATCTGACTTACATCCAATATTTTACATTTGAATAAGACGGCATGTGTCCAGTATATAAAAAAATTCAAAAGTATTCCGAAGTATTGGATAATCTTTACTTTGACTGGCGTCGTCATTTTTATCACCGGAATTTTCTTAGACAACAAATACACACAAGCATTGGGCATCGGTGTATCAGTTTTATTCGAAATGTTGAGAAGAAGATCAGTAGCACGCATGGGGGCATACAATTTTTTATCGACTATCACAAGCATTCCAAAGACACAGTTCAAATAATTAAAGATGGATATGGCAGAACGTCGAACACTCTTGGGAGTTGTGAATATCATGACGGTTATATGAGAATTCGCGCACCAGAAGAGTCTAAAATAGCAGACATCGGATCAGCGAGAAATCATTTACGTGATGGATATCCAAACATTTGGAAACTAAAAGATGAAGCAGAATCTGCATCTAGACAGAAAATCGAAGAAATCGAGAATCTTATAAACGAAATAAAGTCTAGAATATCATCTGAATTAGAAAGAAAAGTAGAAACTACAAACACTAAACTCGTACTAAAGCCAGCGTTATTCTCTTCTCAAAGAGAGTACCCCGTTAGCTGTTATTATGACAATACAACACAAGAGATAGTGAATGAAATTAAAATGAGATTAGACGGTAAGATACATGAAAATCTAGTAAAACACATCGAGTAGTGCGAAGTAGTTCATTGGAGACACGAAACTTAGCAATGTATAAGGTATCTTTTGGCGAGAATGGTAAAATACTTTGCAAAGTGATGAGAGAAGATGATTACGATGAGATTAAATCGCGTATTGAAAAATTATTACTTGATACTGATTTGAAAAGTAAACTTTCCAAATTTTTCGAGCTTAAGAATGAATTAGAATCAAATCAGAAGAGAAAAAATTTCTTCGCAGAAATCGATAAGTTATACCAAGATATATTTTACGAGACCAAATCACTTAGTATGAGCGGTAAATGTGGTCTTTGCCCATTTAAAGAATAGTTGACACGGTTATATGTCCCGCAGTTAACACCCGTTCAGATACTGCTGATGTCCCGGTAAGTTAACAGAGCCGTTTAAAATGTTATTGTGCAATTTATAGAATGGATAATTAGTTTCTCTGACAGCTAGACACATTTTAGCAAGAAGCTACAGCTCTCGCAGAAATACGCTAATGCATCAAAGTCGGAACGAAGTTCCATAATTTCATGGCACCGTGGACATTCGGTTTCTATATCTAATTCTGAGTGCGAAGACGCTTCTTCTTTCAGATGAGATAGCCCAAATTCTTCGACAGTTTTAGGTCTCTCGTCTTCAACTCTTGTTCTTTGGGGCTCGAGTTTCGTACGAGCATGCTTAGACATTTATGACAAGCTTATCAAAACAGACTTTTATACCCCAGCTAACCTTACGGTGGGGGAGAGTGACGTACATTACGGTCCCCACTCCCCCTCGCTTTCTAGCTCTAGTGGATATTAATCATGAGTCAAGATTAATTTACAACAGCCAATGCACACGTCTAGCACTGTCTATGAGTCTTTAGAATACATTCGGGATATCACTAGCGATACACTTCAGAAGCTAAGAAAGTTAAATATCGACTCGGTTTCTCAGCTGGCCGTCCAGAGTCCGTATGAACTTGCTCGAATGTACGACATAGACAACGACAAATCATTTGATGTTGATTCAGCTTTTAAACTCGTTGCTAATGCCAGAAAGATTTTAACGGAGCACAGAATTCTGTCAAAAGAGTTTTCAACCGCAGATGATCTCTTGGAAAAAAGAAACAAGTTATCTAGATATAGTATTGGTTCGGACAAATTCGATGCTTTTCTGAACGGCGGATTCGAGACTCAAGCTATTACAGAAATTGCTGGTGAGTTTGGATCTGGCAAATCACAGATCTGTCATACGCTTTGTGTAGCCGCTAATACACTCTTTGACAGACTTGGGGACAACACCAATGATGGAGATGAAAATAAACATACTGCGCAGCGAGCACCACCAAGTATAATATTTATTGACACCGAAAATACTTTTCGTGCCGATCGTGTCTTCCAGATAGCTGAACAGAAAGGTCTAAACCCCGAAACTATACTTACACAAATTTATCATTGCAGAATTTACAATAGTTTAGAGCTGGAGCTCATTATTAATAATCTGGGCAGATCTATAGAGCAATATAATGCCAAATTAGTAATTGTAGATAGTATAATAAGTCTTCATAGA
>JBKPHJ010000406.1:0-1824 GCA_046729835.1 Thermoproteota archaeon
GCCAACTAGATACAGAGTCGCCGCCCCTCCTGTTCGTAACCAACATTTCCTTCCAAAAGCAAGACCCAGACAAACCAGAAAGTATAGGGCTAGGATTGCATAATCCCACATCCAAGCCCAGCTCTCCCCAACTGGTACAAAGAGGGATTTCCCATTGCTTAGGAGAAAATCTGAAACCCCAAAGGGGAGGCTGCAGAAGTATAAGCTAACCAGTGCAGCTAGGACAATGAGTATTATTAGCTTTCGTACTCCAATCACGGTTTTTGATCCAAAAATCTCGACTAATACAAGAATTGATGCAATTAAGAAACCTCCACGGCCCTCGTTCCAGGACAAAATAAAGGTATTTGAATAAAGAAGGTAAGAGAGCAGGATTGGCCAGAGCAAAATGGCTAAAAGTGAAAGCTGCTTAATATCGAGGAAAATTAGTCTATTATTATGAATAGAATTACCGTCATCTATCATGTACCCGGCTCGATTCGACTAAACCTGTATAACACATAAGAATATTACGGCTAAATAAATTCAGTCAGCTAAATTTAGTGTCACATCTCGGAAAATCTCTAGCGGCCCTCGAAATTAGCCTGGCTATTCTCAATGGCTCAGGAATTTTTCCCTGCATAACAAAACCGTTTAATATATGGAGACTTTGAACAAAACTTATTCCCCATCTTCTGATGTAAACTACCTTTCCAGTTCTTAGGATTAGACTCTCTCTATTTCCCAATTTCCTATAAGCTTCAACTCGTCGAATTGCCTCCGTCTTGTCAAAATTAGCAAAGAACCTGTCTTCTATACCAGCTGAATCTTCGTAGGTAACTCCGATCACTGGTATACCCGTCGAATCTAGTATTACTTCTCCGGCTATGACATTGTATAGACTTATAATCAAACCATTGATCAGTATGCAATTCACGTCGTTTCGATTAAGTCTAAGAACCATCGAGATTATTTGTTCAGTCGCGTCGTCGCCCCGTACTGCCGCTCTTCCAAGAACAACTCCATCGACTACCATGTCACGGCGTAGAACTACGCCACTTAGGATCGAGAAAGTCGAATTCTTGGTGAAGCTTTCAGCAATGCCCAATACCCTAATTCCTTTCTTTTCTGGATGTATTCTTTTAGGGTGCTTACCATTTAACTGCATTGCAATTTACTATTTATCAAATCCCCTATTAATAGGAGCTTTGGGGAGCATTCCCACCTATCTTTTCAAGCCTCTTCTGAACATGGGTAGTCCACCCATCGAGCGTGCGTGTATATTGAATATATATTTGGGGGAGAAATGTTGGTGGCAGGAGTATTATGTATAGTAGTCAATACAGTAGTAAACTCTTTGGGCTCTACATACAGAAAGACATATGTATGTACGATCCTACATATAGTAGTGTTAGTTAGGGGTGGTCTAGGCCTTTTGTATGCATAAAGCTTAACGTGGACAATGTCATAAATCTCTTTAGGAATATTGGTATGAATATGAAATGAAATATTTTAACTTCTATTCAGAAGAATATCCTTACACTTTCGGGCCGGTTGGACAGAAAGAGATCTTCCTGACCGGCTTTGGTACCAAGGTCGTGCATTGTGGCAAAGATCAGAGTAGAAGAGAATGAATACAAAGTGGCAATTCCTGACAAGAAATATTTTTAGTGCTTGGAGGCATATAAGGAATGGCTTTGATTCCTGTTGTTACAACTACAATTTCTCGACATGATCGACTTAGACATACTTCTTCTCAATGAAATATAAGGAGCTATCCTTCCTGCTTCCTGTTCATTTGTGGCCATAGCGCTCTTTCTCCTTACCAAGGGATCTGAATAGCAT
>JBKPHJ010000407.1:0-2544 GCA_046729835.1 Thermoproteota archaeon
AGATTCAGTTTAAATGATCTTATATGTAGTATCCTGGATGAATACAAAAACGAACCCAAAAAAGGTACTACTAATATAAAATTGTTGTATTCCCCTGACAAAGATTCTTTTTATGTAGAAGCAGATAGAAGCAGAATTATCCAAGTTCTACTCAACCTGATAGACAATGCTGCCAGAGCCATCTCAGAAGAAGGAACCATATCTATCAATTTGGATAAAAAACAAGATGATTATGTTACTGTTAGTGTAAAAGATACTGGCACAGGCATACCTGACGATATACTACCAAAATTATTTACAAAATTCAGTTCAAAGTCCTTATCAGGAACTGGATTGGGATTGTTTATCTCTAAGAGCATTATAGAATCTCATAATGGCAAAATGTGGGGGGAGAATAATTTTTCTCGTGGGGAAAGCGGGGCTACCTTTTACTTCACATTGCCGCTTGTGAGTGAAACAAAGAATAAGGAAAAACTGTCGAGTTCCACTACCTTTAGGCAATAGCTAAGACCTAGCTATAAACGTGTTGAACCCACATTGATAGTCTGACATAAAAACTAAAATACTTAGATGACCTATACAAATAAGTCTTTATACATGGTCCTGCCCGATTCTTCTGAGTGGAATTGGTTTAGCAGACAAGGAAAGTAGCTCTAGGGACCTTTTAAGTCGAGTATATGAATATTTTCTTGGAAAATTTACAATGAATGAAGGTCGCAAGAGTGGACAATACTACACTCCACAATCTGTAGTAAGAATACTTGTAGAGCGGTCGCGGTGGGTTCTATAACTACATAATAGTATAGCAGCAAACCGTTGGCCTGCGGATAACCGGTAAGCGAAGAAGCGAGATGAACTTGTTGTTGTGGAATAATCCCTATATACATAAAGGCCCCATCTATTCATAATGATTTGAACTCGACTTCATCTTCTCCCTCTAAATATAAGACAGACGTATGGTACGGAGCTGAAGAAGTAGTAAACAGATCATTGGAAATCATATATTCTATAGAAAATCAGTGCGATCTTTGCATTCCATCAAATGGACCTATTTCGATATTATCTGAAAATAGGATTAGAGAGGCATATCGTGATCTGAAGAAAAAGGGCATACCTATTAGGATAATAACAGACGTAACGAATGACAACCTTGATAGCTGCGAAGAATTGTCCAAGATAGCTGAGATTGGTCACTTATCCGAAATCAGTGGCAGTTTTGTTATTGGAGACGGAAAGAATTTTGGAGCTGTTGCAACTGTTAATGAAGTCTATCCTCCCATTGAAGAACTCATTTATAGCAATGTACCGGGCTTTGCAAAGCAGCAACAGCTTTTCTTTGAAATGCTTTGGAGGAGGACAATATCGCTTGAAGAAAGGTTAACGGAGATAAGGGAAGGGGTGATGCCAGACATAATAGAAACCCTAAAGGAACCTTCTGAGACCATAAACCTGGCATATAGGCTTATCCGATCAGCCAAAGACGAGATACTTATAATCTTTCATACAGCAAACGCCCTATACCGTAATAAGAAATCAGGGGGAATAGACATACTCGTAGAGAACGTAATCAAATACAAGACTCGTGTCAAGATCCTTGTACCAATTGAGGATAAGATAAGAGACATGATTCACAGGCTAGAGAGGATTAATGGAGTTGAAATAAGAAACATTGAACCTTCTATGCAGACCAGGATGACTATCCTAGTAATTGATAGAACGTACTCACTTGTGGTTGAGTTAAAAGATGATACAAAAGATGATCTTGAGGAGGCAGTAGGACTAGCGACGTATTCCAGCAGTAAATCAACAGTATTGTCTTATGTCTCGATATTTGATACATTATGGAGACAGAGCGAATTACGAGAAGAACTCATGATCCGTAGCTTGGCACAGAAGGAGTTCATCAATAATGCTGCGCATGAGCTGCGTAATCCTATACAACCTATATTGGGTTTGTCAGATGCTCTTCAACATTCGGACACCACCAAACGGCAAAAGGAAATGATTGATATCATTGCTAGAAATGCAAGAAGGCTTCAACACCTTACCGAAGATATACTTGATGTTACTAGAATTGATGGTAAGATGCTGAAGCTAAAAAAAGAGAGTTTTCTTCTTGGTAAGACTATAAGAGAGGTAGTAGAAGATTATAGTATTGATATTAGGAATTCCAACAGGAACATAACCCTTTCCTTCTCTAGTTCAAAGGAACTCGAGTCTACTGGCATATTAGCAGATGAGAATAGGATTAAGCAGGTAATATGTAACCTCATAGACAACGCAATCAAATTCACAGAAGAAGGGACAATAACCGTTACAACCGAGATTGATAATAAACGCAATCAAATAGTTGTCAAAATAAGGGATACTGGGAAAGGAATAGATTCAGACATACTGCCCATACTATTCACCAAATTTGTAACTAGATCGGATAGAGGTACTGGCTTAGGATTGTACATATGTAAGGGAATAATAGAAGCACATGGAGGAAGGATATGGGCTTACAATAATAGTATTCAAGACGAGGGGGCTACCGTTTCATTT
>JBKPHJ010000408.1:0-13321 GCA_046729835.1 Thermoproteota archaeon
CTACAAGCGTATGTTTTCTACAAATTAGTAACTCATGAATGCTACTAGTGCCGATTGGAATGAAGAATGCCCCTATTTCTCATGATATTAAGAGCGGATCCAGCTCTGAATATCATGACCATTCTATTTGTGCAGAATTATAGGAATGCTGAAGCCATATTGTTTCTTGTTTTTGGTTATAGATGGTTTAAATTGTCAACCAAATGCCAGTAAACACAATATTTGTGAAGAAATCCTGTTGACCATCCCAAGGCTCCGACTAATTGATATGGGGAATTCATTGGTATTGATAACAAATTCATGCAAGTATAAAAATCGATTTTTTTCGTAAATGGGGGGGGTAATATGGTGCTATTCTTTTCCAGGTAACGAAACTGAATATTCCTTACATTTGGACGTTACTGAAATATCTCAAATCCAGCAGATTAGGTTCATCGAAATGTCGTAACACAGTATCATAGCTGCGCAAAGAGGTACTGCTGGCGACGTTTGTCATGTCGAGAAATCATGAATGTTTATGTCATACAAATATGAATTATTAGATTAACTGCGTTCATGAAGATAATAGCTTTTAGCTCATTTGACAGTTTTTCACGATCTCTTCAAATGTAATTAGTGGAACTATTTTGGACGTATTGAATCTGGCTGCGCCTATATCAATCAAGAATCTTTCTAGCTGTTGAGCGTTGTCAGCGTCAACAATCCAGATGAATGTGTGCTCTAATGCAGAGTGGTACCTGCCGATGATCTTATTTATCCCATACCTCCTTTTGTTATTCGTCTGATTTGCACTCTTTTCTGCCATTTGAATCACGGTCTTAGCGCTATCCGCATCATTTAGTGGACAGGAATTAACGGTGTGCGATCCATATATACCAAACAAACCCATGAACCAACGGCAGGCTAAAAGTATATAGCCTTTTTGTCTTGAATGGCAATACAAATTGAATTAAGAAAAGCCTGGTCTCGATCGAATTTTTTTGGTTTGCCTATCGCATTATGTTCATGAGCGTATGTATAACAGGTAGTTCGCAAGCAAAAGTTAGGTCTAGATTACTATGAAAAAGAATCAACTGTTGATTACATTTTAAGGAATGTATATGATAAAAAATATTTCCGATTCTATCTTCGACCATCAAGCATTTGAATAGCTCTATGTCACCATTCATTTGGAAATCTAACCTTCTCGAATTTCTGAGATTTAATATCAATTGTTGACTCATGCTCTGCTCATCCATATTCGTAACCGATCGATCGACCGACCGAGTCTGTTGCGTACGACTATTAGGGAAGGATTATTTAAGGTCTGTACTTTAAGGATCCTACTAATGGTAAAAAGAAAGCAGGCCATTGGAATTTTGGGAATGGCCTTTGCAGTAGCAGGGGGGATTGCGTGGTTTGTTAGACAGACCTTTATCGCAGTAATGCTGTGGGGGGTCGCAGGGTTGATATTACTCAAGTTAAACAAAAGGAAGAAAAACTATGGCTAGTCAATCTTAATGAATAAGAGATTCAAAACTCGCTTATTGTCACATCCCAAATTCTTGATTATGATGATTACGGAATCCTTTTTGAATTCAACCATAACTTTTATTGGAATCTAAGAGCCGTGTATAGATATGTGGTTTATACAACGATCTTTTCATACAGTAGGTCTAAAATCTTAATACTGTGCCTTTAATTGGACACTTAAATTTCTCGTAGCATTATCTGAGATGTTCTGAACAAAAGGATTTCAATGCACGATATTTTGGATCTAGACCTACAAGAAATGTGGCATTATACCATCATACCTCTCACTGACTATTTGAGGGACTAAGAGTTACTGAGGAGATATCAATGTCCTTCGGAGGCCGATATGCGATCAATCATAAGAAGCTTCGACTACGTCTTAGCACTCAAGTACACATATCACCTAATGTGCAGATTAGCCAAAATGGCACCTAAGAATCAAAAGAGAAATATGTTGTTGTTTATCCCATTTTCGTCCATTTCGTAAGGACTGACCTTCTCTGCCTTACCCGAACTCTAGGTATACTCTCAATTTCATTTGGATCGTTCTTTTGTTGAATTTCGTCTACCTTGTATGATCTCGTGCTGACAAATTCTGGAATTGCTTGGGGCAGTTTGAGTATGTAAGGTTAAAAGACCAAAGACAGACATCCTATCACTCTGCGCATACTACCTATTATTTGATTTTTTAAATTCAGGCATGAGTATCACGTTCGAAGAGATAATTTTTTCGTACACGGAGTTTTTTCGAGAAGGGGTCCATGAGCTCCTAAATAATTATAGGTTCTGCAGTCGTAGACTGCCTGAAGAGAGGGATTGTGAGTAGTGGAATAGACGAATAGCGGAAACAATTAGATAATATTAAGCTACGTAGTTTCGTAAATTTTGACTATTTGAAATGCGTGAATCTGATGATCTAGGTATAGATACGGTCCAGCCCAACACAATTTCTTTTTTCTTTTCTCTTCTAAATCATCAAAGCTGAGTGTTGATTTAGCAAGTATCGAAAGTTTTTGATATGATATCCTACTACATGACCTAAGAGATAGTAATAAAACTATATCATACATCAAAATATATGGCTTTTAACCATGTCAGGTAGTAGAACACTCCATATGTGGGTACTATTGGCAATGTCATCATGGTAAATGGACGAATACAAAAATGTCTTAACATATTGCGACGATTCAAATAAACATAGTGTGACGGCGAAGAAGAATAGACTCATAGCCAACA
Organism: Thermoproteota archaeon; assembly: GCA_046729835.1. GTDB lineage: Archaea > Thermoproteota > Nitrososphaeria > Nitrososphaerales > Nitrososphaeraceae > TH5896. The sequence goes on from JBKPHJ010000408.1 coordinate 2,749, forward strand.
AATTATGAGTATCTAGATACGGACCTCGATTAAAAAATAATTCATAGAAAAATCACGCCACAGCTAAACTTGAAGCAATTTCTTATTGTAGTTCATGTAGTTTTAGACAAAGGCCTTATCATTTTTAATGGAAGAGACCTTTATGACCACTGGAAAAGGTACGCCTTTAGTGAATGTCTAGGTTTCTGAAGGGAACTTAATGCTCAGGTCTATCTGTTATGGCTCGCATTCAAAAACCATAGGATTCGCTTTCAGCACCGAAGAAACATATAGTACAGGGCGTACGAAAGGAGCCCTGACTGCAATAACCCAACTATGTTCGAATGATTTGGAGGGGAAACGCATTTAGGTTTTACATTAGATACCATCTAAAGGGAACTACGAAAAATGTATGCTGCATACCCTCACCGATTCAAGCGGCGAAGGACGCTATGGATACGAACAATTGAGTGATTGGCCCTATTTAAATTGCTCCTGATCTTCCTGTACCCGAAGACCCTGAAGAACCTGCTGGCAATTTTCGTTCTTCTGATTTTCTCTTACCCCTTGAACCAAATAGTATCCCTGTGAGCACAGCAAATGCGCCTGCGGTAATACCATACATGAATATTTCATCAGTCATTTCTAGCCGTTGACTCCATTTGGCTAAAGATAAATCTATAGAATGATTCTTTCATTTGCTAAGAATTAATGCCCATTAAGGAAAGCATGAATAATAACATAAAATAAATCAGATATGCTAATTAATCTTATCATCAATATTTTGTGATGCTATTGACCAAACCCGCCGCAATATACATTAATTTCAAGTTTTAGTCTCCCTGATGAACGAGCAGGGCTTATGGACGCATGATACGTGACTCTCTTCAACAGATGTGACGTGTCAGCAAGCAACTAACTACGTGATGACATCTATTTTTGGTCATCTGATCATGACCTTGCTAATATTCAAATGGTCGCATAGATTTGGCTAGCTAATATTCACGTCATTTACTGTGGTATCTAACACGTTCCGGGGAAGTGAGGGTTCGATAATTTACTTGCAAAGGCGAATACGACGATTATTAATAAACTGATATAGATCAGATCGGGCATCTTTTCTAGCTCTTGACGATGAGCTGTACGTGATATCTCACATATTCCTCGTGACGGTGGAGAATGAAGCAAAATTAAAAAATGCCATAATTGTGTATCACTGTTCTTGCACAATTGTGAAAATTGGGAGTGAATATTTGGTAGAAGAGTAATAGGAGGAACTTTTGTACTCGAAGTCGAACATGACAATATAAAAGTGGTTGAAACATAATCATTTGTTCCTCATGGATAATGTACGGAGGGATGGCTGTAAATGATCGGCACTAGAGTTTCGAAACCTAGCATCCTGATCCTTATCATTATAATTGTCGTTGGCTTTTTGGCTTCATTTCTTTCCTACCGATACTTCTCGATAACTGCGAACAATGTTGAAGAATTGGCTTCTGATAATGTTCGATCAAACGCTAGGATCACAGCATTCGATCTCTCAAGGCTATTTTTTCATACTGTGAATCCGATCGTGAATAAACTCGAAGTTCTGTCTGAATCTCTCCCCACTGCTTTTAGTAACGATAGCTTGATTCAAATACTGCTTAACAATGCCCAAGATTCTACATCTGAATTAACCGAAGGATACTACTTCTTAGATCAAGACGGAAGAATCCTATCATGGAGCGGCGAAGACCCCCAAAATCTCACCTCCATCAACGCTTCAACTTCAAAGGATCGCGAATTCATTCAAATTCCGCTTGAGACTTCATTACCTTATTACAGCAACGTTCTGGATTCAGGGGATAACAATCCCCGACTCTTTATCTCGTTTCCTATCATCCAAGAGAATCGGGTTGGAACAGGAATAGAGTCTGCGAAATCTAACTTATCTACGACATCCAACCGTAACACATCATTAGGAGTAATAATCGCTGCAATTAACTTGAAGACTGTAGGTGAAATGTTACAGAGGGATTTATCCCCCCAAATAGCAAGTAATGTAGGATTTATGGATCGTAACGGAGTTATTGTCTATGCTAGAGAACCGTCATTAATAGGCAAAAACTATTTGGATCGGGACTTTCAGTCTATGGTCTCCGAAGAAATCAAGGATGCTTATAACGCGATCATAAACAGCTCCCTTGGGGAAATTAACGGTGGCGTTAGCGACATCAAGCTCCCAAATACTGATTCCATTATAACTATGGCCTACCAACCTGTCATCATAGGTAACGTCCATTTATGGACTCTTTACGTAAGCGTTCCACACAATCTCGCAACAGAAGTTGGAGTGCTTATTGATCAACTGAGCTCCTTTAGTACGATAGTAGTGGTGACCACCGCTTCTGTAGCCATATTCATCTCATTCATTGTTCTATCCTGGAATAGAAGACTAGGAAATGCTGTCAGCTCAAGGACTAGCCAGCTCAAGGAAATAAATAATTCACTTGTGGAGGCCAATCTACAGCTGGCAGCAGCCAATAAGCAGTTGAAAATTCATGATAAAATGCAGAAGGAGTTCATAAATGTAGCTGCCCATGAGTTACGGACCCCTATCATGCCTATTCTTGGAGAAGCTCAGTATATAGAACGTCAGTTCATGGAAACGAGGTCCATGGTGACTGTTGACAATGAACAAGTTGACTCCATTATGCGTAATGCCAAAAGACTCGTCAGACTGGCCTCAGATATCCTAGATGTCACTCGTATAGAAGGTAAGAGTCTACGGGTCCATGAAGAATCGTTTGACCTTGACATCGTTATACATTCGGCATTAGAAGATACAAAAAATGCTACGAGAGTCGATGATGAAAGATCAACTCAGCTTGAGTTTCAATATGAATCGAAAGGACCTATTTTTGTTTTTGCTGATAAAGGAAGAATATCCCAAGTTATTTATAATCTCCTTGCTAATTCGATCAAATTCACACATGAAGGATACATACGTGTTACTGTCGAAAGGAAATCCAAGGAAATCATCGTAAGTATTTCCGATAGTGGTAAGGGTATTGACCCAGAGATCATACCCAGATTATTTGCAAAGTTTTCGACAAAATCGGAAACGGGGACGGGGCTAGGGTTATTCATTTGTAAAAACATTGTAGAAGCACATGGCGGCAAAATCTGGGCAGAAAATAACACTCACGACAGAGGTTCAACGTTTAGCTTCTCGCTACCTTTCAATGGGACAAATAACAAAAAGTACTAGTACTGGTATCTCTAAACGGGCAGGCTTTTGGTACTGATTGTTGTTGGGATATGTTCTAGATGGTTTGTTGATCCTAGAACATGCGACTATGCCCATATATGCAGCAAATTCTGATTCATATCTGAGAATCCTTCTATTTGGGTTCGATAAAAGAATCAGGCAGAAGCCAACTGTGTTCTTCGAAATAGGCCACTAATCAGATTTCGACCAAGAAGGAAGATAGACAGCATGTATCTAGAAGATTACAGTTCTCAGAAGGTCCTGTTTAAACCAAGAATTCCTCGACGACTCCATAACAGTTGTGACAAACAAATTAAGCATTATTAGCAGTTCTGTTAATGGTCAGCAAATGAGAAAGGAATAATCTGTTTCTTGTATGCAATCAATTGAAGGACACGAAAGAAAATCTATTTCCCAACCATGGTTAGAATACTCTTTATTATCTTATCATGATCTGCGTTAACTTCAGTAGTTACGAGGAGTAAGTGGTTTTGCTCCAAGGGAACAGTTATCCGTTTGATCTTCTGATATTCTGCCATTGCATACCTTCCTTCTCCTATCTTTGACGCAAGCGAATTCCTCAAAGCCCATCTAGCCAATGCCTGCAGATTTGATCTTCTTGTTTCGTCTGCAGAAAGAAGGTTTGCTATTCCCTCTCTGTGTCCCCCATACTTTATCTCACCCGAATCATCGCATATCCCAGCAAACCTAATCCCGGATGCTAAATCAAGAACCTCCTTACAGAGTTTGTCAAAATCCATACTTGGGAAATAATGATTGAATGAATCTAATAAGCATTACCGCTCGGAGAGAAGTTAGAGTCACCTAGACACTTCCAATTCCTTAGATTATCAAGTAGAGTACTGGATCTGCCGACTTTATAATACATGAATATAGAGAATTTGGCGATTTGTGAACGTCACTGCCTTCTAGATATTTGGATTTTCGCTAAGTTAACAGAGTCCGGACATAGTTGATTGTTGTAGATAACACGAACCCCGATGGTAAAGCAAGCATTGCGTTTCAGTGAGCGAAATGGTCATAATCTTCGATTAGAAAGCTGAGAGGGGTCTTCAACTGTCGCTATTTGGATAAACACAGTCAACGAACAAGAGATAAAAGCAACGCTCAAATTATTTAGTCCAGCAATCTCATTTGGAGAACAAAAATAATCATGGGTAAATTCGGAGAACACCCCAGTTTCCTTCACAAGCTTGTTGATAATTCTTATCGAGCACTTGATAATGGAGCATATAACCTCACGAGATTTAACACCCGATCACACGATATCCTAAATCTTAAAAAATGCATTCTATCGTGCCCATACGTGCCCATAATCGGAGAAATCAAGTATGCTTCGCCATCACATAGAATGTTAATGAAGGAAGAAATCATGCCCACAGATATCGCCGAAATGATGATTAATTCTGGAGCAATAGCCATATCTGTGTTGACTCAGCCTTACGAATTCCGTGGATCAATTGAACATATTTCAAACATCAGAGGTAAAATATGCGCTCCTATCCTCATGAAAGACGTAATAGTTAGCGACGTACAAATCAAAACAGCCAGGATGATTGGAGCGGACAGTATATTGTTTATTAAGTCGGTTTTCGACCAGAATCTCGCAGAGAGTGATATAGAACAATTCTTGGACTATGCGAACAGACTTGAGCTAAAGGCAGTAATTGAAGCTCATACGGACATAGAATTCATAGATACTTTGAGATTAGTAGGTTCTAAAACGGATAATATCATTGGGATAAACAACCGTGATTTGAATACCCTCGAAGTCGATACTTCCATAACGGCGGAAATTCTCAACAAACACTCTAAGGGTGAGAATGTCGTAATAAGTGAAAGTGGTATTTCTGATGCACAAACTATCAGAGAGCTCAGGAGAGCTGGTGCCGATGGATTCCTAGTGGGTACAAGTATACTTCAGTCTTTAGATATGGCATCAAAATTGAGTGAGTTAGCCCAAGCACTTTAACCGTCTGCCAATTTCACAAAACAATATGTCCATATTTGCCTATTGTATGCTGAAGAATGCTCAGATATTACTCTGTTACCCACAATCAGCTTAGGTTTGAGCTTGGAATAGGAAATTTCCTAGTATGAATTCTTTGCCTCACTATAAGAACCTCGCATATCTCTCTTTTACATCCCTCTTATTGATATATATTACAATGTTATTTGGCGTTTATCTCAGTTCAATTAGTCAACCCGTGAATTGTCAACAATGGCCTCTCTGTCCAAATGGGCTGTTTAACTTTCCAAGCCCCTCATACATCATTGAGTATCTCCATAGAGTTCTTGCGTTCTCATCTGCAGCTGGTATTTGTATCTTGGCGATATATACATATTCCAAAATAAAAAAAATACGCTTCCTATGCATCACAGCAGTTCTCTTAGTGATAGTTCAGGTCTCTATAGGAATGTTTGTGGCAACGACGCAGGTCATTCCACTGGCAAGTGCAGGGCACTTATCTATAGGGGTAACGCTTTTCGGTCTGGTTCTCCTCGTCTTTCTTTTTTCTAAGGGCTTGTTGAAAAAGACTAGCCGGTTCATGTGTGATTAAGGAATATATTTCGGGGACAGCCCTATTCATTTCTGAAACCCTTGCAGATAATCGGTTCATGGAATGAACTGAGTGGAGGAGACTGATGTCTATCTTTTCAATTATGTAAATTCGCTGAACCTCTCGTTGAAAACCTTGCAACCTATTTTCTTGTGAATGTATACCATGTCCCTCGCGTCTCGATCATCATCAATCTCCAGATGAAATCCACAATTTCTGCACACAATTACGTTCGACATTCCCTTATGTCCTATTTCTATTTGGTTCATAGTGAACTCTACTTGAATAGTATCTTAAATGCCAATGACAATATTATTTGAGCCAGAATTGTGTGGAATGTATTTCTGCTTCGACACAATCTCATGTTGACTTCTCAATGCACTGTTTATTGTGTATCTCATGCCCGATCACCTCAACACTTCAAAATGCATTCCAATTCTCATTCAAGAGACGGGACATCTCTATTATTAATTCATGGCGATCAGCAAAGCTTCCTGACATCTCAGCAAAACCTGTTTGAACGAAGTAGGACATAACACACATGACCGTTGTACGAGACTATTTGAATCACGTTAGGTTAAATCAAGGTCATTGTATTTATCGACAAGATCGACGAACCTCGCATTGTAGTAGCTGAGACTATGATGAACATTACTATTTTTAGCAGAGATCTAAAATATGATTCTAAATGCTCGAAACCAATGACGGATCATATTTATTGTTAAACTCTGCAATACGTCCTATGGAGGAAGTTGTGAGGAACATCATGACAAGAGAAGTTATTACCATAAAAGAAAATAGGACAGTCATGGATGCCGCGGAGCTGATGACAGCTAACCAGATAAGTTCATTGATAATCGAGAAGAATCAGAACGCTATAGGAATTATCTCAGAAAGAGATTTTGTTAGAAAAATATGTTCAAAGGATCTTCTTCCGTCCAAAATTTTGGTTTCAGATATAATGTCTAGTATCGCACAGACTGCGGAACCAGATACGCCTCTGGAAGTGGCGGTTCAAAGAATGATCAACCATAAGATAAGGAGATTACCGGTTCTCGAAAAAGGAAAGATGGTTGGCATAGTGACCGTAACAGATTTGGCAAAGGAATTAAGGAAAATAGTACTTCATGAAGGAGTGTTATCTGATCTATTGGATTCACAGTAGAGACCTAGCTGGAGCACCGCCGAGACCCCCTTAGTCTATAGTTTATAGTTTACACTTTTATCGGCACACTCTATACATATCATATAGCGATACCATGCCATTTTCATATAAGCGGAGCCTCTGTTGATAACGCCCTGTTAACTTAGCGAGAATCCCAGCTATTTTGATTGATGAGAGTATGTTACGAATAGGTCTTAAAGTGTGGCTACGGGTTGCTGCTCTTGAAGTACCAGTTCATACAAATTTCCTTGGCGAGTATATTTGTAAACAATAACCATTATGGTATATATTTGAAAAAGTCGGGGGAGTTGAGGGAGTCCGACTATAATATAAAGTTTTGATCTTTGGGTTCAAATTAATCTACCAATTTGAATCTATGCCAGACGGTCACTTGAGTTAAAAGGTCTTTCTAAAAAGAATGGCTAATATGGTAGATATTTGAATGATCGATGATAACTATAAAGAAATCTTAAGAACGTTAGGCGTATGACACATATGTTAGTAATGTCTTGGTCGTCCGCTACTCACAACGGCGTGATTACGTGTGATGCGTTCTTTGCAACAAATACAGAGACCGTTCTGTTTGTTTTCAATCATTCCGAGTATTCGAGTTATTCTTTCATTGGGGTTTATGATTATTGGGAGAACCAGATACTGAATACCAAAATGCATGTAAATGAGAGTTATTATGCACTAACATAGAGTAAATACACGATTTGTTTTGAGTGGAATTAACTTTGTGCACGAATGCGTTCTTTACACTAAATTGACGTTGTATAAAAGATTTGGAACAAAATACATTACACCAATCTCTTCTCAGTTAATTGTGAATGATCACGCTCTTAATTCTAATTATTACAAACAAAATCAATTCAGTGAAGAGATGAAGCATTCTTTAATTAAATTGTCAACATCATACTGGTTCAATCTTTGAATGTATAAAACTGACAAAAAGATATTGGAGAAGTATATTCAATCTTAGAGTTTTCTAACTCTTTTATCAGATCAGCATCTAGCTCATATGCTGAGATGAGAATTATTTTGGTTCCGTTATGTTCTCTTAACTTGCGAGCAACAGAATCACCCACCATATCACCCAATCTATAATCTATGAGTATAAGATCTATTTTAATGCCCATAGTTTTCTTTTATGTACTTCTCAATGCACTCTTTGCCAGAACCTGTCATTATTACATCATAACTTGGTTTCAACATTAGCTCAAATGATAGAAGCACATCTGGTTCATCATCGCATATCATAATTGTTTTCTTTTGTCTTTCAAAATTACTATGATTATATGTTAATTGCTGAATATTATCCATCTTATTTGTCCCCCCCGCTTTTCATAGCTTTTTGCATGCTCTATACTCTATATATAGACGCACAGTTCTATATGACTCTCTATATATCGTCGTATATAATTCCAACATTATAGTTGTTTATGCAGATGAGTATCACGCGGAAGCTCTGTGTCGTTTCATCCATGTAGAAAATCAGTAATAAACGCGGAAGATCAATTGTTGACCAATTTGCTTCTGAATCGGGCCATCTCGCTAAATTCTTTGACTTCTTGATAGTTGACCGTGTGTATTTTTAGTTCATCGTTAACCGTTGTTCTCATGACGTCATTAATTACGTCTATACCGCTGTTTCTATAAGCAGATAATGCGTCAATCATTCTTTTTCTTGTCCCAGTATTCGTAGTAAGTAAGAATTGAGACTTAATTTCTCAATTAATATAGTAACAAGAAAGTGTATTATCAATTTTACAAAGTTAAAGTATAATAAATGCAATAATAAGAGTTGGATTAAATCTCCATTAACTTAGCTATTAACGTATCTTCGTAGAATCTGATTGTGTAAAATACTCAATTTTTGTTGTATGACATTTCGGGACTAATCGAGACTAGACTCTGTTTTTCTTGATAATTCCATGTCTAGACTCTTCAATATAACCCGAACATGAGATGTTTAATTATCTTGCACTTTGTCTGGATATGACACAAAATCCCATTTATCTAGCCAAACCAAATGGATGGCTAGACAAAAAAGAATGGCGAGATTAACGAAATACTGGTCAAAGATGGATTTGAATGGAAGTCATGCAATATCGATAGTAGTTGGATTAAGAAGATTTGAAGTTAATAGTCTAATTTACTTGGTAGTAAAGAATTAATCCCATTTTGTTTGAAATTCTCAAGCATGACTCTAGTTTCATTTTTAAATCGTTCTACCCAGTCAGATTTTTCTTTATCTGTAAATAACTCACCATAATTTGGTACACACCAGAATCGTGGTTTTCCACCGATGTTCGGACTAAGTTCGAATTCTTCTATGTATCTTATAATGAAATATCCCAATTTCGTAAGTTTTTCCATTGTTACATTATTTGTGTTATCGTAGAATGGCTTTAAGAACACGTAACTATAACAATCACCGTCTCCGATTGTGTGATATCTAATCACGTCACTATTTCCGACTTTGGTTGTATACATCAATATTGATTCATGAACATCTGTTAGCTGTGTAGCAGTTAATACTTCCAATTGACCATTTCTTTCTGTGGCTTGCTTACATGAATTTATTCTCTTAACAAGTGTCGAAAACTGGTCTTGTATAGTGTTATAACTATACACACCCGGCGTACCAGTACTATACAGATTTATCACTCCCGAAGTCTGAACCATTGCTGGACTGCTTCGAACTGACTGATATGGAAAAGTGGTTGGAATGATGGCTCCAGATTGCATCACTGGGACCACATTCTTTCTAAAGATATCGTACAAATCTGCTGCACCAGCTCCACCAGTAACTATTGGACAGAATTCGCGATGTAGTTTTTGTGAAAAATCTGGTGGATGGTCATCATACGTAATCTTGCTGTCCGAGATTAATACAACCCCATCTTCGCACTTACCACCAATGATACACGTCATTTCTCTATGCTTCCTAGTCGGATGTGGATTAAGCAGTATTTGTTTATTGTTATCCATGACTGATTAATTGAAACTAAGTTATAGTCGAAAGATCTAGTTATAAACCAATAGTCATCCGACTCGCAACACTTTTGGGCAAAGTTCAACCGGAATTCAACACGTCGTCAGATCAACCGGGTACGCGACAGAAATTGATCGAGGGTTCAGTTAAATTACCGGGATATATGTCATTTTTTTGACGGCTGTTAACTGCGGGACATGATTCATCGGATCTAAGACCATGCTATTTTAGTCCATACCCGTTCATGCATATAATAGACAATCGCCGCTACAACCGAAAATATTATTGTTATTCCAGACGTTTGAACCAGATTCCCTCTAAACAAGTAAGTTATTATTGCTAGAATTATCGTTAGAATAGCAAGATAGCTTATGGTTTTGCTATTGATCGCTTTTTGCTTTCTTCCATATGTGTATTAACTACCGGGTCATACAACTATTTCTTTGCTGGAAACCACTTCTGTTGAATAGTAAAGTAACCGTAATCCAACTTTGCGAATTCTTGACGATGGGCAGAAGAACCATGTTTTGGGGCTGTCTTCTTCTCAATTTTTCTTGCGTAGACTATCGCTTTAGTGAAATATTGTGTATCAT